>NZ_CAXAPA010000001.1:0-491144 GCF_963970835.1 Pseudomonas sp. EA_15y_Pfl1_P101 | reverse complement strand
AAGAAAGAAGCCGTGATCGGCAGATGCGCGCCTTGGAACGCAAGGCACGCAAACTTGGATTGCAGCTGGTTAAAGCGGCTTAAATTTTAAGAGCAAAAACAATGAGTTATTTTTTGTTTGATAAGAGTCGGCTTGCTCGCGAATACGGTCTATCCGTTACCGATGTGCTGACTGACCCACCGCTGTCGCGAGCAAGCCCGCACATTTGATTGATGTTGTTTGTGAGGCTCACAAAAAAGCCCGGCTGATCATCGATCAGCCGGGCTTTTTGTTGCTTGAAGACGAGTTACTTCTTCAAGCCGTAATGCTCATCCAGCATGCCAGGGGCGTTCGGCGTTTTTGGCGCGTAGTCCCGTGGAGGCTCCTGGTTTTCCCGCGGCGGGGTCAGGCGCTCCCGCGGCGCTTGAGGTGCATCGGAATGCAGCGCGGCCAGCAGACGCTGACGGGTAATGTCGTCGAGGGCCAGGCGGTTGGCACCATCGGCGAGGTGGTCCTGTACATCCTGGTAGCTCTGGGTGAGCTTCTTGACCAGGGTCGCGGTGCTGTTGAAGTGGGTAACCACCTCATTCTGATAACTGTCAAAACGTTCCTGAATGTCATCCAGCTGACGCTGCGTGCGGTTAGGCGCGGCATTCGGCAGCAGGCGAGCAACCAGGAATCCAATGGCGACACCGGCAACCAGGGCAAGAGTCGGCAACAACCAAACTAAGAGCGAGTGTTCCACGAGTCCTTCCTCTATAAACGGCTTTGCTTTACGTTAACGGCTCAAACCTGCGCTGTATACCGCGATTAAGCTCGCAATGATGCCAAGCACAGACTTTTAGCTAGACGAGTCGACCCATTGAGAGGTCACGGAGTTCATCTCTTGCTCATGCGTGAAACCCCCGTTTTGATCGATGGCCCGGTAGGCCAATTGGAAGCCCTGTACCTGGATCACCCCGAGCCGCGTGGCCTGGCGTTGATCTGCCACCCTAACCCGGTGCAGGGTGGGACCATGCTTAATAAAGTTGTGTCGACCCTGCAGCGCACTGCCCGCGATGCTGGATTGATTACTTTGCGTTTCAATTACCGTGGTGTCGGCGCAAGTGCCGGCACCCACGACATGAGCACCGGTGAAGTGGACGATGCCGAAGCGGCCGCCGCTTGGCTGCGGGAAAAACACCCCGAGCTGCCGATCACCTTGCTCGGTTTTTCCTTCGGTGGCTACGTCGCTGCCAGCCTCGGCGGCCGCCTTGAAGCCAAGGGCGAAAAACTGTCACATCTGTTCATGGTGGCCGCTGCGGTGATGCGCTTGAGCGATAACGACCTGCTGCCCCAGGGGTGCCCATTGACCCTGATCCAGCCTGAAACCGATGAAGTGGTCGACCCACAACTCGTCTACGACTGGTCCGCCGCCTTGAAACGCCCCCATGAGCTGCTGAAAGTGGCAGAATGCGGACACTTTTTTCATGGCAAGCTCACCGATCTAAAGGATCTGGTCCTGCCGCGCCTCTCGAATTGATAGCAGTCTGATAAGCGATTACCCATGACGACTCGTACCCGTATCCTCACCGGCATCACCACCACCGGCACGCCGCACCTGGGCAACTACGCCGGTGCGATCCGCCCGGCGATCCTTGCCAGCCAGGACGCCAATGCCGACTCCTTCTACTTCCTGGCCGACTACCACGCCCTGATCAAATGCGATGACCCACAGCGCATCCAGCGTTCGCGTATGGAAATCGCCGCGACCTGGCTGGCGGGTGGCCTGGATGTAAACCGGGTGACGTTCTATCGCCAGTCGGACATCCCGCAAATCCCCGAGCTGACGTGGCTGCTGACCTGCGTGGCCGCCAAGGGCCTGCTCAACCGCGCCCACGCCTACAAGGCCTCGGTGGACAAAAACGTAGAAACCGGTGAAGACCCGGACGCGGGCATCACCATGGGCCTGTACAGCTACCCGGTGCTGATGGCGGCGGACATCCTGATGTTCAATGCGCACAAAGTGCCGGTCGGCCGTGACCAGATCCAGCACGTGGAAATGGCCCGCGACATCGGCCAGCGCTTCAACCACCTGTTTGGCAACGGCAAAGAATTCTTCACCATGCCTGAGGCGTTGATCGAAGAAAGCGTCGCCACCTTGCCGGGCCTGGACGGCCGCAAGATGTCGAAAAGCTACGACAACACCATTCCGTTGTTCACCAGCGCCAAGGACATGAAGGACGCCATCTCGCGGATCGTCACCGACTCCCGCGCGCCAGGCGAAGCCAAGGACCCGGACAACTCGCACCTGTTCACCTTGTACCAGGCCTTTGCCAGTAAGGCCCAGGAAGAAGAATTCCGCGCCGAGCTGCAACAAGGCCTGGGCTGGGGTGAGGCGAAAAGCCGTCTGTTCCAGCTGCTGGATGGGCAGTTGGGCGAAGCGCGCGAGCGCTACCACGCGCTGATGTCGCGCCCATCGGATATGGAAGACCTGCTGCTGGTTGGCGCCAAAAAGGCCCGTGCCGTGGCGGCGCCGTTCCTCGCCGAGCTGCGTGAAGCAGTTGGCCTGCGTTCGTTTGTCGAGCAAGCTGCGGCGCCGGTCGCTGCGAAGAAGAAAGCCGCAAAAGCCGCGCGCTTTGTGAGCTTTCGCGAAGACGACGGCAGCTTCCGCTTCCGCCTGTTGGCCGCCGATGGCGAGCAATTATTGCTGTCGCGTCATTTCGCCGACGGTAAGGCCGCCGGTGCCGTGACCAAGCAACTGCAAAACGGTGACCCGCTGGATGTGCGCCCTGAGGCCCTGAGCTTCAGCGTATGGCTGGACGGTAGCGCGGTAGCGGACAGCGCCGAGTTCGCCGACGAAGCGTCCCGCGATGCCGCCATCGCCGCGCTGCGCGTCGCGTTGACCCCCCTCGAGGATTAACCCGACCAAGGGTTGATTGCCATTATCCAGGGCCGTCGTTACAGTGACCGCCCGTTTTTGTTGCCTTGCTAACGAAATTATGACGCCCCTAGAACGATATCAAGCTGATTTGAAACGCCCTGAGTTCTTCCATGACGCGGCCCAGGAAACGGCAGTGCGTCATTTGCAGCGCCTGTACGACGACCTGGTCGCGGCCTCGCAAAGCAAGCCAGGTATGTTCAGCAAGCTGTTTGGCAAAAAAGACCACACGCCGGTCAAGGGCCTGTATTTCTGGGGCGGCGTGGGCCGTGGCAAGACCTACCTGGTAGATACGTTCTTCGAAGCACTGCCGTTCAAGGAAAAGGTGCGGACGCACTTCCACCGCTTCATGAAGCGTGTGCACGAAGAGATGAAGACCCTGCCGGGCGAGAAAAACCCGCTGACCATCATCGCCAAGCGCTTTTCTGATGAGGCGCGGGTGATTTGCTTCGATGAATTTTTCGTCTCCGACATCACCGACGCCATGATCCTTGGCACGCTGATGGAAGAACTGTTCAAGAACGGCGTGACGCTGGTCGCCACCTCGAACATCGTGCCTGACGGTTTGTACAAGGACGGTCTGCAGCGCGCACGCTTCCTGCCGGCCATCGCGCTGATCAAGCAGAACACCGAGATCGTCAACGTCGACAGTGGCGTCGACTACCGCCTGCGCCACCTGGAGCAAGCGGAGCTGTTTCACTTCCCGCTGAACGAAGCGGCCCATGAAAGCTTGAAAAAAAGCTTCCGTGCGCTGACGCCGGAATGCACCCAGGCGGTGGAAAACGACAAGCTGATGATCGAGAACCGCGAAATCATCGCATTGCGTACCTGCGATGATGTGGCCTGGTTCGAGTTCCGCCAACTGTGCGACGGCCCGCGTAGCCAGAACGACTACATCGAACTGGGTAAGATCTTCCACGCGGTGATTTTGAGCGGCGTGGAGCAGATGAGCGTGACCACCGACGACATCGCGCGACGCTTTATCAACATGGTCGACGAGTTCTACGACCGTAACGTCAAGCTGATCATTTCGGCGGAAGTCGAGCTGAAGGACCTGTATACCGGCGGTCGTTTGAACTTTGAGTTCCAGCGCACGCTGAGCCGCTTGTTGGAAATGCAGTCCCACGAGTTCCTGTCGCGCGGTCACAAACCTTAAGAGCGATGTAAATCAAATGTGGCCGCGAGCAAGCCCGCGCCCACATTTTTACCGCGTTCAACCTAACTTAGGCCGCCTGCTGGAACTGCTGGCGATACTGGTTCGGCGACAGTTCGGTGTGCTGCCTGAACAGCCGCGCAAAGAAACTCGCATCGTCATAACCCACCTCATAACTGATGGTCTTGATGCTCTTGCGGCTGCCCGAGAGCAGTCCCTTCGCCGTCTCAATCCGCAGCCGCTGCAGGTAATGCAGCGGCTTGTCACCCGTGGCGGTCTGGAAGCGGCGCATGAAATTGCGGATGCTCATGCCGTGTTCCCGTGCCACATCTTCGAAGCGAAATTTGTCTGCGAAATGCTCTTCGAGCCAATGCTGGATCTGCAGGATGATCACGTCCTGGTGCAGCTTCTGCCCGCCAAACCCAATGCGTCCAGGTGCATAGCTGCGCTGCACTTCGTAGAGGATGTCGCGGGCCACGGCCTGGGCGATGTTGGCGCCGCAGAAACGCTCGATCAAGTAGATGTAGAGGTCGCACGCCGAGGTGGTGCCGCCAGCGCAATACAGGTTGTCGGCGTCGGTGAGGTGCTTGTCCTGGTTGAGCTGGACCTTGGGGAAGCGCTCGCTGAAGGCGTTGAAGAAACGCCAGTAGGTGGTCGCCTCCTTGCCGTCGAGCAGGCCGGCTTCCGCCAGCCAGAACACCCCGGTGGCTTCGCCGCACAACACCGCACCGCGGGCATGTTGCTCGCGCAGCCACGGCAGCACTTGAGGGTAGCGCGCACATAAGGCGTCGAAGTCATCCCAGAAGGCCGGTAATACGATGATGTCGGCGTCTTCCAGGCCGCCGTCCACCGGCATGATCACATCACTGAAGCTGCGCACCGATTGCCCGTCGGGGCTGACCAGCCTTGTCTCGAACGCAGGGGTCAGGCCCTGGCCCAGTTGCTTGCCGTAACGCAGGCTGGCGAGGTGGAAGAAATCCTTGGCTTGCATGAGGGTTGAAGCGAATACCCGATCAATGGCCAAAATGCTGATGCGCCGCAACGGCGTGGAGATTTGGTTAGACATAATTTCATTTATTCTTATAGGGGAAAGTGGTCACCAGACGGCTGGATCGTCTTATTTTTTGTCGCATGTGTCCAGTGTCCCGTGATGCCTTCGGGGCATAGTCTCTGTGGGTTCGTCTTTGTCCGACAATCCACGCAGGTGACCCATGATTCCCAGAACCTTGTTCAGCCCGGAACACGAACTCTTCCGCGAAAGCGTGCGTACCTTCCTTGAAAAAGACGCCGCGCCGTTCCATGGGCAATGGGAGAAACAGGGCTACATCGACCGAAATTTGTGGAGCAAAGCGGGGGAGGCGGGGATGCTGTGTTCTCATCTGCCGGAGGAATACGGCGGGCTGGGCGCGGACTTTTTGTACAGCGCGGTGGTGATCGAGGAGATCAGCCGGCTGGGCCTCACTGGCATCGGTTTTTCCCTGCACTCGGATATTGTGGCGCCTTACATCCTGCATTACGGCAGTGAGGCGCTGAAGCACAAGTACCTGCCCAAGTTGATCTCCGGCGAGAGGGTCACGGCTATTGCCATGACTGAACCGGGGGCGGGTTCCGACCTGCAAGGGGTCAAGACCACGGCCGTGCTGGAGGGCGATGAGTATGTGATCAATGGTTCCAAGACCTTCATCACCAACGGCTATCTGGCCGAGTTGGTAATAGTCGTCGCCAAGACCGACCCCAAGGCCGGCGCCAAAGGCATCAGTTTGTTTCTGGTGGAAGCCGACACGCCGGGGTTCGCCAAGGGCAAGCGCCTGGAGAAGGTTGGCATGAAGGCCCAGGACACATCGGAGCTGTTCTTCCAGGACGTGCGTGTGCCCAAGGAAAACCTGTTGGGCCAGGCGGGCATGGGCTTCGCGTACTTGATGCAGGAGTTGCCTCAGGAGCGATTGACGGTGGCGATCGGCGCGCTGTCGTCGGCCGAGGCGGCGTTGGGGTGGACCCTGGAATACACCCGCGAGCGCAAGGCGTTCGGCAAGGCGATTGCGGACTTCCAGAACACCCGCTTCAAGCTGGCGGAGATGGCCACCGAGATTCAGATCGGCCGCGTGTTTGTGGACAAGTGCATGGCGTTGCACCTGGAAGGCAAGCTGGATGTGCCTACGGCAGCGATGGCCAAGTACTGGGCCACGGACTTGCAGTGCAAGGTGCTCGACGAGTGCGTGCAGCTGCACGGCGGCTACGGCTTCATGTGGGAATACCCGATCGCCCGGGCCTGGGCGGATGCGCGGGTGCAGCGGATTTATGCGGGGACCAATGAGATCATGAAGGAAATTATTGCGCGGGCGCTTTGATGATTTTGTAGCGATGCTTAGGGCCTCTTCGCGAGCAAGCCCGCTCCCACATTCAACCGCATTCCAAATGGATGTACTCGGTCAAATGTGGGGGCTGGCTTGCCTGCGATAGCGGTCTACCGGTCTACCGGTCAATCAGGGAGCAGGATTTGGGTGATCCTTTTGAATCGCCTCAATCCCTTCCAGCACCTCCTTCGTGAGCTTCAGATCAGCACTGGCAATGTTGCTGTCCAGCTGCTCCAGGCTTGTCGCCCCGATGATGTTGCTGGTCACAAACGGCTGCTGCGTGACAAACGCCAAGGCCATCTGTGCCGGGTCCAGACCATGCTCCCGAGCCAGCGCCACATAACGACTGCACGCCGCTTCCGACTGCGGGTTGAAGTAGCGGCTGAAGCGGCTGTATTCCGTCAGCCGTGCTTTTGCAGGGCGCGCGCCGTTCTCGTACTTGCCGCTGAGCATACCGAACGCCAGTGGCGAATACGCCAGCAAACCGCACTGCTCACGAATCGCGACTTCCGCCAAACCCACCTCAAAACTGCGGTTGAGCAGGTTGTACGGGTTCTGGATCGACACCGCGCGGCTCCAGCCACGGGCTTCGGCCAGGGCGAGGAATTTCATGGTGCCCCACGGCGTTTCATTGGACAGGCCGATGTGGCGGATCTTGCCGGCTTTCACTTGCTCGTCCAGCGCTTCGAGGGTTTCCTCCAGCGGGGTGAGGTCGTCTTCGTCCTTGTGCTTGTAGCTCAGTTGGCCGAAGAAGTTGGTGCTGCGCTCCGGCCAGTGCAGTTGGTAAAGGTCGATCCAGTCGGTTTGCAGGCGCTTGAGGCTGGCATCCAGGGCTTCAACGATGTGCTTGCGGTTGTGCCGCAGGTGGCCGTCGCGGATGTAATCAATGGTGTTGCCGGGGCCGGCGATCTTGCTGGCAAGGATCCAGTCGGCGCGGTCGCCACGGCTTTTGAAGTAATTACCGATATAACGCTCGGTGGTGGCATAGGTGTCGGCCTTGGGCGGCACCGGGTACATTTCGGCCGTGTCGAGGAAGTTTATCCCCGCGGCCTTGGCTCGCTCGATCTGTGCGAAGGCCTCTGCTTCGCTGTTCTGCTCGCCCCAGGTCATGGTGCCCAAGGCTATCGCGCTCACGTTCAGATCCGTACGGCCCAGCTGTCGATAATCCATCGGGTACTCCTTCAGGGAAAACAATCATAAAAGCAGGTTGAATTTTTTTTCGCAATCTGCATAATTGCCCACCTCTTTCTGCAGTGGAAGTGATGCGCCGTCTGCCGAAGAATCTTGCCGTTGAACGGACGCGCCGACCCGAGCCCCCGATAGCGTCTGTATCCGGCTGCCTTTGACTTGTCAAAGTACGCACTATTCAGTAAGATCCGCCGTCTAATTTACAGGGCGGCCCCTGAGGCTATTAAAGAATGACAACTTTTACTGCAAAACCGGAAACAGTTCAGCGCGACTGGTTTGTCGTCGACGCCGCTGGTCAGACCCTGGGTCGTCTGGCCACTGAAGTCGCCAGCCGTCTGCGTGGCAAGCACAAGCCTGAGTACACCCCTCACGTTGACACCGGTGACTACATCGTGATCATCAACGCTGAGCAGGTACGTGTTACCGGCAACAAAGCGCAAGACAAAATGTACTACCGTCACTCCGGTTTCCCAGGCGGTATCAAGTCTTCGAACTTCGAAGGTCTGATCTCCAAGAAGCCTGAAGCCCCGATCGAAATCGCGGTCAAAGGCATGCTGCCGAAGGGCCCACTGGGTCGCGATATGTTTCGCAAGCTGAAAGTCTATGCGGGCGCTGTACACCCTCATGCTGCTCAGCAGCCCCAAGAACTGAAGTTTTAACGGAATAGTTCATTATGTCGGCGACTCAAAATTACGGCACTGGCCGTCGCAAAACCGCAACCGCACGCGTTTTCCTGCGTCCGGGCACTGGTAACATCTCGATCAACAACCGCACTCTGGAAAACTTCTTCGGTCGCGAAACTGCCCGCATGGTAGTTCGTCAGCCGCTGGAACTGACCGAGACCGTTGAAAAGTTCGACATCTACGTCACCGTTATCGGTGGCGGTGTAAGTGGTCAAGCTGGCGCAATCCGCCACGGTATCACTCGCGCTCTGATGCAGTACGACGAAACCCTGCGTGGCGCTCTGCGCAAAGCAGGCTTCGTGACTCGCGATGCCCGTGAAGTTGAACGTAAGAAAGTCGGTCTGCGTAAAGCGCGTAAGCGTCCGCAGTACTCGAAGCGTTAATTCGCTTTACGTTCCACAAAGCGCCCAGCCTCCTCACGGAGCTGGGCGTTTTTTATTGCCTGCGATTTATGCATAAAAATCGCCGTGACAACTTGCCACATCCGTAGACCCCCTATACTACAAGGCCTGGAGGCGGAGCCCCGGGCAATTCCCTTGTCATACGTGGGGCTTTTCATTACCATTCGGCAAAATTTTTATAAGTTCAGATTTAATACTTAGTAGACGCCTGATTTAACAGGCCAAAAAGCTGATGGGAGAGGACTGAATGAGCAATGACGGCGTGAATGCAGGCCGGCGTCGCTTCTTGGTAGCAGCCACATCCGTGGTGGGTGCTGCAGGAGCGGTGGGGGCTGCGGTCCCGTTCGTGGGGTCATGGTTTCCCAGTGCCAAGGCGAAAGCCGCAGGTGCACCGGTGAAGGTGAATATCAGCAAGATCGAGCCAGGCCAGCAGATGATTGCTGAATGGCGCGGCCAGCCGGTTTTCATTGTTCGTCGTACAGAGGAAATCCTGGGGAATCTCAAGAAGATCGAGGGCCAGTTGTCTGACCCGAAGTCCGAGAAGTCCGACCAACCCGCCTACGCCAAGAACGAAGCACGTTCGATCAAGCCAGAGATCCTGCTGGTGGTTGGTCTGTGCACCCACCTGGGGTGCTCGCCGACCTTCCGCCCGGAAGTCGCTCCTGTGGACCTGGGCAAGGATTGGGTCGGAGGTTATTTCTGCCCCTGCCACGGTTCCCACTACGACCTCGCCGGCCGCGTCTATAAGTCCCAGCCTGCGCCTTTGAACTTGCCGGTTCCTCCGCACGAGTACGAATCTGACGACATCATTGTCATTGGCCTCGATAAGGAGAACGCGTCATGAGTAAGTTCATGGATTGGGTGGATGCGCGCTTCCCCGCCACTAAAATGTGGGAAGACCATCTCAGCAAATATTACGCGCCGAAAAACTTCAACTTCTTCTACTTCTTCGGCTCCCTGGCCCTGCTGGTGCTGGTCAACCAGATCGTCACCGGCGTATGGCTGACCATGAGCTATACGCCGTCGGCGGAGGAAGCGTTTGCTTCCGTCGAATACATCATGCGTGACGTCGAGTACGGCTCGATCCTGCGCCTTCTGCACTCCACGGGCGCGTCGGCGTTCTTTATCGTCGTGTATATGCACATGTTCCGTGGCCTGCTCTACGGCTCGTACCAGAAACCTCGCGAGCTGGTGTGGGTCTTCGGCATGCTGATCTACCTGGCGCTGATGGCCGAAGCCTTCATGGGCTACCTGCTGCCCTGGGGCCAGATGTCGTACTGGGGCGCCCAGGTGATCATCTCGTTGTTCGGCGCGATCCCGGTAATCGGCAACGACCTGACCCAGTGGATTCGCGGTGACTACCTGATCTCTGGTATTACCTTGAACCGCTTCTTTGCGCTGCACGTTGTTGCCCTGCCGATCGTGATTCTCGGCCTGGTAGTGCTGCACATCCTGGCGCTGCACGAAGTGGGTTCCAACAACCCTGATGGCGTGGACATCAAGAAGCACAAGGACGAAAACGGCATCCCGCTGGACGGCATTCCGTTCCACCCTTACTACACCGTCAAAGACATTGTCGGTGTAGTGGTGTTCCTGTTCGTGTTCTGCTCGATCGTGTTCTTTTTCCCGGAGATGGGCGGTTATTTCCTGGAGAAACCTAACTTCGAACAGGCTAACGCCTTCAAGACACCTGAGCACATTGCCCCGGTCTGGTACTTCACGCCGTTCTACGCGATCTTGCGCGCAATCCCCGACAAACTCATGGGCGTGATCGCCATGGGCGCGGCCATTGCGGTGCTGTTCGTGTTGCCTTGGCTCGACCGCAGCCCGGTCAAGTCCATGCGCTACAAGGGCTGGCTGAGCAGGATCTGGCTGTGGGTGTTCTGCATTTCGTTCGTGATCCTGGGTGTGCTGGGCGTATTGGCGCCGACGCCTGAGCGTACGTTGCTGTCGCAGGTCTGCACCTTCCTGTACTTCGCCTACTTCATTCTGATGCCGTTCTATACCCGGCTCGAGAAGACCAAACCGGTTCCGGAAAGGGTGACTGGCTGATGAAAAAGTTATTTGTTGCATTGATGCTTGCGGCCTTGCCGCTACTGTCCTTCGCTGCCGAACACGGCGGCCCGGAGCTGGAAAAAGTCGATATCGACGTCTCGGATAAAGCCGCCCTGCAAGACGGCGCGCGGACGTTCGCCAACTACTGCATGGGCTGTCACAGCGCCAAGTTCCAGCGTTATGAGCGTGTCGCCGATGACCTCGGCATTCCTCATGAAACGATGCTGGAGAAGCTGGTGTTCACCGGTGCCAAGATCGGCGACCACATGAACATCGGCATGAAGCCTGCGGATGCCAAGGCCTGGTTCGGTGCTGCACCGCCTGACCTGACCCTGGTGGCGCGCGTGCGCGGTACCGATTGGCTGTATGGCTACCTGAAATCCTTTTATGAAGACCCGTCGCGCCCTTTCCAGGTCAACAACCGCGTGTTCCCGAACGTCGGCATGCCTAACGTTCTGGTCGGCCTGCAAGGCAAGCAAGTGGTAGGATGCAAGCAGATTCAGGTCGTTGAAGACGGCAAGAAGCAATACGATCCGTTGACCGGCACGCCGTTGACTCATGAAGCGTGCGATCAACTGACGATAGAGACTCCAGGTTCCCAGACTGAGGAGCAGTTCGACGGGACGGTCAAGAACCTCGTGACCTTCCTGGCCTACTCTGCCAACCCGGTCAAATTGCAGCATCAGCGCATCGGTACGTATGTGTTGCTGTACCTGGCTTTCTTCTTCGTATTCGCCTATCTGCTCAAACGCGAATACTGGAAGGATGTGCATTGATCCAACCGTAAGCAATTGCTGTTAATCTTGCGCGCCCAGCGGCATCTCTGAACACGTAGCGATCTGGTTGTGCCAGGCGTTATAGAGATGCTCTCTGGGCGCGCTCGTTTTTGAGCTTTCGATAATTTCAACAAGCGAGGAGGACCGCCATGGGCGTGACCAACCGGTTGGCCTGTTACTCCGACCCCGCCGACCACTATTCCCACCGAGTACGCATCGTGCTCGCAGAGAAGGGTGTCAGCGCCGAGATCATCACTGTGGAGGCAGGTCGCCACCCGCCGAAACTGATCGAAGTGAACCCTTACGGCAGCTTGCCCACCTTGGTCGATCGTGACCTGGCGTTGTGGGAGTCAACCGTGGTGATGGAATACCTGGATGAGCGTTACCCGCATCCACCTTTGCTGCCGGTGTACCCGGTGGCGCGTGCCAACAGCCGCCTGCTGATCCATCGGATCCAGCGTGACTGGTGTGGGCTGGTGGATCTGATTCTGGACACACGCAGTAAAGAGCCGGCACGAGTGCAGGCGCGTAAGGAATTGCGCGAGAGCCTGACCGGTGTTTCGCCGTTGTTCGCCGACAAACCTTTTTTCCTCAGCGAGGAACAAAGCTTGGTGGATTGCTGCCTATTACCGATACTCTGGCGCTTGCCGATTCTCGGTATTGAACTGCCGCGGCCGGCCAAGCCGCTGCTTGATTACATGGAGCGCCAGTTTGCGCGTGAGGCTTTCCAGGCGAGTCTGTCTGGTGTCGAACGCGATATGCGCTAAGGCTTAAGGAGCCGCTGATGAACTCCAGTCGACCCTACTTGGTCCGCGCGCTCTATGAGTGGATTGTGGACAACGATTGCACCCCGCACATGCTGGTCAATTCCGAATTTCCTGCGGTTCAGGTACCGGAGGGTTTTGCCAGTGATGGACAAATTGTGCTGAACGTATCGCCGAGTGCCGTGCGCCACCTGCACATGGACAACGAAGCCGTGAGCTTTGAAGGGCGTTTCGGCGGCGTACCGCATACGCTTTACGTGCCGACTGGCGCCATCCTCGGCATTTATGCCCGGGAGAACGGCCAAGGCATGGTGTTCGATCTGGAGTCGCCTTTCGAGGATGACGAAACGATCGAAGCAGAAGATGGCGACGATCTGCCGCCACCGGATTCCGAGCCACCGCGCCCTAGCGGCCGGCCGAGCCTGAAAGTCGTGAAGTAACCGGTTTTCACCCTCGGGTGAGCCTCAAAAATGCCTCGATCTGTGTCGGGGCATTTTTTTGCGCGCAGGATATCAATGAAAGTCGTGCCCGGGCAGTGATCGTACAACCGCCATGGGCTATGATGCGTGTTCAAGTTCGCCGAGAAAAATGGATCATCATGGATAACGCTTCCACCGCCCCTCGTCTTCCCCGCAAGCGTCGCAGCCTTGCCCAGGAATTGGTCACGGTGTTGTCCGAGCAGATCCGCGACGGTCAGCTCAAGCGTGGCGATAAACTGCCCACCGAGTCGGCGATCATGGATGCCCATGGGGTCAGCCGCACCGTGGTGCGTGAGGCCATCTCACGCTTGCAAGCGGCGGGGCAGGTCGAGACCCGTCACGGTATCGGCACGTTTGTGCTGGATACGCCGAGCCCAAGCGGCTTCCGTATCGACCCGGCCACCGTGGTAACGCTGCGTGATGTGTTGGCGATTCTGGAATTGCGGATCAGCCTGGAAGTGGAGTCCGCAGGGTTGGCCGCATTGCGTCGCAGCGACGAGCAACTGGCCGCCATGCGTGCGGCGCTCGATGCCCTGAATGAAAGCGCGGCCCATGCCGGCGATGCTGTAGCCTCCGATTTTGCGTTTCACCTCGAAATTGCGCTGTCGACCGGTAACCGCTACTTCACCGATATCATGACCCACCTGGGCACCAGCATCATTCCGCGTACCCGTTTGAATTCTGCGCGCTTGGCGCATGATGACCAGCAGCATTACATGGGGCGTTTGAGCCGCGAGCACGAAGAAATTTATGAGGCGATTGCGCGCCGGGATTCAGATGCGGCGCGGGCGGCGATGCGGTTGCATTTGACGAATAGTCGTGAGCGGCTGCGCCATGCCCATGAAGAGGCGGAGGCGCAGCGGGGGTAAGGACCGAGGTTAAGGATATGGATTTGATGACGGATCTAAGAAGATTACAACTTCGCTTGCATCCTCATCAAAAACCTTGCGTACGACTTGTTGTAAGCCAGTCACAGTACTGAAAATCTCATCACCAATTTCTGGCTCGTAATCCAGTGGGCGTGGTGGTTTGCCTTTTTGCGCGATTTTAACTGTCAGATTCTTGGACATGGGTCACCTCTAAAATTATAAGAAGAAACGTGCCCCCCGAATTTTCTGTGCCCTAAACTTTTACTGTAACGATCTTTCGGGAAGTCGAATGTACGTTATGGATGTAATGAATAAGGCTCTACTGTCAGAACTGACAGTAGCGACGAACGGCTTTTAGAGATTGATCCGTTTGAGCAAGATTTAGGTTTGTCTCAAGGCTGCGGCTTATTCGGCTTGTAGTCCTTCAACAACAAATACGTACTCCACCCCCACCAATCATTCGTCCAGTGCTTGTCGTTCAAGTCATTCACATCCTTGCGCCTCAGCACCTTTTTACCCTCTACCTTAAACAGCGGTGAGAAGTTATTCGCCGCGTTCTGCGCGGCATTCAGGTCCGGCACATGCAGCGGTGCCTTGAAGTTGGCCGGGGAGGGCGGAACACCACTGATGAAGGTGTCGAAGACCTCATCCGCCGAGGCCTGCACCGCACGTTTTACCTGCGTCCGGTTGTCCGCGTCGATGGCGTCGAAGTAGCGTTTATCCCCATAAGCGTGCCACTGATCTCCTAGGGCATTGCGCACCTTGAGCCCGAACGTGCTGTCTTCATCGTGCATGAAACGGCTGATCAGCGAGCCCAATTCACCGGGCGTTACCACGGCCGCCAACTGCTTGCGCGGAACCCGCAAGTGGCCTGCGGAAAACAGATCGGTCAAAAAGTGATCAGCAAAGCTGTTCATGGCATACGCCAGTTCCAGGGCCTGGTCGGTGCCGGTTTGGTGAGCCACCACGGCTTGTTGCAGCGCCGCCGTATGCCCCGCCAAATAGGCCGACAGCGCCCATTCGCCGAAGTGGTCGGCATTGTCCGCCGCCAGTTTCAGGTAGCGGCCCAACGGGACAAGCGCCGAAACAGCGCTGCCACCGCCAGTGATGCGGTTCCATTCCTCAGACAGCGTATCGCCCAGGGCGTCATAGGCTTGATGAGCCTGCTTGCCGTCCTTTATTGCCTGTTTGACCGCAGTGACCTCCTTTTGCATCACCGCCAGGATCTTGTGTGCTTCTTCTCGCGAAGCGGGCAGCACGGCCAGCGAGTTGAAAGCGCCAGTGAAGCGCTGCACGCGCTCTGCGGGGGACGCACCATCGCTGATGGGCTGGCCGGGGATGCCATAGAAGTCGCCGCCCAGGGCGATCACTTGGCCATAGGTGAGCGCCAAGCCGTTGGGCAGGTGCAGTTCGACTTGGCGCGCGGGGATCGCCGGTGCGTCCTTGACGAAGCGCAACAGGGTGTCATCGCCAATGGCAGTGTGTTCACCGCCTTCGAAACGTAGGGTAGGCGTGTTTTTTTCGGGTGCCGCGAGTTCAAACCCTGACATGTTAGCTCCTTGCTATGTCGTAGGAATCTTCCTTTGATACTGTATGCACATACAGTATTGCCGAGCTTAGAGGAAATTTTTCCTACGTCAAGAAGGCGGCTCTAAACACCTTGCGGATGAAGTTTGATGAATTGCAGTTGACGAATATTTTTATAGTTGTACGATGACGTACGACATCACCAAAACCAACAATAACCTTTCGACAGAAAGTCTTTACCCAGGGTGTTCGAATAATGAATCCACAAGAACTGAAGTCCATCCTCTCCCACGGTCTGCTCTCTTTCCCGGTGACCGATTTCAATGCCCAGGGTGACTTTCACCAGGCGGGCTACATCAAGCGTTTAGAGTGGCTGGCCCCGTATGGCGCGACCGCCTTGTTCGCGGCCGGCGGCACTGGTGAGTTTTTCTCCCTCGCTGCCAGCGAATATTCCCAGGTGGTGAAAACCGCCGTTGATACCTGCGCGACCAGCGTGCCGATCCTCGCCGGCGTGGGCGGTTCGACCCGCCAAGCTATCGAGTACGCTCAAGAAGCCGAGCGTCTGGGGGCCAAAGGCCTGCTGTTGCTGCCGCACTACCTCACCGAAGCCAGCCAGGACGGCGTTGCCGCTCACGTTGAAGCCGTGTGCAAATCGGTCAAGATCGGCGTGGTGGTCTACAACCGCAATGTCTGCCGCCTGACCGCACCGCTGCTGGAACGTCTGGCCGAGCGCTGTCCGAACCTGATCGGCTACAAAGACGGCCTGGGTGACATTGAGTTGATGGTGTCGATCCGCCGTCGCCTGGGTGACCGTTTCAGCTACCTTGGCGGCCTGCCGACGGCAGAGGTTTACGCCGCTGCCTACAAGGCCTTGGGCGTGCCGGTGTACTCCTCGGCGGTGTTCAACTTCATCCCGAAAACCGCGATGGATTTCTATCACGCGATTGCCCGCGAAGATCACGCTACCGTTGGCAAAATCATTGACGACTTCTTCCTGCCATACCTGGACATCCGTAATCGCAAAGCCGGTTATGCCGTGAGTATCGTCAAGGCCGGTGCAAAAATCGCAGGCTATGACGCCGGCCCGGTGCGTACGCCGCTGACCGACCTGTTGCCGGAAGAGTACGAAGCCCTGGCCGCGCTGATCGACAAGCAAGGCCCGCAATAACCTATCTATAAGGCCGCTGAGCAATCAGCGGCCTTTTGCGTCAGGAGAAGATTCGTGTCCCAAGCCCAACGTTTTGACAACTACATCAACGGCCAATGGGTGGCCGGCGCTGACTATTGCGTCAACCTCAACCCGTCGGAGTTGTCCGATGTCATTGGTGAATACGCCAAGGCTGATGTCGCCCAAGTCAACGCCGCCATCGATGCTGCTCGCGCGGCGTTCCCGGCCTGGTCCACTTCCGGCATTCAAGCGCGCCACGATGCCTTGGATAAAGTCGGCAGCGAAATCCTCGCGCGCCGCGAAGAGCTCGGCACCTTGCTGGCTCGGGAAGAAGGCAAGACACTCCCCGAGGCCATCGGCGAAGTGACCCGTGCCGGTAACATTTTCAAGTTCTTCGCCGGCGAATGCCTGCGCTTGTCCGGTGACTACGTGCCGTCGGTACGTCCAGGCGTCAACGTTGAGGTCACTCGCGAAGCCTTGGGTGTGGTCGGCCTGATCACTCCGTGGAACTTCCCGATTGCCATCCCCGCGTGGAAGATCGCCCCAGCCCTGGCCTACGGCAACTGCGTAGTGATCAAACCTGCTGAACTGGTACCGGGTTGCGCCTGGGCCCTGGCCGAAATCATCTCGCGCGCCGGTTTCCCTGCCGGTGTATTCAACCTGGTGATGGGCAGCGGTCGTGTGGTGGGCGATGTGCTGGTCAACAGCCCGAAAGTCGATGGCATCAGCTTCACCGGTTCTGTCGGTGTAGGTCGCCAGATCGCTGTCAGCTGTGTCTCGCGCCAGGCCAAAGTGCAACTGGAAATGGGCGGCAAGAACCCGCAGATCATCCTCGACGACGCCGACCTCAAGCAGGCCGTCGAGCTCTCAGTACAGAGCGCGTTCTACTCCACCGGCCAGCGTTGCACCGCCTCCAGCCGCTTGATCGTCACCGCCGGTATTCACGACCAGTTCGTCGCGGCCATGGCTGAGCGCATGAAGTCGATCAAAGTCGGCCACGCCTTGAAAAGCGGCACCGATATCGGCCCGGTCGTTTCCCAGGCCCAGTTGGACCAGGACCTCAAGTACATCGACATCGGCCAAAGCGAAGGTGCGCGGCTGGTCAGCGGTGGCGGCCTGGTGACCTGTGATACCGAAGGCTACTACCTGGCGCCGACGCTGTTTGCCGACAGCGAAGCCGCCATGCGCATCAGCCGTGAAGAAATCTTTGGCCCAGTCGCCAACGTTGTGCGCGTGGCGGACTACGAAGCGGCGCTGGCCATGGCCAACGACACCGAGTTCGGTTTGTCGGCGGGCATTGCCACTACTTCGCTGAAGTACGCCAACCACTTCAAACGCCACTCCCAGGCCGGGATGGTGATGGTCAACCTGCCAACTGCGGGTGTGGATTATCACGTTCCATTCGGTGGCCGTAAGGGCTCATCCTATGGTTCGCGTGAGCAAGGTCGCTATGCACAAGAGTTCTACACCGTGGTGAAGACCAGCTACATCGGTTCGTAACAGCGACACCAGGTGGGGGCCAGATGCCTGCTGGCTCCCCCAACAAAAAAACAGAAAACCATTACCCGCAAAAAAAATAATTAGTGGGAGTACTTCTACATGCAAGCGACCAAGCCGACCCACGTCCGCTATTTGATCCTGCTCATGCTGTTTCTGGTGACAACGATCAACTACGCCGACCGGGCCACCATCGCCATCGCAGGCTCCAGCCTGCAAAAAGACCTCGGTATCGACGCGGTCACCCTCGGTTACATCTTCTCCGCATTCGGTTGGGCCTACGTGGCCGGGCAAATCCCCGGCGGCTGGCTGCTGGACCGTTTCGGCTCGAAAAAAGTCTATGCCCTGAGCATCTTCACCTGGTCACTGTTCACCGTGCTGCAAGGCTATGTCGGTGAGTTCGGCGTCTCCACCGCCGTTGTTGCGCTGTTTATGCTGCGCTTCATGGTGGGCCTGGCCGAAGCGCCATCCTTCCCCGGTAACGCACGTATCGTGGCAGCGTGGTTCCCTACCGCTGAGCGCGGTACCGCCTCGGCGATCTTCAACTCGGCGCAGTACTTTGCCACTGTGTTGTTCGCGCCACTGATGGGCTGGATCGTCTACCGCTTTGGCTGGCAGCACGTGTTTATCGTGATGGGCGTGATCGGCATTACCTTCTCGCTGATCTGGCTGAAAGTTATCCACAGCCCGCGCCAGCACCCGCTGATCAACGAAGCAGAGCTCAATCACATCGCCGCCAACGGCGCGATGGTCGATATGGATCAGGACAAAGGCAAGGGCAAGAAAACTGACGGTCCGAAGTGGGATTACATCCGCCAGCTGCTGACCAACCGCATGATGCTCGGCGTCTACTTGGGCCAGTACTGCATCAACGGCATCACTTATTTCTTCCTGACGTGGTTCCCGGTGTACCTGGTGCAGGACCGTGGCATGACCATCCTCAAGGCGGGTTTCATCGCCTCGTTGCCAGCGATCTGCGGGTTTATCGGTGGCGTGCTCGGTGGGGTGATTTCCGACTACCTGCTGCGCAAGGGCCATTCCCTGACGTTCGCGCGCAAAGCGCCGATCATTGCCGGCCTGTTGGTCTCCAGCAGTATCATCGCGTGTAACTACGTTGACGTTGAGTGGATGGTCGTGGGCTTCATGGCGTTGGCCTTCTTCGGCAAAGGCGTTGGCGCACTGGGTTGGGCGGTAGTGTCCGACACTTCGCCGAAACAAATCGCCGGCCTCAGTGGCGGCTTGTTCAACACCTTCGGTAACCTGGCGTCGATCACCACCCCGATTGTCATCGGTTACATCATCGCCACCACCGGTTCGTTCAAGTGGGCCCTGGTGTTCGTCGGCGCCAACGCGCTGGTGGCGGTATTCAGCTACCTGGTCATCGTCGGTCCGATCAAGCGTGTGGTACTCAAAGAGCCACCAGCCAAAGGCCCAGAGCTGACCAACCTTACCGAAGCGCATTCCTGAGGGGCGATGTAATGCAGTTGATTGAACATGCCGACTCGCCGCGCTCGATTCGTTTGCACGAGCGCGACAACGTGGTGATCGTGGTCAATGACCAGGGTGTACCGGCCGGGACGGAGTTTCCGGATGGCCTGGTGACCGTGGATTTCATCCCCCAGAGCCACAAGGTGACCTTGGAAGATATCCCTGAAGGCGGTCAGATAATTCGCTACGGCCAGACCATCGGTTACGCCTTGGCGCCGATTCCGCGCGGCAGTTGGGTGCAGGAAGATCAACTGCGCATGCCGACCGCGCCGCCGCTGGACAGCTTGCCGCTGTCCACCGAGGTGCCTGAGACCCAGGCGCCGCTGGAAGGGTTTACGTTCGAGGGATACCGCAATGCCGACGGCACCGTGGGCACGCGCAATATCCTCGGCATCACCACTACGGTGCAGTGTGTCACCGGGGTGCTGGACCATGCGGTCAAGCGCATCAAGGATGAGTTGCTGCCCAGGTACCCACATGTCGACGACGTAGTGGCGCTGACCCACAGCTACGGCTGCGGGGTGGCGATCACGGCGACGGATGCCTACATCCCGATCCGTACCGTGCGCAACCTGGCGCGCAACCCGAACCTGGGGGGCGAAGCACTCGTGATCAGTCTGGGCTGTGAGAAATTGCAGGCCGGGCAGGTGATGCACGATAACGACAGCTCCGTTGACCTCAGCGAGCCGTGGCTGTATCGGCTGCAGGACTCCAGCCACGGTTTCACCGAGATGATCGAGCAGATCATGGCGCTGGCCGAGACGCGCTTGAAGAAACTCGACCAGCGTCGCCGGGAAACCGTGCCGGCGTCCGAGCTGATCCTGGGCATGCAGTGTGGTGGCAGCGATGCATTTTCCGGCATCACCGCCAACCCGGCACTGGGCTACGCCTCGGATTTGCTGTTGCGGGCGGGGGCGACGGTGATGTTTTCCGAAGTCACTGAAGTCCGTGATGCCATCTACCTGCTGACTTCGCGTGCAGAGAGCAAGGAAGTTGCCCAGGAACTGGTCAGGGAAATGGACTGGTACGACCGTTACCTGGCCAAGGGCGAAGCGGATCGCAGTGCCAACACCACGCCGGGCAACAAGAAGGGCGGCTTGTCGAACATCGTCGAGAAGTCCTTGGGCTCTATCGTCAAATCCGGCAGCAGCGCAATTAATGGTGTGCTGGGCCCGGGCGAGCGTTTCAAGGGCAAGGGCCTGATCTTTTGCGCCACGCCGGCCAGTGACTTTGTGTGCGGTACCTTGCAACTGGCGGCGGGGATGAACCTGCATGTGTTCACCACCGGGCGTGGCACGCCTTATGGGCTGGCGATGGCGCCAGTGGTGAAGGTGTCGACCCGTACGGAGCTGGCGCAGCGCTGGCCCGACCTCATCGATATCGACGCCGGGCGTATTGCTACTGGGCGCGCGAGCATCGAGGAGTTGGGTTGGGAGTTGTTTCACTTCTACCTGGATGTGGCCAGCGGCAAAAAGCAGACGTGGGCCGAGCATCACAAGCTGCATAACGACATCACCTTGTTTAACCCTGCGCCTATTACTTGAGACCGAGTCGCCAGCTTCGCGAGCAAGCCCGCTCCCACATTCGACCGCGCTCATGCTGGAGGAATGCGGTCAAAATGTGGGAGCGGGCTTGCTCGCGAAAGCGGTAGACCAGACGAAGCGGCCCACACTGGCTTATCATTAGCCACCTAACGACGCTCACCAAGGTTCTCCCCGGCATGCTGGCAATTTTCCTCACCACCCTCACCATCACCGCGCCGGTGTTTACCATGCTATTCCTCGGTGTGCTGCTCAAGCGCATCAACTGGATCAACGACAACTTTATCCACACGGCTTCATCCCTGGTGTTCAACGTCACCATGCCGGCGTTGCTGTTCCTCGGCATCCTGCATGCCGACCTGCATTCGGCGCTCAAGCCGGGCTTGCTGATTTACTTTTCCGTCGCCACCTTGCTCAGCTTTGCCCTGGCTTGGGGCTGGGCGATCTTTAGATGCAAGCGTGAAGACCGAGGCATCTACACCCAAGGCGCGTTTCGCGGCAACAACGGGGTGATCGGCCTGGCGCTGGCGGCCAGTATGTACGGCGACTACGGCATCTCCCTCGGTGCGATCCTCGCGGCGCTGGTGATCCTGTTCTACAACACGCTGTCGACCATTGTGCTGGCGGTGTACAGCCCGGTGATCAAGTCCGACCCATGGAGCATCTTCAAAAGTGTGGCGGCCAACCCGCTGATCATCAGTGTGATCGTGGCTGCGCCGTTCGCCTATTTTCAGATCGGCCTGCCGGGCTGGCTGGAAAAATCCCTGCAGTACCTGGCAGACACTACGTTGCCACTGGCGTTGATCTGCATTGGCGGCACGTTGTCCCTGGCGGCGCTGCGCAAGAGCGGCAACATGGCGTTGAGCGCGAGCTTGATGAAAATGGTCTGGCTCCCGGTCGTCGCCACGCTGGGGGCATGGTGGCTTGGCTTCCGAGGGCCAGAGTTGGGGATTCTGTTCCTGTACTTCGGCGCACCGACTGCCGCTGCAAGCTTCGTGATGGCGAGGGCAGCTGACGGTAACCATGAATTGGCGGCGGCGATTATCGTAATCACCACGCTGATAGCGGCGGTGACTACGAATATCGGGATCTTTGTGTTGCAGGCCGGTGGTTGGATCTGAGATCGGTGGTGTGGTTCAGGGCCAATCGCAGGCAAGCCCGCTATCTGACAGTCAATGCTTATCGGCCTGATACGCCTCAATCACTTCCTGCGCCGCCCGAAACGCATCAATCGCCGCCGGCACACCGGCATACACCGCGCAATGCAGCAGCGCCTCGCGGATCTCTTCCACCGTGCAACCATTATTCAGTGCGCCCCGCACGTGGCCCTTGAGTTCCTGCGGGCACTTCAGCGCGGTCAGGGCGGCGAGGGTGATCAGGCTGCGGGTTTTCAGCGATAACCCTTCGCGGTTCCACACACTGCCCCAGGCATGTTCGTTGACGAAGTCCTGCAGCGGCTGGGTGAACTCAGTGGCATTGCCCAGGGCGCGGTCGACGAACACATCGCCCATGACCTGGCGACGCATTTCAACCCCGGGCTTTTTCTGATCGGTCATTGCGATTCCCTCTTGTGTTGGCGGCGCCAGGCTCGCAGCGTGCTGAACAACAGAAAAGCCACCAGCACTGGCAGGACATAAAACACCATCAGGTGTTCAAGCTTGTTGGCCAGGGGCATACCGGTGGTGAACGCCATCACGTGCAGCCCGTAGGCCAGGTATAGGCCCAGCAGCACCAGGCCTTCGGCGCGAGTCAGGCGGTAGCCGGTATAGAACATCGGCAGGCACAGGACCACGACAGCCAGCATCACCGGCAGGTCGAAGTTCAGAGCGTTGGGCGATACTGACAGCGGCGAAGGGGCGAGCACGGCGGTCAAGCCCAAGACGCCAAGCAGGTTGAACAGGTTGCTGCCGATCACGTTGCCCACGGCAATTTCCCGCTGCCCGCGCAGGGCGGCAATCAGCGACGTCGCCAGGCACGGCAGCGAGGTGCCGACGCCGATCAGCGTCAGGCCAATCACGCGCTCCGACAGGCCCAGATCGCCCGCCACATCCACCGCTGCGCCCAGCAGCAAATGCCCGGCCAGCACCAGGATCAACAACCCGCTGAGCATCTGCAGCACGCTGCTCAGCCAGGGGGCGCGGGCCACTGTATCCAGCGTGCGTGGGCGGCGAGAGTGACGGGTCTGGTAGTGCAAAACGCCGAGGTAAGCGGCCAGGGCCACGAGCAGCAACAGGCCGTCGGTTGGGGTAAGTTCTTCATTGCCCGCCAGGGTAAACACCAGCAGCCCGGCCAGGATCATCACCGGGATGTCCAGGCGCACCAGCTGCCGCGAGACTCGCAGCGGAATGATCAGCGCCGACAGGCCCAGGGTCACCAGGATGTTGAAGATGCTGCTGCCGATTACGCTGCCCACGGCGATGTCCGTATTGCCCGCCAGGGTGGCCTGCAGGCTGACGGTCATCTGTGGCGCGCTGCTGCCGAAGGCGACAATCGTCAGGCCGATGATCAGCGGCCGTACCTTGAGGCTTGCGGCCAGGCGCACGGCGGCGCGCACCAGGATTTCGGCGCCGATGATCAGCAGCAAGAGGCCGCTGAGCAATTCCAGCAGGCTCCAAGGCGAGAGGGCGATTAGTCTGAAAATGGCCAGGCCTCCATCGTCAGTTGCTCAAGGCTTGTACGCGCACTCGCGCTGTACCGCTGCTGATCATGCCCAACTGCTCGGCAGCCTTGCGTGAAAGATCGATCAAGCGCCCACGGATGTGCGGGCCGCGATCATTGATGCGGACAACCACGGATTTGTCGTTGTCGAGATTGGTGACCTTGACCTGGGTGCCGAACGGTAATCGCCGGTGGGCGGCGGTCAGGCCGTATTGGTTGAAGGGTTCACCGCTGGCAGTCTTATTGCCGTGGTGTTTGGCGCCGTAATAGGAGGCGGTGCCGGTTTCGTCATAGCCGTTGGGGTTGATGACGCCGCTGGCGCAACCGGCCAGTAGAGAGAACAAGGCCAGTAGGCCAAGTAGACGCTTCATTTTCAAGATGCCCCATAACAAATGTGGGAGCTGGCTTGCCTGCGATGCAAACGACTCGGTGTCTCAAGAACACCGAGGTGATGCAATCGCAGGCAAGCCAGCTCCCACAGGGTATCCGGGCTGGAAGTGAAATCTGCGCCCGGACCATTCATCGCTATCAGCCTTCAAGCTTGCTTTTCAGCAACTCGTTCACCTGTTGCGGGTTGGCCTTGCCTTTGGAGGCTTTCATCGCCTGGCCCACAAAGAAGCCGAACATCTTGCCGCGCTTGGCTTCGTCTGCCGCACGGTATTGCTCGACCTGCTCGGCATTGGCCGCAAGCATTTCATCGAGTACGGCCGAGATCGCGCCGCTGTCGGTGACTTGCTTGAGGCCACGCTTCTCGATGATCTCGTCCGCGCTGCCTTCACCGCTGGCCATGGCTTCAAACACGGTCTTGGCGATTTTGCCGGAGATGGTGTTGTCCTTGATGCGCAGCAGCATGCCGCCCAGCTGCTCGGCGGAGACCGGCGCTTCGTCGATTTCCAGGCCCTGCTTGTTCAGCAGGCTGCCCAGCTCAACCATCACCCAGTTGGCCGCCAGCTTGGCGTCACCGGCAATGCTCACGACTTTTTCAAAGTAGTTGGCTTGTTCGCGGCTGGAGGCCAAAACGCTGGCATCGTAGACCGACAGGCCGAACTGCTCCTGGAAGCGCTCGCGCTTTTGCTGCGGCAGCTCCGGCAGGGTGGCGCGCACGTCATTGAGGAACGAATCCTCGATGACCACCGGCAACAGGTCCGGGTCGGGGAAGTAACGGTAGTCGTTGGCTTCCTCTTTGCTGCGCATGGCGCGGGTTTCGTCTTTGTTCGGGTCGTACAGGCGGGTTTGCTGGATGACCTTGCCGCCGTCTTCGATCAGTTCGATCTGGCGACGCACTTCGCTGTTGATCGCCTTCTCGATGAAGCGGAACGAGTTGACGTTCTTGATCTCGCAGCGGGTGCCGTACTCGGATTGGCCCTTAGGACGGATCGACACGTTGCAGTCGCAGCGCAGCGAGCCTTCGGCCATGTTGCCGTCGCAGATGCCCAGGTAGCGCACCAGCGCGTGGATCGTCTTGACGTAGGCCACGGCTTCCTTGGCGCTGCGCATGTCCGGTTCGGAGACGATTTCCAGCAATGGCGTACCGGCACGGTTCAGGTCGATACCGGTCGCGCCCGGGAATTCTTCGTGCAGGCTCTTGCCGGCATCTTCTTCCAGGTGGGCGCGGGTGACGCCGACGCGCTTGATGGTGCCGTCTTCCAGAGGTATGTCCAGGTGGCCCTTGCCGACGATCGGCAACTCCATCTGGCTGATCTGGTAGCCCTTGGGCAGGTCGGGGTAAAAGTAGTTCTTGCGCGCGAACACGTTGTGCTGGCCGATCTCGGCGTCAATCGCCAGGCCGAACATCACCGCCATGCGCACCGCTTCCTGGTTCAGCACCGGCAGTACGCCGGGCATGCCCAGGTCTACCAGGCTGGCCTGGGTGTTGGGCTCGGAGCCGAACGTGGTGGCGCTACCGGAGAAAATCTTCGATTGGGTGGCGAGCTGGGTATGAATCTCCAGCCCGATCACAACTTCCCATTGCATAGTGTTCTCCTCAGAAGCCGGTAGGGGTGCGGGTGTGCCAGTCGGTGTTCAACTGGTACTGGTGCGCCACATTGAGCAGGCGGCCTTCCTGGAAATACGGGGCGAGCAATTGTACGCCCACCGGCAGGCCATCGACGAAACCGGCAGGCATGGACAAGCCCGGCAAGCCCGCGAGGTTGGCGGTGATGGTGTACAGGTCTTCCAGGTACTCGGCGATCGGGTCGCCGGTCTTGGCGCCGATCTTCCAGGCCGGGTTCGGCGTGGTTGGGCCGAGGATCACGTCGACGTCTTCAAAGGCTGCCATGAAGTCGTTCTTGACCAGGCGACGGATTTTCTGCGCCTTGAGGTAGTACGCGTCGTAGTAGCCAGCCGACAGGGCGTAGGCGCCGACCATGATGCGGCGTTGCACTTCGGCACCGAAGCCTTCGCCACGCGAGCGCTTATAAAGGTCGGTGAGGTCTTTCGGGTTTTCGCAGCGGTAGCCGAAGCGCACGCCATCGAAGCGCGACAGGTTGGATGACGCTTCTGCCGGGGCGATCACGTAGTACGCTGGAATCGCGTGCTGGTTGTTCGGCAGGCTGATTTCCTTGATGACTGCACCGAGGCCTTCCAGCGTCTTGACGCTGTTGTGCACCAGCTCCGCGATACGCGGGTCGAGGCCGGCGCTGAAGTATTCCTTTGGCACGCCGATGCGCAGGCCTTTGAGCGAGGTGTTCAGGCTGGCGCTGTAGTCCGGCACGGGCTCATCGATGCTGGTGGAGTCCTGCTTATCGAACCCCGCCATGCCTTGTAACAAAATCGCGCAGTCTTCAGCCGTGCGTGCCAGCGGGCCACCCTGATCGAGGCTGGACGCGTAGGCGATCATGCCCCAGCGGGAAACGCGACCGTACGTCGGCTTCAAACCGGTGAGGTTGGTGAACGCGGCCGGCTGGCGAATCGAGCCGCCAGTATCGGTGGCGGTGGCGGCGGGCAGGAAGCGCGCAGCCACTGCGGCAGCCGAACCACCGGAGGAACCGCCGGGCACGTGGTCCAGGTTCCAGGGGTTTTTCACTGCGCCGTAGTAGCTCGACTCGTTGGCCGACCCCATGGCGAATTCGTCCATGTTGGTCTTGCCCAGGGTCACGGCGCCGGCGGCGGCCAGCTTGGACACCACGGTGGCGTCGTAGGGCGCCTTGAAGTTGTCGAGCATCTTCGAGCCGCAGCTGGTGCGAATGCCCTGGGTGCAGAACAAGTCCTTGTGGGCAATAGGTGCGCCCAGCAGCGCACCATTTTCACCGTTGGCGCGACGTGCGTCGGCAGCCTTGGCCTGGCTCAGGGCCAGCTCTTCGGTGAGGCTGATGAAGCTGTTAACCTTTGGATCGAGCTCGGCGATACGCGTAAGCAGGGTCTTGGTCAGCTCTTCGGAAGAAAACTTTTTGTCGGCGAGACCGCGGGCGATCTCGGCCAGAGTCATGTGATGCATTGCAGGCTCTTTCCCTTTAGTCGATGACTTTCGGAACCAGGTACAGGCCGTTTTCGACCGCTGGCGCGATGGACTGGTAAGCCTCGCGATTATTATGCTCGGTCACGACGTCTGCGCGCAGGCGCTGGCTGGCTTCCAGTGGATGAGCCAGGGGCTCGATGCCGTCGGTATTCACGGCCTGCATTTGGTCGACCAGCCCGAGAATACTGTTCAGGGCTGCGGTGGTCTGTGGAAGATCGGCATCATTAAGGCCAAGCGAGGCCAGATGCGCGATTTTTTCCACGTCGGAGCGTTCAAGTGTCATGGGAATCTCCAGTGGAAAACAGAACGGAGGCTGTCCGTGTGTTAGATTGTCGGAACACTACCGCATTTCTACGGTCTTACGGCCGCGATTGTGGGGGTTGGTGCACAGAAAGTCGGCCAATTTAGCACATTGGCGCCTTGCCCAAAATCCCTGTCGTTGTTAGAGTTTGCCGCACTTTTTTACCCACGCGTTGCCTAGGGTCCCTTTCCCATGTTCAAGAAACTGCGTGGCATGTTTTCCAGCGATCTTTCCATTGACCTGGGCACTGCCAACACCCTTATTTACGTGCGCGAGCGCGGTATCGTCCTGAATGAGCCATCAGTTGTGGCCATTCGGACCCATGGTAATCAGAAAAGTGTCGTTGCCGTCGGCACCGAGGCCAAGCGCATGCTCGGCCGCACACCCGGCAATATTGCCGCCATTCGTCCGATGAAAGACGGCGTGATCGCTGACTTCAGTGTCTGCGAGAAGATGCTGCAGTACTTCATCAACAAGGTTCATGAAAACAGTTTCCTGCAGCCCAGCCCTCGTGTGCTGATCTGCGTTCCGTGCAAGTCCACCCAGGTTGAGCGTCGTGCCATCCGTGAATCGGCCCTCGGCGCCGGTGCCCGCGAAGTGTTCCTGATCGAAGAGCCAATGGCTGCTGCGATCGGTGCCGGCCTGCCGGTTGAAGAAGCCCGCGGTTCGATGGTGGTGGATATCGGTGGTGGTACCACTGAAATCGCCCTGATTTCCCTGAACGGTGTGGTGTATGCCGAATCCGTACGTGTAGGCGGCGACCGTTTCGACGAAGCGATCATCACCTATGTGCGTCGTAACTACGGCAGCCTGATTGGTGAGTCCACTGCTGAGCGCATCAAGCAGGAAATCGGTACCGCTTACCCGGGCGGCGAAGTGCGCGAAGTTGATGTTCGCGGTCGCAACCTGGCCGAAGGCGTTCCACGTGCTTTCACTCTGAACTCCAATGAAGTGCTGGAAGCTCTGCAAGAGTCCCTGGCCACCATTGTTCAGGCTGTGAAGAGCGCCCTGGAGCAATCGCCGCCGGAATTGGCTTCCGACATCGCCGAGCGTGGCTTGGTGTTGACCGGTGGTGGCGCGTTGCTGCGCGATCTCGACAAACTGCTGGCCCAGGAAACCGGCTTGCCGGTGATCGTCGCCGAAGACCCGCTGACCTGCGTCGCCCGTGGCGGTGGCCGTGCACTGGAAATGATGGATAAACACACCATGGACCTGCTCTCCAGCGAATGAGTCATTGCTGGTAAGCCCATGTTTCGCCCGCAGGCAGCACTTTGCAGTGCTGCCTGTTGGCGTTTATCTTCTTCAATCTGCATCCAGGCCGGTTAGATGCCGTATGAATAAAGAGAACATTTGTCTGGGAGGAGCGGCCTATTAAACCGCTTTTCGCCAAAGGCCCCTCATTGGGCGTGCGCCTGTTGGTGCTGGTCGTGCTTTCGGTCGCGCTGATGGTGGTCGATGCCCGCTTCGCATTGCTTAAGCCCGTGCGCAGCCAGATGTCGCTGGTGTTGATGCAGGCTTACTGGATCACCGACCTGCCGCAACGTCTCTACCAGGGCGTGGCCAGCCAATTTGGCAGCCGCACTGAGCTGGTTGCCGAGAACGAAAAACTCAAGACCGAAAACCTGCTGTTGCAGGGGCGCATGCAAAAGCTCGCGGCCCTCACCGAACAGAACGTTCGGCTGCGCGAGTTGCTCAATTCCTCCGCGCTGGTCAACGAAAAGGTCGAAGTGGCCGAGTTGATCGGCATGGACCCCAACCCCTTTACCCACCGCATCATCATCAACAAAGGTGAGCGCGACGGTGTGGTCCTCGGCCAGCCGGTGCTTGATGCACGTGGCCTGATGGGTCAGGTGGTTGAGCTGATGCCCTACACTTCGCGGGTATTGCTGCTGACGGACACCACCCACAGCATTCCAGTGCAGGTCAACCGCAACGGCCTGCGTGCGATTGCTAGCGGCACCGGCAACCCCGAGCGCCTGGAACTGCGCCATGTGGCCGATACCGCCGACATCAAGGAAGGCGACCTGTTGGTCAGCTCCGGCCTGGGTCAGCGTTTCCCGGCGGGTTATCCGGTGGCGACGGTGAAGGAAGTGATCCACGATTCCGGTCAGCCGTTCGCCATTGTGCGTGCCGTGCCAACTGCCGCCTTGAACCGCAGTCGCTACCTGCTGCTGGTGTTCAGCGACAATCGCACCCCGGAAGAGCGTGCCAACGACGCCGCCCAGGCTCAGGAAGCGGAAGACCAGAAGAACGGCACGGCGCCAATCATTCCGGCCACCGCGCCTAAGCCTGCCGCTGTCGCACCGGCTACGCCGGCGGTGACTCCGGCCGTGGCCACGCCCGTCAAGCCAGTGGCGCACCCGGTTAAACCGGCCGCGACCAAACCATCTGCTGCTCCGGCTACGCGCCCAGCGGCTACCGCCCCGGCAACCACGCGGCAGAGGGAGGAATAATGGCCGGTACTCATTCGCAAAATGGCTGGATTGTCTGGCTGACTTTCGCCATCGGTTTGCTGCTCAGCGTTTCGCCGCTGCCACAGTTCATGGAAATCCTGCGCCCGCTCTGGTTGGCGCTGCTGCTGGCTTTCTGGTCGCTGAACCTGCCGTATAAAGTCGGTATGGTCACCGCCATGTTCCTGGGCCTGGCGGAAGATGTGCTCTATGGCACCTTGCTGGGCCAGAACGCGTTGATCCTGACCCTGATCACTTTCCTGGTGCTGTCGTTGCAGCAGCGTCTGCGCATGTTCCCGATGTGGCAGCAGTGCCTGGTGATCCTGGTTATCTTCGGCCTGGCGCAGCTTATTCAACTGTGGCTCAGCGCCTTGACCGGTAACCGGCAGCCGACCCTGGCGCTGGTATTGCCGGCTCTGGTCAGCGCCTTGCTGTGGCCATGGATCAGTTTCGGCCTGCGTGGGTTGCGTCGTCGCTATAAGATCAATTGAATGGATTGCGAGGCTCTGCCTGGTTATCGAACCCTAAAGGGAGAGTCTGCAATGAATTCGCTTTACCTGGCCTCGGGCTCACCGAGGCGGCGTGAACTGCTGATCCAGATCGGTGTGCCCTTCACCGTGGTCAGCGCCGCGATTGATGAAACCCCTCTTACAAACGAGTCTGCTGTTTCCTACGTAGAGCGTTTAGCGCGGGGCAAGGCAGCGGCGGGTTTTGCTACGCTTGAACGCCCTGCTGGCGGCTGTGTGCTGGGGGCCGATACTGCCGTGATCGTCGATGGCCTAATCCTCGGCAAACCCACGGACCAGGCCGATGCCTTGGCGATGTTGATGGCCCTGTCGGGGCGTGAACACGAAGTGCTCACCGCCATATCCCTTACCGACGGCCAGCGCTGCGAAACCCGATGTGTCAGCAGTCGTGTACTTTTTCGTGGGATTTCTGTCGAGGAGGCTACAACCTACTGGCACAGTGGTGAACCTCAGGACAAAGCAGGCAGCTATGCTATCCAAGGATTGGGTTCGGTGTTTGTCGCCGGCCTCAATGGCAGTTATTCCGCCGTGGTAGGGCTGCCGGTGTGCGAAACCGCGCAACTGCTCGACCAATTCGGCATACCCTGTTGGCAAAACCTTACCGCGCGCTGAACGCCCTTATTTGCGCACCCAGCCTTAAGTGACCGGTCACTATTGTGAAAACGCCTGAACGAGACCCAGCCATGAGTGAAGAGATTCTGATCAATATCACGCCGATGGAATCGCGCGTGGCGGTGGTAGAGAACGGTGTTCTGCAAGAAGTGCACGTGGAGCGCACCCAGAAGCGCGGGATCGTCGGCAATATCTACAAAGGCAAGGTAGTGCGGGTATTGCCGGGTATGCAGGCGGCATTTGTCGATATCGGCCTGGACCGAGCTGCGTTTATCCATGCCTCCGAGATTTCCCTGCGCGAAGGCCCGGCGGTCGAAAGTATCAGCGCCCTGGTGCATGAAGGGCAGAGCCTGGTGGTGCAAGTCACCAAGGACCCCATCGGCTCGAAGGGCGCACGCCTGACCACTCAGCTGTCGATTCCGTCGCGTTACCTGGTGTACATGCCGCGTACCGCGCATGTCGGCATTTCCCTGAAGATCGAGGACGAAGCCGAGCGCGAGCGCCTGAAAAAGGTGGTCAGCGACTGCGTGGCAGCCGAGGGCATCAAGGAAGCCGGTGGGTTTATCCTGCGCACCGCCGCTGAAGGCGCTGGTGCCGATGAGATCCTCATGGACATCCGCTACCTGCGACGCCTGTGGGACCAGATCGATGCCCAGATCAAGACCATCAGTGCGCCCAGCGTTATTTATGAAGACTTGGGCCTGGCCCTGCGCACGTTGCGCGACTTGGTCAGCCCCAAGATTGAGAAAATTCGCATCGACTCGCGGGAAACTTTCCAGCGCACCACGCAATTCGTTGCCGAATTGATGCCGGAAATTGCCGACCGCCTGGAACACTACCCCGGCGAGCGGCCGATCTTCGACCTGTATGGCGTCGAAGACGAAATCCAGAAAGCCCTGGAACGCAAGGTGCCGCTCAAATCCGGCGGCTACCTGGTGGTGGACCCGGCAGAAGCCATGACCACCATCGACGTCAACACCGGCGCATTTGTTGGTCATCGCAACCTTGAAGAAACCATTTTCAAGACCAACCTCGAAGCGGCCACCGCGATTGCCCGCCAGATGCGCCTGCGCAACCTGGGCGGGATCATCATCATCGATTTCATCGACATGGAAGATGAAGAGCACCGGCGCCAGGTGCTGCGTACCCTCGAGAAGCAGTTGGAGCGCGATCACGCCAAGACCAACATCATCGGCATTACCGAGTTGGGCCTGGTGCAAATGACCCGCAAGCGCACCCGCGAAAGCCTTGAACAGGTGCTGTGCGAGCCGTGCAGCAGCTGCCAGGGACGCGGTAAATTGAAGACCCCGGAAACGGTTTGCTACGAGATTTTCCGCGAAATCCTACGAGAGGCACGTGCCTACCAGGCCGAAGGTTATAGAGTGCTAGCCAACCAAAAAGTGGTGGACCGGCTGCTGGACGAAGAGTCCGGCAACGTTGCCGAACTGGAAGGGTTTATCGGGCGCACGATACGCTTCCAGGTTGAAACCATGTATTCCCAGGAACAATACGACGTGGTGCTGCTCTGATCCCCAATCGTTTTCTTTTTATGAGACTGGCAGACCTTGATCTGCTGTCCGACTACCGCCTCGAGGGTCGCCTGACATGGAGCGTCTGATACGCTTTTTTGCCGCTTTGACCCGTTGGGGCCTTGGGCTTTGTGCCTTACTGCTGGTATTGGCAGCGGTGTATGTGAGTCTGGGGCGTGAATTGACGCCGCTGGTGGCCGAGTACCGTGCGGATGTCGAGGCCAAGGCCCAGGCCGCGGTGGGCATGCCTGTGCACATCGGCAGCTTGGAAGGCCGCTGGAGCGGCTTCGCGCCGGTATTGCTGGCCCATGATGTGATGGTGGGCGAGGGCAACAGTGGCTTGCGCCTGGACCAGGTTGAAGTGGTACCGGACATCTGGGCCAGCGTTGTGGCCCGCGAAGTGCGCATTGCTCACTTGCAAGTCAGTGGCCTGCAACTCAGTGCCAAGGAAGACAAGGACGGGAAATGGGTCCTGCAAGGCCTGCCGTTGCAGGACGACCAGCCGCTTGACCCGGAGCAGTTGCTCAAGCGCATGCAGTTGGTCAAGCGTGTGTCGCTGCTCGACAGCCAGGTGACGTTGCAACCGTATGACCATGCGCCAGTGACCCTGACGTATGTCGGCCTCAGCTTGCATACCGGCATCACCCGCCAACGCTTGGACGCGCGCTTGACCTTGCCGGACGGCCAGCCCCTTGCCATGAGTCTGCGCACGCGTATTCGTGCCAGCCAGTGGAAAGACGCTGAAGTCCAGGCCTATCTGAGCCTGCCGCAAAGCGAGTGGGCCAAATGGATTCCTGCCAAGCTGACCCAGCAGTGGAAACTCACCCAGTTCAAGGCCGGTGGCGAATTCTGGTTGAACTGGGCCAACGGTACCGTACAGAGTGCGGTGGCGCGTCTGAACTCTGCGCAGGTCAAGGGCAGCTACGCCGATCGCAAGCCCGTGCATATCGAAAACCTTGCGCTCACCGCCTACCTGCAACGCAGTGACACGGGTCTCAAGGTGCTGTTCGACTCACTGGCGATGAACCTGGGGGAAACACGCTGGGAGTCGCGCGTGCAACTGCAGCAAACCCAGGCCACCGACAAGGCTCAGGAGGTCTGGAAGCTGCAGGCCGACCGCCTTGACCTGACGCCAATCACGCCACTGCTCAACGCCCTGGCACCGCTGCCGGAAGGGTTCGCCAAGACTGTAGAGCACCTCAAGGCCACTGGCATGCTGCGTAATGTGCTGGTGGATTTTCGCCCTCAAGACACTACCGATCAAAAACTCAGCTTCGCTGCCAACCTCGAGCGCATTGGTTTTGATGCCTACTCTGGCGCGCCGGCCGCGCGTAACGTCTCCGGCAGCATCAGCGGCGACTTGGGCCAGGGCGAGTTGCGCATGGACAGCAAGGACTTTTCCCTGCACCTCGATCCGATCTTTGCCAAGCCGTGGCACTACATCCAGGCCAATGCGCGCCTGACGTGGAAGCTGGACAAAGAAGGCTTCACCCTGATCGCCCCTTATGTCAAGGTGCTGGGCGAAGAGGGCAAGGTGGCTGCTGACTTCCTGATTCGCCTGCATTTTGACCACAGCCAGGAAGACTACATGGACCTGCGCGTCGGCATGGTCGAGGGTGATGGGCGCTTCACCTCCAAATACTTGCCGGCGGTATTGAGCCCCGCGCTGGATGAATGGTTGCGCACGGCGATTCTCAAGGGCGCGGTGGATCAAGGGTTCTTCCAGTACCAGGGTTCGCTGAACCACGACGCGCTGCCGGCTTCGCGCAATATCAGCCTGTTTTTCAAGGTGCATGACGCCGAACTGGCCTTTCAGCCGGGCTGGCCGCATGTGAGCAAGGTCAATGGTGAAGTGTTTGTCGAGGAAAGCGGTGTGCGCATCCTGGCCAGCAAAGGCCAGTTGCTCGACACGAAGGTCAAGGACATCTACGTCAATATCCCTCACGCACCTGCGGGCAAGGACAGTCACCTGTTGCTCACCGGTAATTTTGCCGGTGGCTTGGGCGATGGTCTGAAAATCCTCCAGGAAGCGCCGATTGGCACCGCATCGACGTTCTCCGGATGGAAGGGTGAGGGCGACTTGCAAGGCAGCCTTGACCTGGATATTCCGTTGACCAAGGGTGCCGATCCAAAAATCGTGGTGGACTTCAAAACCGATAAGTCGCGCTTGCAACTGGCTGAGCCGACCCTGGACCTGACCCAACTCAAGGGTGATTTCCGTTTTGACAGCACTAAAGGCCTCAGTGGCCAGAACATCACGGCCCAAGCGTTCGACCGGCCGATCACCGCGCAGATTTTCGCCGATGGCAAGCCGGGCAGCATCAGCACCCGCGTGGCTGCAAAGGGCCAGGTGACGGTCAAGCGGCTGACGGACTGGTTGAAAGTCAGCCAACCGCTGCCGGTGTCCGGCGATATTCCCTACCAACTGCAATTGACCCTGGACGGCGCGGACAGCCAACTGATGGTCAGTTCCAACCTCAAAGGTGTGGTGGTGGATTTGCCCGCTCCGTTCGGGATGCCAGCCAACCAGGGGCGTGACAGTGTGTTTCGCATGACCTTGCAGGGCGCCGAGCGCCGTTATTGGTTCGATTACGGCGAACTGGCGAGCTTCACCTTTGCTGCGCCACCGGACAGATTCAATGATGGCCGCGGTGAACTGTTCCTCGGGGATGGGGGCGCCGTGCTGCCGGGTGCCCAGGGTTTGCGCATTCGTGGTGTGCTCTCGGAACTGGACATCGATCCGTGGAAAAAGCTGGTGAACCAGTACGCCGGCAATGACCCGGGGGGGAGTGCCAAGCAACTGCTGAGCAGTGCCGACTTCAAAGTCGGCAAACTCACCGGTCTGGGCACCCAGTTCGATCAGGTCAACCTGCAACTCAACCGCAAACAGGCCGCCTGGGGCTTGCAGCTCGACAGCCAGCAGGCCAAGGGCACAGTCAACCTGCCTGACGCCAAGGGCGCGCCGATTGCGATCAACCTGCACTATGTGAAACTGCCGGCGGTGGATCCGACGGTGCAGGCGGACGAAAACGCGCCGGATCCTTTGGCAAGTATCGATCCCAAGGATATTCCGGCGCTGGATATTTCCATTGATCAGCTGTTCCAGGGGCCGGAACTGGTGGGCGCCTGGTCGCTGAACATCCGCCCGACCGCCAAAGGCCTGGTCTTCAATGACCTGGACCTGGGCCTCAAGGGTATGCAGCTCAAGGGGGCCGGTGGTTGGGAGGGGGCGGCGGGCGACAGCAGCAGTTGGTACAAGGGCCGTTTGGACGGTAAGAATATCGCCGATGTGCTCAAAGGTTGGGGCTATGCTCCCACCGTCACCAGCCATGATTTTCACTTGGATGTGGATGGTCGCTGGCCTGGTTCGCCGGCCTATGTCGGGCCTAAGCGCTTCTCCGGCAGCTTGGATGCGGCTTTGCGCAACGGTCAGTTCGTGGAAGTGGAGGGTGGCGCCCAGGCCCTGCGGGTGTTCGGCCTGCTGAACTTCAACTCCATCGGGCGCCGGTTGCGTCTGGACTTCTCGGACTTGCTCGGCAAGGGCTTGAGCTATGACCGAGTCAAAGGTTTGTTGGCGGCGAGTAACGGTGTATTCGTAACCCGTGAACCGATCACCATGACCGGGCCTTCTACCAACCTGGAGCTCAACGGCACCCTGGACATGGTAGCAGACCGTGTCGACGCCAAGCTGCTGGTCACCCTGCCGGTTACCAATAACCTGCCGATCGCAGCGCTGATCGTGGGGGCGCCCGCCATTGGTGGCGCGCTGTTCCTGATCGACAAGCTGATTGGTGATCGTGTTGCACGCTTCGCGAGCGTGCAATACAAGGTCGAAGGGCCGTGGAAGGACCCGAAAATCACCTTCGACAAACCATTTGAAAAACCAAACTGAGAGCCTGTGGAGTAGCATGGTCGCATGCCTTTTCTGGAGTGTCGGCCCATGTCCTTTGCGGTAATTCAAATGGTCAGCCAGAGCGATGTGCTGGCCAACCTGGCCCAGGCCCGGCGCTTGCTGGAGCAGGCGGCGGCGGGTGGGGCGAAGCTGGCGGTGCTGCCGGAAAACTTCGCCGCCATGGGGCGTCGCGATGTAGCTGATATCGGCCGCGCCGAGGCGCTGAGCGAAGGTCCGATCCTCCCGTGGTTGAAACAGACCGCCCGCGACCTCACCTTATGGATAGTGGCAGGCACTTTGCCGTTGCCGCCAGAGGACCAACCGCACGCCAAGTCCAACGCCTGCTCACTGCTGGTTGATGATCGCGGCGAAATCGTTGCCCGTTACGACAAGCTGCACCTTTTCGATGTGGATGTCGCTGATGCTCGCGGTCGTTACCGTGAATCCGACGACTATGCTTTCGGGGGGAATGTGGTGGTGGCAGATACGCCCGTCGGCCGTTTGGGCTTGACGGTGTGTTACGACTTGCGCTTCCCAGAGCTCTACAGCGAGTTGCGCGCGGCGGGGGCTGAATTGATTACGGCGCCTTCGGCGTTTACGGCAGTGACCGGTGCGGCCCATTGGGACGTGCTGGTTCGCGCACGGGCCATCGAGACCCAGTGCTACCTGCTGGCGGCGGCTCAGGGTGGCGTACACCCGGGACCACGGGAAACCCATGGCCACGCGGCCATTGTCGACCCTTGGGGGCGCGTGCTGACGCAACAGGATAGAGGCGAAGCGGTGTTGCTTGCCGAGCGCGATAGCAGTGAACAGGCGTCGATAAGGGCGCGTATGCCGGTGGTCAGCCATCGGCGCTTTTTCTCGCAGGGCGCACAGCGGCCTGCTTCGGAACGATGAATTTAAGGCCATACCTATGAGCGAGTTGTTGTCCTCAGTCAGTGAACACCTCCTGGCACCCGGTGGCGTGACCATCGAAAGCTTGCAAACCGTGCTCGGCGATCTGGCCGGACCGGGCATTGATGCGGCTGACCTGTATTTCCAGGGCCAGATCTCCGAGTCCTGGTCCCTGGAAGACGGGATCGTCAAGGAAGGCAGCTTCAATCTCGACCAGGGTGTCGGCGTGCGTGCGCAATCCGGTGAAAAAACCGGCTTTGCCTACAGCAACGCGATCACCCTGGAAGCCTTGGGCCTGGCGGCGCGTGCTGCGCGCTCAATCTCCCGCGCTGGCCAAAATGGCACGGTTCAGGCGTTCAGCACTCAAGATGTGGCGCAGTTGTACGCGCCGGATAACCCGTTGGAGGTCATCAGTCGCGCGGAAAAGGTCGAGCTGCTCAAGCGTATCGACGTGGCCACCCGCGCCCTCGATCCGCGTATCCAACAGGTTACCGTGAGCATGGCCGGTGTGTGGGAACGCATTCTGGTGGCATCCACCGACGGCGGCCTGGCGGCGGATGTACGGCCGCTGGTGCGCTTCAATGTGAGTGTGATCGTAGAGCAGAACGGTCGCCGCGAGCGCGGTGGCCATGGCGGCGGCGGGCGTACCGATTACCGCTACTTCCTCAGCGACGACCGTGCCATGGGCTATGCCCGTGAGGCCCTGCGCCAGGCGCTGGTCAACCTGGAAGCCATTCCGGCGCCAGCGGGTACCTTGCCGGTGGTGCTGGGGTCGGGCTGGTCCGGCGTACTGCTGCACGAAGCGGTCGGCCATGGGCTGGAAGGTGACTTCAACCGCAAGGGCAGTTCGGCCTACAGCGGTCGAATGGGCGAGAGGGTTGCCTCCAAGCTGTGCACCATCGTCGATGACGGCACCCTCGCCGGGCGTCGTGGCTCGCTGAGCGTTGATGACGAAGGTACGCCGACCGAGTGCACCACCCTGATCGAAAACGGCGTGCTCAAGGGCTACATGCAAGACAAGCTCAACGCCCGCTTGATGGGCGTGGCGCGCACCGGTAACGGCCGTCGCGAATCCTACGCGCACCTGCCGATGCCACGCATGACCAACACCTACATGCTCGGTGGCGAAAGCGACCCGGCGGAAATCATCGCTTCGGTGAAGCGCGGCATCTACTGCGCCAACCTCGGTGGCGGCCAGGTGGACATCACCAGCGGCAAGTTCGTGTTCTCCACCAGCGAGGCGTACCTGATCGAAGACGGCAAGATTACTGCGCCGGTCAAAGGGGCAACGTTGATTGGTAACGGTCCGGAAGCCATGAGCAAGGTGTCGATGGTCGGTAACGACCTGTCGCTCGACAGCGGCGTGGGCACGTGCGGGAAGGACGGGCAGTCGGTGCCGGTGGGGGTCGGGCAGCCAACGCTGAAAATTGATGCGATCACCGTGGGTGGCACGGGCTCGTAAGAAAGGTGGAGCTTCGGGTGGCGAAAACCACCACCCGGGGAAGAGGATCAGCGCAGGCCGCGTTGAGTCTCGTCCAGCTCTCGGATGTACTTGAAGATTTTACGGCTGGTGGCCGGCGCTTTGTTATGCGCCTGCTCGTGCTGGGCCTGACGGATCAGGGAGCGCAGTTGCTGGCGGTCCGCGTCCGGGTAGTCCAGCACAAATTTCTCCAGCACGGCGTCATCGCCCGCGATCAAGCGGTCACGCCAACGCTCCAGGTTATGGAAGCGTTCGTTGTACTGGCGAGTGGAGGCATCGGTTTGATCAAGCAAAGCCAGAATGGCGTCAGTGTCCTGATCGCGCATGAGTTTGCCGATAAACATGATGTGCCGTTTACGCGCGATATTCGCGGTGTGCTTGGGCGCATCAGCCAAGGCCCGGCGCATTTCGTCGGTCAAAGGCAGTTTTGCAATCAAATCTTTCTTGAGCGTTGTAAGGCGCTCGCCAAGGTCAACCAGAGCATGCAGCTCGCGTTTGACCTGGGTTTTGCTTTTCTCCCCATCGAGGGAGTCGTCGTAAGAATCAACCATGGTGGCAGTCCGCAAAGAAACGCCGCCATGATAACCAGTCGGGGGCCGCTTGTCCGGCCCGGTCGCTCGATGGCCTTAACCGAAAGCAGAATTTGAGTGGAGAAAACCATGAGTGCAGCCCAAAGCGTCGGTCCGCAAGCGTTACCGGCACTGCAGGAACAAGTCGAGCAGATCCTTGCCGAGGCCAAGCGCCAGGGGGCCAGTGCCTGTGAGGTGGCGGTGTCGCTGGAGCAGGGGCTGTCGACGTCGGTACGCCAGCGTGAAGTGGAAACCGTTGAGTTCAATCGCGATCAAGGGTTTGGCATCACCTTGTATGTCGGGCAGCGCAAAGGTTCGGCCAGTACGTCGGCAAGTGGCTCGGAAGCGATTCGCGAAACGGTGGCGGCTGCGTTGGCGATTGCCAAGCACACCTCGGAGGATGAAAGCTCGGGTTTGGCCGATAAGGCCCTGATGGCCAAGGACCTTCAGGATTTCGATCTGTTCCACGCCTGGGACATCACGCCCGAGCAAGCCATCGAACAGGCATTGATCTGTGAAGCGGCGGCGTTCGACGCCGATATCCGCATCAAGAATGCTGATGGCACCACGTTGAGTACGCATCAGGGTTGCCGCGTGTATGGCAACAGTCATGGTTTTATCGGCGGTTATGCGTCCACCCGTCATAGCCTGAGCTGCGTGATGATTGCCGAAGCCAACGGGCAGATGCAGCGCGATTACTGGTACGACGTGAATCGCCAGGGCGATTTGCTGGCGGACCCGGTGAGCATTGGGCAGCGTGCTGCGCAGCGTGCCGCGAGTCGCCTGGGCGCGCGCCCGGTGCCGACCTGCGAAGTGCCTGTGTTGTTTTCAGCAGAACTTGCCGGTGGGTTGTTCGGCAGCTTCCTGGGGGCGATTTCCGGTGGCAACTTGTACCGCAAATCCTCGTTCCTGGAAGGTGCAATTGGCCAGAAGCTGTTTCCCGAATGGCTGACCATAGATGAACGCCCGCACCTGATGCGTGCCATGGGCAGCACGTCGTTCGATGGTGATGGCCTGGCGACTTATGCCAAGCCGTTCGTCGAGAACGGCGAGTTGGTCTCCTACGTATTGGGTACATACTCCGGCCGTAAACTCGGCCTGCCAAGCACGGCGAACTCCGGTGGCGTGCACAACCTGTTTGTCACCCATGGCGATGAAGACCAGGCGGCGTTGCTGCGGCGCATGGGCCGTGGCTTGCTAGTCACTGAATTGATGGGCCATGGCCTGAACATGGTCACCGGTGATTACTCCCGTGGCGCGGCGGGGTTCTGGGTAGAAAACGGCGAGATTCAGTTTGCCGTTCAGGAAGTGACTATCGCTGGCAACATGCGCGATATGTTCAAGCAGATCGTTGCCGTGGGTAATGATTTGGAACTGCGCAGCAACATTCGCACAGGTTCTGTGCTGATCGAGCGGATGACCGTCGCCGGCAGCTAACCCCTCAACGGTCCCTGAAAAAGGCGCGCCATCCCACGGATGGCGCGCCTTTTTTGTAACTCCATCGTGAGACGAATCCTTTGGTGCGCTTGTTTTGATTCTTAATATCATTTAATAATGAATATCATTATCGAGCGAGTGTGGATCATGAGTTCTGTCCTGCATGAGGATCCTTATCTGGAAAGCTGGCGCTGGATGAGTCGTCAAATCCGCTGCGCACTCGATCCAAATGAGCCTCGCCTGATCGAGCATTACCTCAACGAAGGTCGATACCTGGCGTGCTGCACCGCGACCCATCCCTGGACGATCGCTGAGACCTCATTGCGCTTATTGCTCGACACCGCCAGCGATATAGCGCTGCCGTGGCACTGGCGTTGCGTTTGCCTGGACCAGGCTTGGCGTCCACTGCGCGACCTGGAACAGCTTTCTCAATGTGCCTGCCGTCTCAAGCGCTGGCAAACCTTTGCCTGGCAATTGGCGACCTGCGAATTGCTGCCGTCTATTTCTCACTCCGACCTCGTGCAAGGATCTAACGATGAGTAACACCCGTATCGAACGCGACAGCATGGGCGAGCTGCAAGTGCCTGCCGAAGCCTTGTATGGCGCTCAAACCCAGCGTGCGGTAAACAACTTCCCGATCAGCCATCAACGCATGCCGGCGCAATTCATTCGCGCCCTGATCTTGGCCAAGGTTGCGGCAGCCAAGGTTAACGTCGACCTCGAACAAATCAGCGCAGGGCAGGGCAAGGCTATTGTCGATGCCGCCCAAGGCCTGCTGGAAGGCGATTTCATGCCGCATTTCCCGGTGGATATTTTCCAGACCGGTTCCGGCACCAGTTCCAACATGAATGCCAACGAGGTGATTGCCACCCTCGCCAGTCGTTTGCTCGGCGAGCCGGTCAACCCCAATGACCACGTGAACTGCGGTCAAAGCAGCAATGACATCATTCCAACCACCCTCCACGTCAGCGCCGCATTGGTGCTGCATGAGCAAACACTGCCGGCCCTGTTGCACCTCGTTCAAGTCATCGAGCAAAAGGCCGAAGAGGTTCACCCGTTCATCAAGACTGGCCGCACTCACTTAATGGATGCCATGCCGGTGCGCATGAGCCAGGTGCTCAATGGCTGGGCGCAGCAACTCAAGGCTAATATCGCGCATTTGCAGGACCTTCTACCAAGTCTGCAAGCGCTGGCCCAAGGCGGCACAGCGGTTGGCACCGGGATCAACGCACACCCGCAATTCGCTGCGCGATTCAGCCAGCAGTTGAGCAGCCTGACTGGTGTGAAATTCACCCCAGGCAAAAACCTGTTCGCGCTGATCGGCTCCCAGGACACCGCCGTCGCCGTTTCCGGCCAGTTGAAAACCACTGCCGTGTCGTTGATGAAAATCGCCAACGACCTGCGCTGGATGAACTCCGGCCCGCTCGCAGGCCTTGGTGAAATCGAACTGGAAGGCCTGCAGCCTGGCTCTTCGATCATGCCTGGCAAGGTCAACCCAGTGATCCCGGAAGCGACGGCCATGGTCGCCGCGCAGGTCATCGGTAATGACACAGTGATCACCATCGCTGGTCAATCGGGCAACTTCGAGCTGAATGTGATGCTGCCTATCATCGCCCAGAACCTGCTCAGCAGCCTCGAATTGCTGGCCAATTCCAGCCGTCTACTGGCGGACAAGGCCATCGCCAGCTTCAAGGTCAATGAAGCCAAGCTCAAGGAAGCGCTGTCGCGCAACCCGATTTTGGTCACCGCACTCAACCCGATCATCGGTTACCAAAAGGCCGCTGAAATTGCCAAGAAGGCGTATCAGCAAGGCCGTCCGGTGATTGATGTCGCCCTCGAGCACACCGACCTGCCGCGCAGCCAACTGGAAGTCCTGCTGGATCCGGAAAAGCTGACGGCCGGCGGCGTGTAATCACCGACCCTGCTTTGGAGGCTCACCATGGAGCACTGGAAACGCACGATCGAACGGGCCAATCGCTGCTTTATGGCGGGCGAGTTGGTTGACGCTCGCGAGGCCTATTTGCAAGCCCTGGCCTTGGCTCAAGTGCTGTTCGAGCGCTGGGCGGATGCCGACGAAGCAGTGGCGGCGAGCGTCATTTCTCATCACAACCTGGCGGACTTGCACCTGCGCCTGAACCAGCCGGAAGAAAGCGCGGAATACCTTTGCGCTATTCACCAGCGTCTTTTGCAGACCATGCAGGACTCGCGTCTGAGCCCGCAATTGCGGGAAGCGGCCCTGCGCCAGAGCAGCAAGACCTACGTCGAGCTACTGAACTTCATCAGCGATCACGGTGAGTACCCGCGTACCCATCGCTTGCTGGGCGGTACTGCGGCGCAGCCGACCACTCCTCATTACGGAGCACATTGATATGACCTACACCTTGCCTGCATTGCCTTACGCCTACGACGCCTTGGAACCGCATATCGATGCGCAAACCATGGAGATCCATTACACCAAGCACCACCAGACCTATATCAACAACCTTAATGCCGCAGTTGAGGGCACTGAGTTTGCGGGCTGGCCGGTTGAAAAACTGGTATCCAGCGTGCAGCAGTTGCCGGAAAAACTTCGTGCAGCCGTGATTAACCAAGGCGGCGGCCACGCCAACCACTCGCTGTTCTGGGCCGTGATGTCGCCCAAAGGTGGTGGTAAGCCCGAGGGCGCACTGGGCAAAGCGATCGAGGAACAACTGGGCGGTTTCGACAGCTTCAAGGATGCTTTCACCAAAGCCGCGTTGACGCGCTTCGGTAGCGGCTGGGCCTGGCTGAGCGTCACCCCGCAAAAGAACCTGGTGGTGGAAAGCAGCGGCAATCAGGACAGCCCCCTGATGAGCGGTAATACGCCGATCCTCGGCCTTGACGTCTGGGAGCACGCCTACTACCTGCTTTATCAGAACCGTCGCCCGGAATACATCAATGCGTTCTACAGTGTCATTAACTGGCCTGAAGTCGCCGCACGCTATCAGGCCGCTGTGGCCTGACATCCACCCCTATAACAAGATCTAAGGCCGACTATGCGCACTGACACACTGGCGATCAGCAGCGGGCGGATGTTTCGTTATGCACTTGGCTCGCTGCTGCTATTGGCAGGTACTGCATTGCTGGTGGCCCACGGGCTGGCCTGGCTTGACTTGGAGCCGCGCATTCTGCGCGCCCTGCAGGGCGGGTCCATCTGCGCACTCGGCACGGCGCTCGGCGCGGTGCCTGTGCTGGTCATTCGGCGGATGCCGGTGGCGTTGAGCGATACACTGCTGGGCTTTGGGGCAGGGGTGATGCTCGCTGCGACGGCGTTTTCGCTGATCGTGCCAGGCATTGCCGCGGCTGAAAGCTTGGGATTGTCGCCCTGGGAGGCCAGTGGCTTGATCAGCTTGGGCATTATGCTTGGGGCGTTCGGGCTATACCTGGTTGACCGCAAGGTTTCCGGCGCGAGCCCGGAAATGCTCGTCGGCACGCCGGACAAACCGGTAATCCCGCCGCGCATCTGGCTGTTTGTGTTTGCTATCATCGCCCACAACATCCCCGAAGGCATGGCGGTCGGCGTCTCCGCCGGTGGCGGCATGCCGGAGGCCAATAGCCTGGCCATGGGCATCGCCTTGCAGGATGTGCCTGAAGGCCTCGTGATCGCGCTGGTGTTGGCCGGGGCAGGGATGTCGCGGGTCAAGGCTTTTATGATCGGTGCTGCGTCAGGCTTGGTGGAGCCGGTGTTTGCTGTGCTCTGCGCCTGGTTGGTGAGCCTGGCCGAGGTACTGTTGCCTTTGGGCCTGGCCTTGGCTGCTGGCGCGATGCTATTGGTGGTGACTCACGAAGTCATCCCTGAATCGCGACGCAATGGTCACGAAAAACTCGCCAGTCTGGGGTTGTGCACCGGTTTTTGCCTGATGATGGTGATGGATACGGCTTTAGGCTAATGCCCGCTCCCTTTGTCGGAGCCCAGCAAACTGGGCGCTTACAAAGGGTTATTCGCCTTCATCAAAGTAGTTATTGATCATCGCAACCAGCGCGTCCATCGCTTCCTGCTCTTGCTCGCCTTCTGTCTTCAAGTGAATCTTGGTGCCCTTGCCGGCCGCCAACATCATCATTGCCATGATGCTTTTGCCATCGACCATGGATTCCGGCGTGCGCCCGGCCCGTATCTGGCAGGGAAACTGCCCAGCCACACCCACGAATTTGGCCGAAGCTCGGGCGTGAAGGCCGAGCTTGTTGATGATTTCAATTTCCAGAGCGGGCATCGCGCAGGTGTTCCTTTCAGCTAAGGTCGCGGTGGCGGACCTGAACGTTCTTGAGGGTTTTTTGCAGCACCTGGCCCAAGCGTTCGGTCAGGTAGACGGAGCGGTGGTGGCCGCCGGTGCAGCCAATGGCAATGGTGACATAGGCACGATTGCTTGCTGCAAAGCGTGGCAACCATTTGAGCAGGTAGCTGGAAATGTCCTGGAACATCTCCTCAACATCCGGTTGCGCAGCCAGGTAGTCGGCAACAGGTTGATCCAGCCCGGATTGTTCGCGCAGTTCCGGCTTCCAGTAGGGGTTCGGCAGGCAGCGCACATCAAACACCAAGTCTGCATCTACCGGCATTCCGCGCTTGAAACCAAACGACTCCACGAGAAACGCCGTGCCTGGCTCCGGCTGGTTCAACAGACGCAGCTTGATGGCATCGCGCAACTGGTACAGGTTAAGGCTGGTGGTGTTGATCTTGAGGTCGGCGAGGTCAATGATCGGTCCCAGCAGCTTGGTTTCGTCCTCGATGGCCTCGGCCAAGGAGCGGTGGGGGCTGCTGAGGGGGTGGCGTCGGCGTGTTTCGGAGAAACGCTTGAGCAGTGTCTCTTCGTCGGCATCCAGGTACAGCACATCGCAATGAATGTGCTTGGCGCGCACTTCCTCGAGCAATTGCGGAAATCGCTCAAGATGGCTGGGCAGGTTGCGGGCATCTATCGAAACGGCGACCAGGGGTTGCGCCAGTTCGGTATGGATCAACGCGCGTTCCGCCAATTCCGGCAGCAAGCCGGCAGGCAAATTGTCGATGCAGTAGAAACCGCTGTCCTCAAGGACGTTGAGGGCGGTGCTTTTACCTGAGCCGGAACGGCCGCTGACGATGATCAAGCGCATGATTACTGCCCGTTCTGTTCGTCCAGTACAACCTGATACAGCGCCTCATTACTGCTGGCACTGCGCAGTTTGTCGCGCACTTCCTTGCGGTCGAGCATGCTGGCGATCTGCCGAAGCAGTTCCAGGTGTGCATCGGTGGCAGCTTCCGGGACCAGCAAAACAAACAGCAGGTCGACCGGGGCGCCATCGATGGCGTCGAAATCGATGGGATGGTCCAAGTGCAGCAGGGCGCTGACAGGCGTCTCGCAGCCTTTGAGGCGGCAGTGGGGAATAGCGATGCCATTACCAAAACCGGTCGAGCCAAGTTTTTCACGAGCAATCAGTGCCTCGTACACAGTTTGCGTTTCCAGTTCAGGCACTTCACGGCCGATCAGGTTGGCAATTTGTTCGAGGGCGCGTTTTTTACTGCCGCCCGGCACGTTCACAAGGGAACGGCCGGGGGTCAGGATGGTTTCAAGTCGGATCATGGGGGGAGAGTTAACGACCTGTACCTTGCATCAGGTGCAGATTCTTTTCCTTATGCTTTATGAGTTGGCGGTCCAGCTTGTCGTAGAGCGAGTCGATCGCCGCGTACATGTCCTCATGTTCAGCATTGGCGACGAGCTTGGCATTCGGTACGTGCAGGGTGGCCTCGATTTTCTGCTTGAGCTTATCGACCTCCATGATGACCTGCACGTTGGTGATCTTGTCAAAATGCCCCGCAAGCTTGTTCAGCTTGCTTTCGGTGTATTCACGCAGGGGTTTGGTGACTTCCAGCTGGTGTCCACTGATGTTGACTTGCATACAGCTTCTCCTTCGTTGCCAGTGCATAAAGCGACAGGCGAAAGCGCCTGCCACTGGAACGCTGTGGCCCGCCCGTCACATCAAACGCTTACGCTCGCTGGAAGGCGCGATCCCGAGGGACTCGCGGTACTTGGCGACGGTTCGACGGGCGACCTGAATGCCTTGTGCCTCCAGTAAACCAGCGATCTTACTGTCACTCAATGGCTTTTTCTGATTTTCCGCGGCAACCAGTTTTTTGATGATCGCGCGAATCGCCGTGGACGAGCATTCACCGCCTTCGGAGGTGCTGACGTGGCTGGAGAAAAAGTATTTCAGTTCATAAATACCCCGTGGGGTATGCATGAATTTTTGCGTGGTTACCCGAGAAATCGTCGATTCATGCATGCCAACCGCCTCGGCGATGTCATGCAGTACCAACGGTTTCATCGCCTCATCGCCGTATTCCAGGAAGCCGCGCTGGTGCTCGACGATCTGGGTGGCCACCTTCATCAGGGTTTCGTTGCGGCTTTGCAGGCTCTTGATAAACCAGCGAGCTTCCTGCAACTGGTTGCGCATGAAGGTGTTATCGGCGCTGGTGTCAGCGCGACGCACAAAACCGGCGTATTGCGGGTTGACCCGCAGGCGTGGCACCGACTCCTGGTTCAGTTCAACCAGCCAGCGCTCGTTATCCTTGCGCACGATCACGTCAGGAATCACGTATTCGGCTTCGCTGGACTCGATTTGCGAGCCAGGACGCGGGTTGAGGCTTTGTACCAGCTCAATGATCTGGCGCAGGTCGTCTTCCTTGAGCTTCATGCGGCGCATCAGTTGGCTGTAGTCGCGACTGCCCAGCATGTCGATGTAATCGGTTACCAGGCGCTGGGCCTCGGCGAGCCAGGGGGTCTTGGTGGGCAGTTGGCGCAATTGCAGCAGCAGGCATTCACTGAGGGAGCGCGCGCCGATGCCAGCGGGTTCGAACTGCTGGATGCGGTGCAGGACGGCTTCGATCTCGTCCAGCTCGATATCCAGTTCAGGGTCGAATGCTTCGAGAATTTCCTCAAGCGTCTCGTCCAGGTAGCCCTGGTTATTGATGCAGTCGATCAGGGTCACGGCGATCAGGCGATCGGTGTCCGACATCGGCGCCAGGTTCAGTTGCCACAGCAGGTGGCTCTGCAGGCTTTCGCCGGCGGAGGTGCGGGTGGTGAAATCCCACTCGTCATCGTCATTGCTGGGCAGGCTGCTGGCGCTGGTCTGGTAGACGTCTTCCCAGGCGGTGTCGACGGGAAGCTCGTTGGGAATGCGTTCGTTCCAGTCGCCTTCCTCGAGGTTATCCACCGTTGGGGCGGTTTCCTGGTAGGAGGGTTCCTGCACATCGGGGTTGGGTTTTTGCTCGATGTTATCGGCCAGCGGGTCTGCATTATCGAAGTCGTCGCCTTCTTCCTGGCGTTCGAGCATCGGATTGGACTCCAGGGCCTCCTGGATTTCCTGTTGCAGGTCCAGGGTCGACAATTGGAGCAGGCGGATGGCCTGTTGCAGCTGCGGTGTCATCGTCAGCTGCTGGCCCATTCTCAGGACTAGCGATGGTTTCATGGCAGGGGCTTAACACCTTATTCGCCGGCGCAATGCGCCATCCACGACAGGGCGCGTGAGCGCCAAACATAAGCAAATTATATGCCTGATAGCGGGGGCTTTGCCTAGAGCGCGGTAACAATAAAAATCCAGAGGTTTTCATTGGCTCCCGCGCACCTTGGCAATGGGCCGTGACACCACGGTGTTTACAGGCGGAACTCGTGACCCAGGTACACTTCCTTGACCAGTTCATTGGCCAGGATGGTGGCGGAGTCGCCTTCAGCGATCAGTTGGCCATCGTTGACGATATACGCGGTTTCGCAGATATCGAGCGTCTCACGGACGTTGTGGTCAGTGATCAGCACGCCAATGCCCTTAGCCTTGAGGTGGTGGATGATCTGCTTGATGTCGCCGACCGATATCGGGTCGACGCCGGCAAACGGTTCGTCCAACAGGATGAATTTCGGTGCAGTGGCCAGTGCGCGAGCGATTTCTACGCGGCGGCGCTCACCACCGGACAGGCTCATGCCGAGGTTGTCGCGGATATGGTTGATGTGGAATTCCTGTAGCAGGCTTTCCAGCTCCTTGCGACGACCGTCACGGTCGAGTTCCTTGCGGGTCTCGAGGATGGCCATGATGTTATCGGCGACCGACAGTTTGCGGAAGATCGACGCTTCTTGCGGAAGATAGCCGATACCGGCGCGGGCGCGGCCGTGCATTGGTTGGTGGCTCACGTCCAGGTCGTCGATCAGTACGCGACCCTGGTCCGCCTGGACCAGGCCGACGATCATATAGAAGCACGTGGTCTTGCCGGCGCCGTTGGGGCCGAGCAAGCCGACGATCTGGCCGCTGTCGATCGACAGGCTGACGTCGCGCACGACCTGACGGCTTTTATAGGCCTTGGCCAGGTGCTGGGCTTTGAGGGTTGCCATTACTCGGCCTTCTTCTTCGGCTGGATAACCATGTCGATGCGTGGACGAGGCGCGGTGACCTTGTTGCCATTGGCACGACCGGCGTTAGCGATCTGTTTCACGGTGTCATAGGTGATTTTCTCACCTTCCGTGGAGTTGCCATCGGGGCTGAGCACCTTGGCCTGGTCGATCAGTACAATGCGGTTCTGCTGGGCATGGTACTGGATGGTCTTGCCGTAGCCCTTCATCGGGCCGGTGTCGGTGGCCGACTGCTTCTGTTCGAAGTAAGCCAGGTTGCCCACCGAAGTGACCACGTCGATATCGCCCGCTTGGGTACGAGTCAGCGTCACCGTGTTACCGGTGATCTTCATCGAGCCTTGGGTGATGACCACGCCGCCGGTATAGGTTGCAACGCCTTGCTTGTCATCCAGCTGCGCATCGTCAGCCGAAATGTGGATCGGTTGCTGGCTATCGTTCGGCAGAGCCCAGGCGCTCACGCTTCCCAGTGCTGCGCCCAGACCGAGCAAAATAGGGAGAGTTTTAACGAGCCTCATACTGTCCTCTTACGTTCGATAGCAGGTGTATCCTGCTTTCTTTCAAATACGCTTTCATTCCCTTGCCAGTCGTTACACCGCCAGCGCCGTCGATTCTAACGTCTTGCTCGGTCTGCGCATATTGCTTCTGCGGGAATACGGTCATGCGACTGGTGGTAATCACGGTCTCACGTTTTTTATCGTCAGTGCGCGCAACGCGCACCGAGTCGATCAGTTCCACCTCGGTACCGTCCGGGTTGACCTCGCCACGCTTGCTGGTGACGTGCCATGGGAACTCGGTACCGCGGTAAATGTTCATGTCCGGGTTGGTCAGCAAGGTAACTTCGCTGGCTTTCACGTGCTCGACCTTGTCCGAGGTCATCTCGTACTGCACCTTGCCGTCGGGCAGGAACTGCACGCTTTTGGCATTGGTGGCGTAATAGTCGATAACCCCCTCGTCAACCTGCGCAGCAGGCTGGTCGAGAAAGCGCTCCGGGCTGATATTCCAGTAGCCCACCGCCAGGAACAGTGCGGCGATGACTGCGAATAGCAGGAAGTTGCGAATCTTTTTACTCAGCATAAAACGCTCTATAAGTAGGCGGCATGGGCCGCTTCAAGGCTGCCTTGGGCACGCAGGATCAGCTCGCAGAACTCGCGGGCGGCACCTTCACCACCACGTGCAGTGGTGATGCCATGGGCGTTCTCGCGAACAAAGCCTGCCGCATTGGCAACGGCCATGCCCAGGCCCACCCGGCGAATCACCGGCAGGTCTGGCAGGTCATCGCCCAAGTAGGCCACCTGCTCATAGCTTAGGTTGAGTTGGCCAAGAAGCTCGTCCAGAACCACCAGTTTATCCTCGCGGCCCTGATACAGGTGAGGAATCCCCAGGTTTTGTGCGCGGCGTTCCACAACTGGAGTTTTCCTGCCGCTGATAATCGCCGTTTGCACACCCGACGCCATCAGCATCTTGATGCCCTGGCCGTCTAGGGTGTTGAACGTCTTGAATTCGCTGCCGTCTTCAAGGAAGTACAGGCGGCCATCGGTCAGCACGCCGTCAACGTCGAAAATTGCCAGCTTGATGTGTTTGCCGCGTTGCAACAGGTCGTCGGTCATTTACATCACTCCCGCACGCAGCAAGTCGTGCATGTTCAGGGCGCCAATCGGGCGGTCGTCGCTATTGACCACCACCAGCGCGCCGATCTTATGGTCTTCCATGATCTTCAAGGCTTCGGCTGCCAGCATTTCAGGGCGGGCGGTCTTGCCGTGGGGTGTCATCACCGCATCGATGGTGGCGGTGTGGATGTCGATGGTGCGGTCCAGGGTGCGGCGCAAGTCGCCGTCGGTAAAGACCCCGGCCAGGCGCCCGTCGGCTTCGAGGATAACGGTCATACCTAGGCCCTTGCGGGTCATTTCCATCAGCGCGTCCTTCAGCAAAGTGCCGCGCTGGACGTGGGGCAGTTCGTCGCCCGAATGCATGACGTTTTCCACTTTCAATAGCAGGCGGCGGCCCAAGGCACCACCTGGGTGAGAAAATGCGAAGTCTTCGGCGGTAAACCCGCGGGCTTCCAGCAGTGCCACGGCCAGGGCATCGCCCATGACCAGCGCGGCGGTGGTGGAAGAGGTTGGTGCCAGGTTCAGCGGGCAGGCCTCGTGGGCCACGTGAACGTTAAGGTTCACTTCGGCGGCCTTGGCCAGCGTTGATTCCGGGTTGCCGGTAACACTGATCATCTGGATGCCCAGGCGCTTGATCAGTGGCAAAAGAGTCACTATTTCATTGGTGGTGCCGGAGTTGGACAGCGCCAGGATGATGTCATCCTTGGTGATCATGCCCATGTCGCCATGACTGGCTTCGGCCGGGTGTACGAAAAACGCAGTGGTCCCGGTGCTGGCCAGGGTGGCGGCGATCTTGTTGCCGACGTGGCCTGACTTGCCCATGCCGACCACGACGACGCGGCCCTTGCTGGCCAGAATCATCTCGCAAGCGCGTACGAAATCTGCGTCGATATGGGCCAGTAAGCCTTCTACGGCTTCAAGCTCGAGGCGGATGGTGCGTTGTGCGGATTGGATAAGGTCGCTGGATTGGCTCATGTCTGGAATCGTATAGCCTGACGAAAAGTCGGCGATTATAACGGTAATGATCAATTCCCTCACGCAAGTTCGTCAGGGTTTGTTCGCGACGCGCTTGAGATTCATCTGAAGCAACGTTTTTTCCCTGTCCTTAATCTGAACAAGCGCTGTTCCGGCCTTGGGCGCCTCGTACCAGCAGTGATATAGTTCGCCGCCAGTTCGGTCCGCCCAGCCCATATGGTCAACTATTGCACAATCATTGCAAACGTTTGTCGCAAGCATGGTGTCTGAGTGAGAGGCTGCATCCCAAGGAGTTTAGATGAGTGCCGATAACGCCTACGCGGTCGAGCTGAAGGGACTGACCTTCAAGCGCGGGACGCGCAGCATCTTCAATAACATCGATATCCGCATTCCGCGCGGCAAGGTCACGGGCATCATGGGGCCTTCCGGTTGTGGCAAGACCACCCTGTTGCGCCTGATGGGCATGCAATTGCGGCCCAGTGCCGGTGAAGTGTGGGTCAACGGCCAGAACCTGCCGACATTGTCGCGCAGCGATCTGTTCGACGCACGCAAGCACATGGGTGTGCTGTTCCAGAGCGGTGCATTGTTCACCGATCTCGATGTTTTCGAGAATGTGGCCTTTCCGCTGCGGGTGCACACGCAGCTGTCCGACGAAATGATTCGTGACATCGTGTTGCTGAAACTGCAGGCCGTAGGCCTTCGCGGCGCCACCGACCTGATGCCCGACGAACTGTCCGGTGGCATGAAGCGTCGGGTCGCCCTGGCGCGCGCCATTGCCCTCGACCCGCAGATCCTCATGTACGACGAACCTTTCGTCGGCCAGGACCCTATCGCCATGGGCGTGCTGGTGCGTCTGATCCGCCTGCTCAACGATGCGCTGGGTATCACCAGCATCGTGGTTTCCCACGATCTTGCAGAAACCGCGAGCATTGCCGATTACCTCTATGTAGTAGGCGATGGCCAGGTGCTGGGGCAGGGCACGCCTGAAGAACTGATGAATGCAGACAATCCGCGTATTCGCCAATTCATGACCGGCGACCCTGATGGCCCTGTGCCTTTTCACTTTCCGGCAACGGATTACCGCTCAGATCTTCTGGGGAAGCGTTGATGCGCAAGACATCTTTACTCGAGAAGGTGCGCCTTTTCGGTCGCTCCGGCATCGATATGGTCGAAGTGCTGGGGCGTTCGACAATCTTCCTGTTCCACGCCTTGCTCGGCCGTGGTGGCATTGGCGGCGGTTTTGGCCTGTTGATCAAGCAACTGCACTCAGTCGGCGTGATGTCCCTGGTAATTATTGTGGTTTCCGGGATTTTCATCGGCATGGTGTTGGCGTTGCAGGGGTTCAATATCCTTTCCGGCTACGGTTCGGAGCAGGCCGTTGGGCAGATGGTCGCGCTGACGCTCTTGCGCGAGCTGGGGCCGGTGGTCACTGCCTTGCTGTTTGCGGGCCGCGCGGGTTCTGCGTTGACCGCCGAAATCGGCAACATGAAGTCCACCGAGCAATTGTCCAGCCTCGAAATGATCGGCGTGGACCCGCTCAAGTACATCGTTGCGCCGCGCCTGTGGGCCGGCTTCATTTCACTGCCTCTGCTGGCGATGATTTTCAGCGTGGTGGGTATATGGGGCGGTTCGTGGGTCGCGGTTGACTGGTTGGGCGTCTATGACGGCTCCTACTGGGGCAACATGCAAAACAGCGTCACCTTCAGCGGTGACGTGCTCAACGGCATCATAAAGAGCATCGTCTTCGCTTTTGTAGTGACCTGGATCGCCGTATTCCAAGGCTACGACTGTGAGCCCACTTCAGAAGGGATCAGTCGCGCCACCACCAAGACCGTTGTGTACGCCTCGCTGGCTGTACTGGGCCTTGACTTCATTTTGACCGCCTTGATGTTTGGAGATTTCTGATGCAAAACCGCACTGTGGAAATCGGTGTAGGCCTTTTCTTGCTGGCTGGCATCCTGGCTTTATTGTTGTTGGCCCTGCGAGTCAGCGGCCTTTCGGCCAGCCCTACCGCCGATACTTATAAACTTTACGCGTACTTCGACAATATCGCCGGTTTGACGGTCAGAGCTAAAGTGACCATGGCCGGTGTGACCATCGGCAAGGTCACGGCAATCGATCTGGACCGCGACAGCTTCACCGGGCGAGTGACCATGCAGCTGGATAAGAAGGTGGATAACCTGCCAACTGACTCCACTGCATCTATCCTCACTGCGGGTTTGCTGGGCGAGAAATACATCGGTGTCAGCGTGGGCGGGGAATCAGCTCTGCTCAAGGATGGTTCGACAATCCACGACACACAGTCGTCGCTGGTGCTTGAAGACCTGATCGGTAAATTCCTGCTTAATACGGTCAATAAAGACGCTAAATGAGGAATCTGTACATGATCTCTACCTTGCGACGTGGCCTCCTGGTACTGCTTGCAGCGCTGCCGTTGATGGCCAACGCAGCAGGTTCTGCGCACGAATTGGTGCAGGACACAACCAACAAGATGTTGGCTGACCTGTCGGCCAACAAAGAAAAGTACAAACAAGATCCAAGTCAGTTCTACAGCGCGCTCAATACTATTGTCGGTCCTGTTGTGGATGCCGAAGGCATTTCCCGCAGCATCATGACGGTCAAGTACTCGCGCAAGGCTACCCCGGCGCAGATGCAGACCTTTCAGGAAAACTTCAAGAAAGGCCTGTTCCAGTTCTACGGTAACGCGCTGCTTGAGTACAACAACCAGGGTATTACCGTCGCTCCAGCCGGGGATGAATCAGGTGATCGCACCAGCGTGAACATGAGCGTCAAGGGCAACAATGGCGCTGTCTACCCTGTGCAGTACACGCTGGAGAAGGTCAACGGCGAGTGGAAGCTGCGGAACGTGATCATCAATGGCATCAACATCGGCAAGCTATTCCGTGATCAGTTCTCTGATGCCATGCAACGCAATGGCAATGACCTGGACAAAACCATCAATGGTTGGGCCGGTGAAGTGGCCAAGGCCAAGGAAGAAACCGATAAAACTGCCGGGACGCCCGCACAATGACCGAGTCGGCTGTTCGTCTCGGCGACGCCGGCGAGCTCTTCATCAGCGGCGTGCTGGATTACCGCACCGGGCCTGACCTGCGCAAGCAGGGCCAGGCACTGATCAACACCAGCGCTGCGCCTGCACTGGTGCTGGATTGTTCGGGTGTGACCAAGTCCAGCAGCGTTGGTTTGTCGCTGCTGTTGTGCTTTATGCGTGACGCCGAAGCGGTTAATAAGCCGTTTAGCATCCGTGCGATGCCCGAAGACATGCGCGAAATTGCCGAAGTTTCCGAGCTGACCGAGTTGTTGGCGCATCCTTAATACACATTATTAGAGAAGCCCCCGTCAGAGTCCTGCTATGCGGGGTTCGCAGGCGCGGGGCTTTTTTGTATGATGTGCGACCCGCGCGCACTGGGCGCCGATAGAGGTTGATCATGCAGGCCCTAGAAGTTAAAAGCTTCCTTGAAGGAAAGCTGCCCGAAACGAGTGTTGAAGTCGAAGGCGAAGGCTGCAACTTCCAGCTGAATGTGATTAGCGATGAACTGGCGGCACTTAGCCCGGTCAAGCGTCAGCAGCAGATCTATGCCCATTTGAACCCGTGGATCACCGATGGCAGCATCCATGCGGTCACTATGAAATTTTTCAGCCGCGCGGCCTGGGCCGAGCGCACCTGAGCCCCCAAGGCGTCGAGATTCTTATGGATAAATTGATTATTACCGGCGGTGCCCGTCTTGATGGCGAGATCCGCATCTCCGGTGCAAAAAACTCCGCCTTGCCGATCCTGGCAGCGACCCTGCTGTGCGATGGCCCGGTCACCGTGGCCAACCTGCCACACCTGCACGACATCACCACGATGATCGAACTGTTCGGTCGCATGGGCATCGAGCCGGTGATCGACGAGAAGCTGTCCGTCGAAATCGACCCACGCACCATCAAGACCCTGATCGCCCCGTACGAGTTGGTGAAAACCATGCGTGCGTCGATCCTGGTGCTCGGCCCGATGGTTGCCCGTTTCGGCGAAGCTGAAGTGGCATTGCCTGGTGGTTGCGCCATTGGTTCGCGTCCGGTCGACCTGCACATCCGTGGCCTCGAAGCCATGGGCGCGACCATCGACGTCGAAGGCGGCTACATCAAGGCCAAGGCGCCTGAAGGAGGCCTGCGTGGCGCCAGCTTCTTCTTTGATACCGTCAGTGTGACCGGTACCGAGAACATCATGATGGCCGCAGCCCTGGCCAAAGGCCGTAGCGTGCTGCAAAACGCCGCCCGTGAGCCTGAAGTCGTCGACCTGGCGAACTTCCTGAACGCTATGGGTGCCAAGGTCTCCGGCGCCGGCACTGATACCATCACCATTGACGGTGTTGAGCGCCTGCACACGACCACCTACAAGGTCATGCCGGACCGCATCGAAACCGGTACCTACCTGGTTGCTGCTGCTGTTACCGGTGGCCGCGTCAAGGTCAAGGACACCGATCCGACCATCCTGGAAGCGGTCCTGGAAAAACTGCGCGAAGCTGGCGCAGAAATCACCACCGGTGAAGACTGGATCGAGCTGAACATGCACGGCAAGCGTCCTAAGGCCGTCAACGTACGTACCGCTCCGTACCCGGCGTTCCCGACCGACATGCAAGCGCAGTTCATCTCCTTGAACGCCATTGCTGAAGGCACCGGTGCCGTGATCGAGACCATCTTCGAAAACCGCTTCATGCACGTGTATGAACTGCACCGCATGGGCGCCAAGATCCAGGTTGAAGGCAACACCGCCATCGTTACCGGTACCGAGAAACTCAAGGGCGCGCCAGTCATGGCGACTGACCTGCGGGCTTCGGCGAGCCTGGTGATCTCGGCGCTGATTGCTGAAGGCGACACTCTGATCGACCGCATCTACCACATAGATCGTGGCTACGAGTGCATCGAAGAAAAACTGCAGATGCTCGGCGCTAAAATCCGCCGCGTACCGGGCTAGTTCCGGGCTTGTAGTGAGCGGGGCAAGCCCGCTCACTACAAGATGATTGCCGCTGAATAGGCGGTATGCTGAACTTGTTTCAAATCGAGGCTGTAATGGCCTCGATCTGTGTCTGGCGCCGTTTGTGCCCGGACAGCAATAGCCAGATGAAGGACTGACGCTTCCATGTTGACCATCGCACTGTCCAAGGGCCGTATCCTTGACGACACGTTGCCGCTTCTGGCTGAAGCGGGCATCGTGCCGACCGAAAATCCGGACAAGAGCCGCAAGCTGATCATTCCCACGACCCAGGACGATGTTCGCCTGTTGATCGTGCGGGCTACTGACGTGCCGACCTATGTTGAACATGGCGCGGCCGACTTGGGTGTCGCCGGTAAAGACGTGCTGATGGAATACGGTGGCCAGGGCCTGTACGAGCCGTTGGACCTGCGTATTGCGCTGTGCAAGCTGATGACCGCCGGGCGCGTCGGTGACGTCGAGCCCAAGGGCCGCCTGCGCGTGGCCACTAAGTTCGTCAACGTTGCCAAGCGCTACTACGCCGAACAAGGCCGTCAGGTCGACATCATCAAGCTCTACGGCTCGATGGAGTTGGCGCCGCTGATCGGCCTGGCCGACAAAATCATCGACGTGGTCGACACCGGCAACACCCTGCGTGCCAACGGCCTCGAGCCCCAGGAATTCATTGCCGATATCAGCTCTCGCCTGGTCGTAAACAAAGCGTCGATGAAGATGCAGCACGCCCGTATCCAGGCGTTGATCGACACCCTGCGCAAAGCAGTGGAGTCGCGACACCGCGGTTGACTTACCCGCGTAGCTGAAAGGCTGCGCCCGTCTATCCGCCTCATAGCCAGAGTTCTCAGGTGCCCAAGCGGATCGACTGCTGGGAAGGTGCGCTGACGTTCAATAACGAATCGCGCCTTACCCCAAAAGGCAACTTATGTTAGTAGAAGATTCTTTTTCAATAATTAGCGACGCGTAGCAGTCTGCCTTTTAGGTAAGGCCCTGCGGGTTGGCACTGTGGTTGCGCCATGCTGCGTTGCGGGACTTGGTAAGGAAACAACCCTTACCAGCGTCCCGCGCCTTGCCTGGCACAACCACAGTACCAACGCGCTTCGTTATTGAACGTCAGCGCACCTTCGGGCGCGTGAGTTTTTGCCAATCCAATGAGGCCCTCGCTATGACCACGTCCACTGCAATTGCCCGACTCAACGCTGCCGATCCGGATTTCGCCCATCATCTGGATCATCTGCTGAGCTGGGAAAGCGTGTCCGACGACTCGGTCAACGTGCGGGTGCTCGACATCATCAAGGCTGTTCGCGAGCGCGGCGATGCGGCGTTGGTGGACTTCACTCGCCAGTTTGACGGGCTGGACGTCAAGTCCATGTCCGACCTGATCCTGCCCCGCGAACGCCTGGAGTTGGCGCTGACGCGTATCACCGCGCCACAGCGAGAAGCCCTGGAAGTGGCGGCAACGCGGGTGCGCAGCTATCACGAAAAGCAGAAGCAAGACTCCTGGAGCTACACCGAGGCAGACGGCACTGTACTGGGCCAGAAGGTCACGCCACTGGACCGCGCCGGCCTTTACGTGCCGGGCGGTAAGGCGTCGTACCCATCGTCGGTATTGATGAACGCGATCCCGGCCAAAGTGGCGGGCGTGACCGAAGTGGTCATGGTCGTGCCAACACCGCGCGGTGAAATCAACGAGCTGGTATTGGCCGCCGCCTGCATTGCCGGCGTCGACCGCGTTTTCACCATCGGTGGCGCGCAAGCCGTTGCCGCCCTGGCCTATGGCACCGAAAGCGTGCCGAAGGTCGATAAGGTGGTTGGTCCCGGCAACATCTACGTCGCCACCGCCAAGCGTCACGTGTTTGGCCAGGTCGGTATCGACATGATCGCCGGCCCATCGGAAATCCTCGTGGTATGCGACGGCCAGACCGATCCGGACTGGATCGCCATGGACCTGTTCTCCCAGGCCGAGCACGACGAAGACGCTCAAGCGATCCTGGTCAGCCCGGACGCCGAGTTCCTCGACAACGTTGCCGCGAGTATCAATAAGCTGCTGCCGACCATGGAGCGTGCCGAGATCATCGAGAAATCGATCAATGGCCGTGGCGCGCTGATCCTGGTGCGCGACATGGAGCAAGCCATCGAAGTGGCCAACCGTATCGCGCCGGAGCACTTGGAGTTGTCCGTGGTCGACCCACAAGCCTGGTTGCCATCGATTCGCCACGCCGGTGCGATCTTCATGGGGCGCCACACCAGCGAAGCGCTGGGTGACTATTGCGCAGGCCCGAACCACGTGCTGCCGACCTCCGGCACCGCGCGTTTCTCATCGCCACTGGGCGTGTACGATTTCCAGAAGCGTTCGTCGATCATCTTCTGCTCACCGCAGGGTGCGTCCGAGCTCGGCAAGACCGCCTCGGTGCTGGCTCGTGGTGAATCCCTGAGTGCCCACGCCCGCAGTGCTGAATACCGCATCCTTGAAGAGGGGAACTGAGACATGAGCAAATTCTGGAGTCCCTTCGTCAAGGACCTCGTGCCCTACGTGCCTGGCGAACAACCGAAGCTGACCAAGCTGGTCAAGCTCAACACCAATGAAAACCCCTACGGCCCGTCGCCCAAGGCGTTGGCCGCGATGCAGGCCGAGCTGAACGACAACCTACGCCTGTACCCGGACCCCAACAGCGACCTGCTCAAGCAGGCCGTGGCCAAGCATTACGCGATCGACGCCAGTAAGGTCTTCCTCGGTAACGGTTCCGATGAAGTCCTCGCACACATTTTCAACGGCCTGTTCCAGCACGAACTACCGCTGTTGTTTCCGGATATCAGCTACAGCTTCTACCCGGTTTACTGCGGCCTCTACGGCATCAAGTCCGACCCGATGCCGCTGGACGAACAGTTCCAGATTCGCGTGGCGGATTACGCCAGGCCCAACGGCGGGATCATCTTCCCCAACCCGAACGCGCCGACTGGCTGCGTGCTGGCGCTGGACGCGGTGGAGCAGATCCTCAAGGCCAACCCGGACTCGGTGGTCGTAGTGGATGAAGCTTATATCGACTTCGGCGGCGAAACCGCGATCAGCGTGGTGGATCGCTACCCGAACCTGCTGGTTACCCAGACGCTGTCCAAATCGCGCTCACTGGCCGGTTTGCGCGTGGGCCTGGCCGTGGGCCACCCGGACCTGATCGAGGCGCTGGAGCGGGTCAAGAACAGCTTCAACTCTTATCCGCTGGATCGCTTGGCGATTGTCGGCGCGGCGGCAGCGTTCGAGGACCGTGAGTACTTCGAGAAGACGTGCCAGTTGGTCATCGACAGCCGCGACAAGGTGGTTGCGCAGCTGGAGGCAAAAGGTTTTGAAGTGTTGCCGTCGGCGGCCAACTTTATCTTTGCTCGCCACCCTCAACATGACGCCGCAGGCCTAGCGGCCAAGTTGCGTGAGCAGGGTGTGATCGTGCGGCACTTCAAACAGGCGCGGATTGCCCAGTTTCTGCGGATCAGCATCGGTACGCCGGAGCAGAACCAGGCGCTGATTGATGGGCTTGGTGAGCTGTAAGCCACACTGAGGGTCAAAAAAATGTGGGAGCGGGCTTGCTCCCACATTTGGTTTTGCGGTGTTAGCTAGAGCAACGGCTCATCCGGCTTCTTGTTCTTCCAGCCATCATTGCCCGGCAGCAGCAGGTTCAAACCAATCGCTACCACCGCACACAGGGCGATACCCTTCAGGCCGAAATCATCCGGGCCGGTGCCCGTGCCGACCAGCACACCGCCAATCCCGAACACCAACGTCACCGACACAATCACCAAGTTGCGCGCTTCGCCCAGGTCGATCTTGTGGCGGATCAGCGTGTTCATCCCCACTGCGGCAATCGAACCGAACAGCAGGCACAGAATCCCGCCCATCACTGGCACCGGAATGCTCTGCAGCAGTGCGCCGAACTTACCGATAAACGCCAGGCTGATGGCAAACACCGCCGCCCAGGTCATGATCTTCGGGTTGTAGTTCTTGGTCAGCATCACCGCGCCTGTCACTTCGGCGTACGTGGTGTTCGGCGGGCCGCCAAACAGGCCCGCGGCCGTGGTGGCAATGCCGTCACCCAGCAGGGTACGGTGCAGGCCCGGCTTTTTCAGGTAGTCACGACCGGTCACGCTGCCGACTGCAATCACACCGCCGATATGCTCGATCGCCGGGGCCAGGGCCACCGGGATGATAAACAGGATCGCCTGCCAGTTGAACTCAGGCGCGGTGAAGTGGGGCAGGGCGAACCAGGGGGCGGCGGCGATCTTTGCTGTGTCGACCACACCAAAATAGAACGCCATGGCAAAACCGACCAACACGCCGGAGATGATCGGCACCAAGCGGAAGATGCCCTTGCCGAACACCGCCACGATCAACGTGGTCAGCAGCGCCGGCATCGAGATCATCATTGCTGTCTGGTAATGAATCAGCTCGGCACCGTCGCCGGATTTCCCCATCGCCATGTTGGCAGCAATCGGCGCCATGGCCAGGCCGATGGAGATAATCACCGGCCCGATCACCACCGGCGGCAGCAGCCGGTCGATGAAACCGGTGCCCTTGATCTTCACCGCGAGCCCGAGGAAGGTATAGACGAAACCGGCCGCCATTACCCCGCCCATGGTCGCCGCGAGGCCGAACTGGCTTTTGGCGAGAATGATCGGAGTAATGAAGGCAAAGCTCGACGCCAGAAAGACCGGCACCTGCCGCCCTGTCACCACCTGGAACAACAACGTGCCCAGGCCCGCGGTGAACAGTGCAACGTTTGGATCAAGACCTGTGATCAGCGGCATCAACACCAGCGCGCCAAATGCCACGAAGAGCATTTGTGCGCCAGACAGGATCTGGCGCCAAAGCGGGTCGTTGAATTCATCCTGCATGCTCAACCGTCCTTCTGCTTGGTACCGAAGATCTTGTCACCGGCATCGCCTAGGCCTGGGATGATGTAGCCGTGTTCATTCAGGCGCTCATCGATGGACGCGGTGTAGATCTGCACGTCCGGGTGGGCCTTCTCGACGGCGGCGATGCCTTCGGGCGCGGCCACCAGCACCATGGCGCGGATGTCCTTGCAACCGGCTTTTTTCAGCAAGTCGATGGTGGCGACCATGGAACTGCCGGTGGCGAGCATCGGGTCGATGATCATCGCCAGGCGCTCGTTGATTTCCGGCACCAGTTTTTCCAGGTAGGTGTGGGCCTGCAAGGTTTCTTCATTGCGGGCCACGCCCACGGCGCTGACCTTGGCGCCCGGGATCAGGCTGAGTACGCCTTCGAGCATGCCGATACCGGCGCGCAGGATCGGCACGACGGTGATTTTCTTACCGGCGATTTTCTCGACCTGCACGGTACCGGCCCAACCTTCGATGTCGTAGGTTTCCAGGGGTAAATCTTTAGTGGCTTCGTAAGTCAGCAACGCTCCGACTTCCTGAGCAAGCTCACGGAAGTTCTTCGTGCTAATGTCGGCGCGGCGCATAAGGCCGAGCTTGTGTCGGATCAGCGGATGGCGGATCTCGCGAGTGGGCATGGGAATGGCTCCGGCGGCGGGCAAAAAAACCGGCCTAGATTAATCTATCCGAGGGTGTTGTCCTATAGACATCTAGCACGTTAGTCCATTAAGGCTTGCCCGGAGCGCACGAGAAGCGTACCTTCGCCCGCTTTTCTTGCCACAGCACCCCTTGGAGAGCGCCATGTCCGCTGATCTCGAGCATATCCGTCAAATCATGCGCGAGGCTGACTGCCTGTACACCGAAGCGCAAGTCGAAGAGGCGATCGCCAAGGTCGGCGCGCACATCACCCGCGAAATGGCTGACACCAACCCGGTGGTTTTCTGCGTGATGAACGGTGGTCTGATCTTCGCTGGCAAATTGCTCACCCACCTGCAATTCCCGCTTGAAGCGTCCTACCTGCACGCCACCCGCTATCGCAACGAAACCACCGGCGGCGACCTGTTCTGGAAAGCCAAGCCGGAAGTCTCGTTCATCGACCGCGACGTGCTGATCATCGACGACATCCTCGACGAAGGTCACACCCTCGGCGCGATCATTGACTTCTGCAAGCACGCTGGCGCGCGAAAAGTGCACACTGCCGTGCTGATCGACAAAGACCACGATCGTAAGGCCCGCCCAGAGCTGAAAGCCGATTTCGTTGGCCTGCCGTGCATCGACCGCTACATCTTCGGTTATGGCATGGACTACAAAGGCTACTGGCGCAACGCCAATGGGATCTACGCCGTCAAAGGGATGTAAGCCATGACCCGCTTTCTTGATCAAACGCTGTTTGCCGAATTGGCTGAGAAAGCGGGCGCCAGCCCCCGTGGCCGGCACCATCACAATTTCCACCAGATGGAAGAGCCGTGCCATCGTCTGGCCGTGGGCCTGCAACCCAGCACTTATGTGCCGCCGCATCGGCACCTGAGTGCGGACAAGGCGGAAACCTTGCTCGTGCTTCAGGGCCGCCTGGGTCTGCTGGTGTTCAGCGAAACCGGCGAGGTGCTGGCCAAGCGCGTCATGCAGGCGGGGGGCGAATGCGCGGGTGTCGATCTGCCACCCGGTGTGTTTCACGGTTTGGTGGTGCTGGAGCCTGACACGGTGATGTTCGAGTGCAAAGCCGGACCTTATCGTCCGGTAGGCGAGGGTGAGCTGGCCAATTGGGCGCCGCGTGAAGGCGAGGCTGGCGTGGCCGCGTATCAACGTTGGATGCTTGCCCAGTTCGATTGAGCTACAGTGCTGGGCTATCTCGCACGGAGCGGCCCATGAACCTGTTGATACGTACTTGCGCCGCCCTGGCGTTGACCCTCAGTTTGCCGCTGGCCGCCGCGCCTGCGCCGTTGCACAGCCAATTCCTGCCCTCCGACGACCTGACCTTGCGCGCCGAAGCCCCTGACCAGCAGCAATTGCTGCAAGTCACCGAGTACGCGGTAGTGGTGGGCAATCAGCGCCAATCCAGCCAGCAACCGATCCCGGTGACCTCGCCGCTGATGATCCGCCTCAAGGGCAAGTCCCTGAACAAGGGGGCGACCATCAGCCAGGTGGTGCTCAACTTCGATGCCGAAAGCAAAAGCCTGAAAAAGCCGGTCTACGACGACAAGAGCAAGACCCTGACGTTGTCCTACCCGGTGGCCCAGTATCGAGTGATCGTCGACCTGCTGCGCAATGACACGGTCTACGTGCAGTTCCTGAGTTATGCCAATGGGCATATCTGGGCGGATTTGCATACCGGCGCCGTTCGCGCTCGATAGCGAGAACACTGATGTCCAAATGTGGGAAGCAGCGCAGACCCCATGTGGGAGCGAGCAAGCCCGCTCCCACATGGGGTCTGCGCTGCTTCCGAAGCCTGCGTCTCACAGGTAGACTTCAAACCCCGTGTAAATGTCTGCAGGCTGGAGTCGGTAATGCGTAAAGATAAGAAACAGGTGATTGGTGACGAGATTGGCGACGATCAGATCAAGTTGTTCCTCGACTTCGAGCCGGTTGACGCGATTTCCCCGTCCCTGCATAAACTCATCAAGGCCTACCGTGGCCTGCGTATCGACGACTTTGAGCGCTTCCTGGGTTTCTTCAAGGAAGCCGGTCTGGACCTGGACGGCAAGGATGAGCATGGCCTGACCTTCGTCGACCTGATCAAGGACCAGCGTCACGCAGACGAGTACATCGAGTTGATCAACAACGCTCGCGGTTGATTCTCCAGGCAATAAAAAACGCCCCGTTCTCATACCGAGAGCGGGGCGTTTTTATTGCCTTAAAGCCTCAAGCGTAGCTCTCGGTCTCGGCAGCAGGCTCAACCAGTTCCAGGCTGATGTTGTTCTGCTCATTGATCTTGCGATACAGCTCGGCATCTGTTTCCAGGACCTTTTCCCGCGCCGGGAAGATCTCGTGCAGCTTGGCCGCCCACTCTCCGGCAGCCTTGGCCGGGAAGCAGCGCTCGATCAGGTCGAGCATGATCGAAACGGTCACCGAAGCACCCGGGGACGCGCCCAGCAGTGCCGCGAGCGAGCCGTCTTTGGCCGCGACCAGTTCGGTGCCGAATTGCAGCACGCCGCCTTTTTTCGGGTCTTTCTTGATGATCTGCACCCGTTGGCCGGCCACTTCCAGGCGCCAGTCTTCGGCTTTGGCTTGCGGGTAGAAGCGGCGCAGGGATTCCAGGCGCTGTTCCATCGACTGCATCACTTCGCTGACCAGGTACTTGGTCAGGTCCATGTTGTCGCGGGCCACGGCGAGCATCGGGCCAATGTTGCCGGCGCGAACCGACAGTGGCAGGTCAAGGAACGAACCGTGCTTGAGGAACTTGGTGGTGAAGCCGGCATAGGGCCCAAACAGCAGGGACTTTTTGCCCTCCACTACGCGAGTGTCCAAGTGCGGCACGGACATTGGCGGCGAACCCACGGCGGCCTGGCTGTAGACCTTGGCCTGGTGGTGCTTGACCACTTCCGGGTTGTCGCAACGCAGCCACTGGCCGCTGACCGGGAAGCCGCCAAAGCCTTTGCTTTCTTCGATACCCGAGGCTTGCAGCAGCGGCAGCGCCGCGCCACCGGCGCCGAGGAACACGAACTTGGCGTCCACTTCACGGCTGTTGCCGCTGTTGACGTCCTTGATGCTTACGGTCCAGCCCGCGCCGTTGCGCTTGAGGCCGGTCACGCGCTTGCTGTACTTGACCTGGGCGTCTGCCGAGCTGGTCAGGTGGCTGAGCAGTTGGTTGGTCAGCGCGCCGAAGTTGACGTCGGTGCCGTTCATGACACGGGTCGCCGCGATTTTTTCGTCGAGCGGGCGGCCTGGCATCATCAGTGGCATCCAATCGGCCATCTCGCTACGGTCTTCGGTGTAGTGCATGTCCGAAAACGCGTGGTGCTGGCTGAGGGTTTCAAAGCGCTTCTTGAGGAAGGACACGCCTTTTTCGCCCTGCACGAAGCTCAGGTGCGGCACCGGACTGATAAAAGACTTGGACGAGCCAAAGGTGCCCTTTTTGGTCAAGTACGCCCAGAACTGTTTCGACACCTCGAACTGGGTGTTGATGTGCACGGCTTTCTTGATGTCGATGGAGCCATCGGCAGCCTGCGGTGTGTAGTTCAGCTCACACAGCCCGGCGTGGCCGGTACCGGCGTTGTTCCACGGGTTGGAACTCTCCGCGGCACCCGAATCCATCAGCTCAACGACTTCCAGCTTGAGGCCGGGGTCGAGCTCTTTGAGCAGTACGGCCAGAGTGGCACTCATGATGCCGGCCCCTACCAGTACTACGTCGACTGCTTCGTTATGCGCCATTTAACGCGTCTCCAAAATCTGCAGCACCAAATTGACGGCATGGCTGCCAGGAGTGACGGGGCGGTTCACGTGTTGCCCCAGGTTACCCATGGCCAGGATCGCCATGTCCGTTTCGCAATTCTTTGCAACTTCAGCACACGCTTCCTACCGGGCTAATCTGCCTATGAACGCATTCATGGGCGCCTGTGGCAATTCGACTTATGGTCAAAGCGTGTGATTCGTGCAATCAATCCGTAGCGGACAGGCTCAAGCTCCGATTTTTAAGGCGTACTCGGTCCTGTGTGGTTGGGCTGTTCCAGACGCTGATGGTGCTTGTACAAACGCCAAACTATTCATTTGCTCGCCACACTCTTGTGAAGTTGTGAAAACCCGTTTTTTCACGCTCTTTTGAAGACGTGAACCTCAAAAAAGGGCTGCCCCAGCCTGGCACCTGGCCCGGAAAACCTTGCCGACATGCGGCAAAACGGGCAAACAACTCAAGTGGCCGAGCGCAATGGCAGCTCTGGCAGATTCGGTAAAGACGGGTGGTTTGCAAAGAAAACAGCAAGCGCGCCAGCTTCACTCGATCTGTGTGGGCGGCTCTCTGTGGGCGATTCTTGGGGTTAATACCGAGGCATTAACGATGCTGCGAGGCCCGATCAGGAGACGTCCTTATAATCGGGGGGAGATTGTAGCGAAGAACGCTGGGGAAATGGGCGTGTTTTATGACTTTTATTAGGCGTTCGGTCAGGCAGCCAACGGCTGGTGCCGTGACGACCGCGCTGGGCGTGGGCTGACGCGGGCGCGAGCGGGCAGTGGGTGATGCATCCAGCTCAGGCGAATCTCATCGATTTCTACCCAGCCGTCGCCTACGGGCGGCTGGCAGCACTCTTTGAAGGCCTGGCAACGACCTTGTGCATCGAGCAGGGCGAACTGACGAAGGGCCGGCTTGCGCGTAAACAATGACCAAAGAAACTGCATGACGATTGACCTCCTGAGATTGAGGCCAAGCATGCCTGCGCTGGATGACGAGCCCATGTAACGGGTGTGACATCTTGGTGACAGCGAACCGCGCTCCACACGTGGGGTCACAGGTTGTAACTGATGCTAGTTCCCCGCAGTGGCGCCCCGCTATACTGCCGGCCTGTCGGATCCTGATTTCTGGAGAGAAGCGCATGTTGCAACGCCTGTTGTTCGGTTTGATCACTGTGACCAGTTTGACCCTGGTGGGCTGCGCCAACAGCCCGCAACAACTGACCCCGGAACCGAAACTCACCACGCAGCTGGCCCCGGTGGGCCACGGCCAGGCGGTGTCGGTGCGGGTGGTGGATGGTCGTCCATCGCCTACGCTCGGCTCACGCGGCGGCCTGTACCCGGAAACCGCTCTGATCTCGGTGAACGCTCAAGACGTACTGCCCAAGCTGCAGGCCCAGGCTGAAGCCGCCGTGCGCTTGCTGGGTTTCACCCCGAGCGCCAATGCACCGGGTGCTCCGCAATTGACGATCACCCTGGCTGAATTGAAGTATCAATCGCCTAAGGACGGGCTGTACGTGACCGAAGCTTCCATCGGTGCGACGTTCAAGTCTGACGTCACCGCCGGTACCCGTCGCTACAGCGGTCGCTACGGCGCCTCCCTGAACCAGCGTTTCGGCATGTCGCCGAACCAGGAAACCAATACCAAGTTGGTCAGCGACGTCCTGAGTGACGCCTTGACCCGACTGTTCAAAGACCCAAGCATCGGTTCGTTGCTCAGCGCGCAATAAACGATTGTTAAAAAACCGGGCTCAGTTGAGTCCGGTTTTTTTTCGCCTCCTGTTTCACGCGGCGGTGTCGATGCAGAAGTCCAGCAGGCTCACCCCCGTTAACAGATCGGTCTCCGGAAGGTCCGCATGCTGGTGCCCGCCAAGGGCGCAATACACCAGCCAGTGGCGATCCTGGACGTTGAAAGCCAGGCCGCCGATCAGCGCTTCCTGCTCATCGCTTTGGGCGACCAGATACAGCCGATCCTGGTTTTGCGCGTGCAACATGACAAGCTCCTGAGGCGTCAAAGGGCAACAGAGTGGACTGTTAAGGTGACGTTCAGGTGACGCCGTAAATTACTGGATACATTAGACGTCAATGGGGGAGGGAGCATTTCAGGCGCCGGACGCCACTATCGTTCAGGTTGGTAACTGAGCTGATACCAAGACACTGTTCCACTGAGGTTCGCCATGGCGCTGTCCGCACTACTGATCAATGTTGTAGCGTTAGCGGTAGCGTGCCCGGGAGCGGCACTGTTGTTCATCACCCGCCTGCGCGAACAACGCGCGATGGCCGACCTGACCGCGAAAAGCCAAGACCGCACCATCGACCAGCCGATGCTGTTTCTGGATGTGTGCACCGAGCGCGCGCATCGGGTGGCTTACCGTGTTGGGTTTGCCTGCCTGGGGATGGCGCTGGTTATTTCCTGGCTCAGTACCCATTTGTAATTACGGCGCAGAACACATGTGGGGGTGGGTTGGCTCGCGGAGGCGGAGTGTCAGTCAACACATGATTGACTGACTAACCGCCTTCGCGAGCTAGCCTACCCCCACATTTTTGGTCTGTATTACAAAGGTATGCCGGCCTTGACCCGATACTGATTACGCACCGGCGTGGCGTATTGCACCACCAGGAACGGTCGGTGCTCGGCCGGGCACTCGTTCAAGCGCCGCTCCCATTCTGCTTTCGCCTTGGCCAGTTCGTCGGCCGGGAATACCTCGGCCGCCGTCGGCACCTGCAATTGCGGGTCGGCGTCGCTCCATTGGGCATACGCCAGGTAATGCACCGGGAACAGCCGGTAACCGCCGAGAATCTGCCGGTCCATTTCCACGGCCAGCAGCTTGGTGTCTTCGAAACGCTCGGTGATCGGCGGTGCGAAGTTGATGTGCACCCGCCCCTTGTAGCCCGTGATGCCAAGGGCGATGCTCACGTCATCCTCGCCCGGCGCCTTGCTGTAGGTGCCGGTGGTGGCGCGGATGTAAAGCTCGCGAGCCTTGGCGGTATCGCACGGGTCGTACTCGTAGCTGATCGACACCGGCGTCAGGTTCAACGACTGGATGACCTCGGCAAACGGCTCATCCTTGCGGCTGACGTGGAACATCTTGAGGATCGCCGACTCGGTGCGGTCATCCCCATCCTTGGCGCGCCCTTCGGCCTGGGCAATCCAGATCGATTGGCAGTCGTTGCGGATCGAATGGTTGATGTAGGCTGACAGTAGGTTGAATGCCGCCATCTTTTCCTTTCGCCCGGTGATCGAGCGGTGCACGATAAAGCTCTTGTTCAGGCGCATCAGGTCGCTGACAAACGGCTTTTGCAGCAGGTTGTCGCCGATGGCGATACGCGGCGTCGGCAGGCCGGCGTGGTACACGGCGTAGTTGACGAAGGCCGGGTCCATCACGATATCGCGGTGGTTGGCGAGGAACAGGTAGGCGGTGCCGGACTTGAGCTGCTCGACGCCGGTGTAGGTCACACCGTCGGTCGCCCGGTCAATAGTGTGGTCGACGTAGTACTCGACTTTGTCCTGCAGCGTAGCAACGGTGGTGACGCCGGCGAATTCACGGCGCAGTTTGCGGGCGATCATCGGCTTGAGCAGCCAGCCCAGGGCGCCGGCAAAGCGCGGGAAGCGGAAGTGGGTCAGGATGTCCAGAAAGGCCTTGTCACTGAACAGGCGTGCCAGCACTGCCGGGACTTCGCTGTCGTTGTAAGGTCGGATGGTATCGAATTCGCCCATCATGCTCTCTTGTTAGAAACGGCTAGGGTAAGTAAAGGAAATGCCAGGGTGCGGCCTGAGTAATGGGCTCAGCCGAAATTATAACCCTGTAAATAGACCGGCGATTATACGCACAAGTCACCTTGGAGGCTGCGATGCTGGAAACTGCGACGTACGATTGTCCTTATTGTGGTGAAGAGGTCGAGACAACGGTGGATTTGTCCGGCGGCGATCAGACGTATATAGAAGACTGTCAGGTGTGTTGCCGGCCAATCAGTTTCAATCTGCAGGTGCATGGTGACGAGTGGATGCTCGAAACCCGTAGCGAAAACGAATGACAGGTACGCCCATGCAGCGAATCTACGAACCGGAAAACCTGATGGAAGGCGAGCTGCTGCAACAGATGCTCGCCAGCGAAGGTATCGAGGCCCACCTGGTGGGCCGGCATTTGCTCGGCGGCACTGGCGAACTGCCCATCTTCGGCCTGCTGGGCCTGGAGGTGGACAACGACCGGGCCGTTGACGCGCGTGAGCTGATCACCGCCTACATCGGCGCGCAACCCCTGCCGGGTGATGAACCTGACAGCTTCCCCGACGTGCTGGTCTGTTAGGCTGTCGGTCGGTTTACCCAAGAGTCATGTTGCCCCATGTGTGGACGTTATGCCCTGTTTCGCTGGAACCCCGCTTTTGCTGCCTTGCCGGGTTTCCCGGCCGACCAGCAGGCCCAGTGGAACATCTCCCCGAACGATTCGGTGCTGATCCAGCGCACCACCGACGGCCAGCTCACCCTGGCGCGGGCCCGCTGGGGCCTGACACCGCCCTGGCTGACCGACCTTTCGCGCACGCCGGCCCATGCCCGCGCCGAAACCCTGGCCGAACAACCGATGTTTCGCGAAGCGTTCCGCCTGCGCCGTTGCCTGCTGCCGGCCAATGGGTTCTACGAATGGCGCGGCACCCAGCGCAAGCGTCCGTACTGGCTGACGCCAGGAGAGGGTTCCACTTTGTTTTTTGCCGCGATCTGGGAAGCGTATCCGGTGCAGGAACAGGTGTGGCTGAGCACCGCGGTGGTGACCCAGGCTGCGCAGAGTCAGCGTCGGCCGCTGATCCTTGATGCGGCGGGGCAGGCGGCCTGGCTCAATCCCGAAACACCGCTGCCGGTGTTGCAGGCTTTACTGGCCAGTGAGCCCACCGCGTTGCGCGAGCGGGTGCTGGCCAACATGGTCAATGATCCGAAGCTCAATGGGCCGGAGTGCTTGACCCCGGCTTGAGCCTATTGGCTATCTGTTGCTTTCACTGGTCTGTTCGCGAGCAAGCCCGCCGCAGATCCCTAAACCTTGAACTGATTGATCAAGCGCCGCTGCTGCTCCGCCAGCTTGGTCAAATCCGCACTGGCCGCGCTGGATTCATCCGCGCCGCCCGCCACTTCATTGGCCACCTGGCCGATGTTGATCACGTTACGATTGATGTCCTCTGCCACCGCGCTCTGCTCTTCGGCCGCACTGGCGATCTGGGTGTTCATGTCGTTGATCACCGACACCGCCTGGGTGATGGTTTCCAGCGCTTCGGCCGCCTTCGCCGCGTGTTGCACGCTTTCATCGGTGCGGCTTTGGCTGTCCTCCATCACCCGTACCACGTCCCGCGTGCCTTGTTGCAACTGCTGGATCATGGTCTGGATTTCTTCAGTGGCTTTTTGAGTCTTCTGCGCCAGGTTGCGCACTTCGTCAGCGACTACGGCGAAACCTCGGCCTTGCTCGCCAGCACGTGCCGCCTCGATTGCAGCATTGAGCGCCAGCAGGTTGGTCTGCTCGGCGATACCGCGAATCGCGGTGAGGATGGCGTTGATGTTCTCGCTGTCCTTGGCCAGGGTTTGCACCACGCCCACTGCCTTGCCAATTTCTGCGGCCAGCGCGCCAATCGAGATCGAAGTGTCGCGCACAATGCGCATGCCCTGGCTCGCGGCCTGATCGGCATGGCTGGCGGCTTGCGCGGCCTGGGTGGCATTGCGCGCAACGTCTTGCGCAGTGGCAGTCATCTCATGCACGGCGGTGGCCACCTGGTCGATTTCCACCATTTGTTTATGCACGCCCTGGTTGGTGCGAATCGCAATGTCAGCGGTGTGCTCCGACGAGTCACTGACCTTCTGCACTGAACTCACCACCTGGGTGATCATGCCTTGCAGCTTGATCAGGAAGGTGTTGAAGCCGTTGGCGATCGCGCCCAGTTCATCGGCGCGATCGCTGGCCAGGCGCCGCGTCAGGTCGCCTTCGCCCTGGGCGATGTCATTGAGCATGGCCACCATTTGCTTGAGGGGGCGGGCGATGCCGTGGCCCACCAGCCAGATCACCAGCAAGCCGGCACCGGCGATCATTAGGCCGGCAATGGTCATGCCGAAGATATCGGTCTTGCGCTGGGCTTCCAGGTCGCTTTGCAATTTCTGCGAGTCGGCCATCACTGCGCCCAGGGGCAACTGCATCATCAAGGTCCAGCGCGCGTCGGTCTGGCCGATGCTGAAGGGCAGGAACAGCTCGATATGCCCGTGTTCCCGGTCGATGTCGTAGCGCACTTCACCGGCTTTGAGTTGGCCGAGGTTGGCCAGTTCGTTGCCGTCGAGCAGGTCGCTGGCTTTTTCGCCGAGTTTGCTGGCGTCCTTGGTATAGGCCACAAGGCGTCCGTTACTGGAGATCAGTGCCAGTTCACCGGCACCGTCGTAGAGTTTCTGATCGGCGCTGGTGAGCATGTCCTGGATGAAATTGACCGAGAGATCGGCACCGACGATGCCCTGGAAGGTGCCGTCGATCAGGATCGGCTCGATAAAAGAAGCCAGCATCACCATCGCATTGCCCACCTTGTAAGGGGCCGGGTCGATGACGCAGGCTTTTTTGCTTTCCCTGGAGCACAGGTAGTACTCGCTGGCACGCACCCCGGTGGAGAGGATTTTCTGGTCGGCCACGTCAGCGAGTTTATCCAGGCCCAGGCTGCCATCCGCGTTGCGGTACCACCACGGCAGGAAACGTCCGTCTGCGCCTATGCCAAGAATGGGGCTGTTCACGTAGGCCGTGTCGTTGTGATCAATGGCATTGGGCTCCCAGCCAATGTAGGCACCGAGGATCTTCGGGTTGCGCACCACGGTTTCATGCAGCAGGTTGATCAATTGTTCACGTCCGACCTGCAGGGCAGGTTCGCCATTAGCGTCTTTCATGCCGAGCAGGGCGTTGGCGGTGGACAGGCTCTTGGCAGTCACCAGCGGGGCTTCCAGCTCACGCTGGATCAACGTGGCCTGGGTGTGCGCCAGGGCGGTGAGGCGTTGCTCGACGATCTGTTCGAACTGAGCCTGGGTGCGCTCCTGCACCATCGCCTGGGTTCGCGCGCCGGCAAACAAGGCGTAAAGCACCAGCACTGCGACCACACTCAGGACAATAGCGCCAGCCAGTGCCGCGACAGAAAATTGAATCGACTTGAATTTCATAAAAGCTCCGGGCACTGAGGGGAGGGTCCGCCTTTTTGTATCGGCCACGGCCGCGTTGGGCATGAGCATTTTTCCGACAAAAATGTCAGGGGTGTCGCGAATGGAATGCCCGCCGCCGTTGATGGGATAGGTGAGATGTATCCGAAAATCGTTAGTTACACGTCTGGTGTATCTGGCGCAGATACAAATGTGCGCCTACGATACGCGCCATGTTTCAGGGCGTATTTTCAGGGAGAGTGTTCATGAAGAAGTCATTGGTGATAAGTGGTTTGGTTGCAGCGATGCTGCTGGCCGGGTGTCAGTCGGTCAATACCACCAGCGGCGGTGCCGTTGGAGTGGAGCGCAAGCAGTACATGTTCAGCATGCTGTCGAGCCAGGAAGTCGACCAGATGTATGCCCAGTCCTACCAGCAGACGTTGGGCGAAGCCAGCAGCAAAGGCCAGTTGGACAAGACCAGTGCCAACGCCAAGCGCGTGCAGGCCATTGCCAAGCGTTTGATCGCCCAGGCGCCGACCTTCCGCCCCGATGCTGCGCAGTGGAAGTGGGAAGTGAACCTGATCAAGAGCGACGAGATGAACGCCAACTGTGGGCCTGGCGGCAAGATCTTCGTGTACAGCGGGTTGATCGATAACCTCAAGCTCACGGATGACGAACTGGCCGCCGTGATGGGCCATGAAATCGCCCACGCCTTGCGTGAGCATGGCCGCGAAGCCATGTCCAAGGCCTACGGGATCGAGATTGCCAAGCAGGGCGCCGGTGCGTTGTTCGGCCTCGGCCAGGACAGCCTGGCACTGGCCGACACGGTCGCCAACTACGGCATGACCTTACCCAACAGCCGCAGCAATGAAAACGAAGCGGACTTGATCGGCCTGGAACTGTCGGCCCGCGCCGGCTACAACCCGAACGCGGCCATCACGCTGTGGAACAAAATGGCCAAGGCTTCGGAAGGCGCACCGCCGGAGTTCATGAGTACTCACCCGGCTTCCGACAGCCGGATTGCCTCGTTGCAGGCGGCGATTCCGAAGGTGATGCCGCTTTACCAGCAGGCCAGGAAGTCTTAGGGTTTTAGCGGCAAGCTTCAAGCTGCAAGAAAAGGTACTGCTACCGTCTTGCAGCTTGCAGCTTGTAGTCAGACCCATCCGCTGCTTTGCATGGCCTTGTACACTGCCACGATAGCCAGGATGAAAAACGCCGTAGCTGCCAACCGGCGAATCAAGGTCAACGGCAGTTTCTCCGCCGCAAAATTACCCGCCAATACCACCGGCACGTTGGCAATCAGCATGCCCACGGTCGTCCCGATAATCACCAGCCAGAGTTCCGGATACTGCGCCGCCAGCATGACCGTGGCGATCTGCGTCTTGTCTCCGATCTCGGCGAGGAAGAACGCAATCAGTGTGGTCAGGAACGGCCCGAATTTACGCGTGGTGCTGGCTTCGTCATCGTCGAGTTTGTCCGGTACCAGGGTCCACAGGGCCGTGGCGCAGAAGCTTGCCGCCAGGATCCAGTGCAATACCGCGTCCGAGAAGAAACTTCCGAACCAGGCGCCAACGGCACCTGCGGCCGCGTGGTTGGCCAGGGTCGCGGCAACGATGCCGGCGATGATCGGCCAGGGCTTGCGAAAGCGAGCAGCAAGGATGAGCGCGAGCAGTTGCGTCTTGTCGCCGATTTCGGCCAAGGCAACGACTGCAGTAGGAACGAGTAATGAATCCAGCATCAGGTAGGTTTCCAGGGGCGGGTCGACACGGCTATGACACGTACAGCCTTCCCGCCCCGGGTAAGGTGTGCGTGTCATAGGTCTTGTCAAACCCCGGTCCGTCTGTGCGGACTCCTGGGTCGCATACGCCATGGTCTGTTGACCAAGTATGTTGACGTATGCCGGACGAGCGTGGCGCTCGTGGGAGACTACTCCCCTAGGACGGAGCGGATTCTGCCTAGGCAAAATCCATTCGGCAAGCCTTCTTTTTCAAACGCCCGTCAGCCGCGCTTGGCACGGTAGATGCGAAAACCATTGCCTTCGGCCTTGACCGCACAGATACCCAAGTGCTCTTCAATCAAGGGTTGGTACTTGAGGAAGCTGTTCGCGACTACGCGCAGTTCGCCGCCTTTTGCCAGATGTTTGCTGGCTTTTCGCAGCAGGTTTTCTGTGGCGAAGTAATCGGTGTGCACCCCGACATGGAACGGCGGGTTGGTCAGGATCGCGTTCAAACCCATCGGCGCTGCGTCAATGCCATCACCGGTCAGCACCTCGGCTTCCAGGCCATTGGCGGCCAGGGTCAGACGACTGCTGGCGGCGGCAAACGCATCCACGTCGAGCATCGTTACGGTGTTGTGCGGGTAGCGGCGTTTTACCGCAGCACCCAGCACACCGGCACCGCAACCGAAGTCCAGCAGATGGCCGCTCGGCAGTTTATCCAGGTGCTCCAGCAACAGCTCGGTGCCGCGATCCAGGCGACCATGGCTGAACACACCGGGCAAGCTCACCACCTTGAGTGGCCCTTCAGCCAAAGGCACGTCGAACACCTGAGCCAGGCTCTCCAGCTCGACCGCTTGTGGGGCATTGGCCACGGTGACTTGCCACAGTTGGCAATGCCGCGCGTTGTCGAGCTTGCGCGGTTTGCCAAAGGGAATCATCTGCTTGGCGGCGCTTTCGATACCGCCTTTTTTCTCACCCACCAGATACACCTCGGCGCCGGGCAGGCGCGCGGCCACGGCGTTAAGCAGGTAGTCGGTGAGGTCCTTGGACTTGGGCAGGAAGATCACCGCCGCGTCGAATTCGCGCTCAGGCACATTCACGCCAAATTGGCAGCGCTCGGGGAAGCGTGCGTCCAGCGCCGCTTGGTCGCCGGCATGCCAGCACCAGCCGTGCGCGTTGGGTAGGCGACCGAGCAGGTCGTCGGCGGGCAAACCTACCAACAGCAGGTTGCCTTGAAAAAGTTCGGCCTGACGAAGCAGTACTTCACTGCGCGGATCCATGGTCTGCTCCTCGAAAAGGGGCGCAGTTTATCAACTCACGACGCGCAGCGGGGCGCCGCTGAAAAAGCCCCGGGCGTTTTCCGCCAACTGGCCGACAATGCGCTGGCGCGCCTCGCGACTGCCCCAGGCATTGTGCGGGGTCACGATCAGCCGGGGAATATCGCCGGCCAGCAGCGGGTTGCCGTTCACCGGCGGCTCTACGCTCAGCACATCGGTCGCCGCGCCGCCCAGGTGGCCGTTACGTAACGCATCGGCCAAGGCTTGCTCGTTGATCAAGCCACCGCGCGCGGTGTTGAGCACAAACGCGCCGGGCTTGAGCAGCGCCAGCTCGCGGGCGCCGATTACGTCGCGGGTGTGGTCGTTGAGGGGGCAGTGCAAGGTGAGCGCGTCAACCTGCGCCAACAGCTCATCCAGGGGAACGCGATCAGCGCGGGCCGGGCGGCCCGGAATGGCTCCCAGTAACACGCGCATGCCAAAGGCTTCAGCCAGGCGCGCGACCGCGCTTCCCAATTCACCGTGGCCGAGCAAGCCAAGGGTTTTACCTTCCAGCTCGACAATCGGATGGTCCAGCAGGCAGAACTGTTTGGCTTGCTGCCACTGACCGGCGCCCACATCCCGTTGATAATCCTTCAAGCGCGTCGCCAGGTTGAGCAACAGCATGATCGTGTGCTGCGCCACGGACGGCGTGCCGTAGCCCTGGCAATTGCTCACGGTAATGCCGTGCGCGCGGGCGGCCTCGAGGTCGACGTTATTGGTGCCGGTGGCGGACACCAGGATCAGCTTGAGCGCCGGGCAGGCCGCCAGGGTTTCGCTGTTGAGGGCGATCTTGTTACTGATCGCAACCTGAGCGCCTTGCAGGTGTTCGATCACGTTCAGCGGCGTGGTGTCGCTGAACAAGTGCAGGTCGCTGAAGCTGTTGCGCAGTTCGCTGAGGTCGAGGTCCCCCAAATCCAGCGACGGGTGATCAAGGAAGACGGCGCGGCGATTGTTCGTCATCAACTGTACCTTTTGCGACAGGGTTTGAAGGCGTAATCTGTCGAGACTATCAGATGAAATAATCCGTTACTTAATGGAGTGAGTATGTACGCCACCGAGTTTTTGACCGTAGCGCTGATTCACTTATTGGCGGTGGCCAGCCCCGGCCCGGATTTCGCGGTGGTGGTGCGTGAGAGCGTGACCCACGGCCGTCGCGCCGGGACCTGGACTGCGCTGGGCGTGGGCTCGGCTATTTTCCTGCATGTGGGTTATTCGTTGCTCGGTATCGGCTTGATCGTGTCCCAATCCATCGTGCTGTTCAACGCGCTGAAATGGGCGGCGGCCGCCTACTTGCTGTACATCGGCTTCAAGGCCTTGCGCGCGCAGCCGGCCAAGCCCACGGGCGAGGGTGAATTGCATCGCGAAGCGGGCGAACGCACGCCCCGTGGCGCGTTTACCGCAGGTTTTGTGACCAATGGCTTGAACCCCAAGGCCACGTTGTTCTTCTTGTCGTTGTTCACCGTGGTGATCAACCCGCACACGCCACTGGCGGTCCAGGCCGGTTACGGCGTGTACCTGGCGGTGGCTACGGCGCTGTGGTTCTGCCTGGTGGCGATGTTGTTCAGCCAGCAACGCGTGCGCGCCGGGTTTGCGCGGATGGGGCATTGGTTTGATCGGACCATGGGTGCGGTGTTGATTGCGATTGGGGTGAAACTGGCGTTTACCAGCATGAAGTAAACGACATTCTCGAGTGAGCACCGCCGCATTGGATCTTAGTAAGGCTTCAGTGCTGGCGCAAAGCTAGCATTCGCTGGGTTCTGCAAATCATTCCTTTGGCTGATTTGGCTGAAACATAAGGTCTCTAAAGTGCAGGTCTTCAAGCCAAGACCGTGCAGTCATAAAAGGGATTCGTATGTTGCAGACCCGTGTCATTCCGCCCGCCGAAGGTGCGTACCAATACCCGCTGCTGATCAAGCGCCTGCTGATGTCCGGGACCCGCTACGAGAAAACCCGGGAAATCGTCTACCGCGATAAATTGCGCTACACCTATCCAACCCTGATCGAGCGGGTCGCTCGCCTGGCCAATGTGCTGACAGAAGCCGGGGTCAAGGCCGGTGACACGGTGGCGGTGATGGACTGGGACAGCCATCGCTACCTGGAATGCATGTTCGCCATTCCGATGATTGGTGCGGTGATCCACACCATCAACGTGCGCCTGTCGCCGGAGCAGATCCTCTACACCATGAACCACGCCGAGGACCGCTTTGTATTGGTCAACAGCGAGTTCGTGGGGCTTTACCAGGCCATTGCCGGGCAACTCACTACCGTCGACAAGACGTTGCTGCTCACCGATGGCGAGGCCAAGACCGCCGAGCTGCCAGACCTGGTGGGCGAGTACGAAACCCTGCTCGCCGCCGCCAGCCCGAAGTACGACTTCCAGGACTTCGACGAACACTCCGTCGCCACCACCTTCTACACCACCGGTACCACCGGCAATCCCAAGGGCGTGTATTTCACCCATCGCCAACTGGTGCTGCACACCATCGGCGTGGCCACCATCATGGGGAGCGTCGACAGCGTGCGGCTATTGGGCACGAATGATGTGTACATGCCGATCACGCCGATGTTCCACGTACACGCCTGGGGCCTGCCGTACGTGGCGACCATGCTTGGCCTGAAGCAGGTCTACCCCGGCCGCTACGAACCGGAATACCTGGTGGAGCTGTGGCGCAAGGAAAAGGTCACTTTCTCCCATTGCGTGCCGACCATCCTGCAAATGGTGCTCAATGCAAAAGCCGCCCAGGACGTGGATTTTGGCGGTTGGAAAATCGTCATTGGCGGCAGCGCGCTCAACCGCACTTTGTATGAAGCGTCCAAGGCCCGTGGCATTCAACTGACCGCCGCCTATGGCATGTCCGAGACTGGGCCGCTGGTGTCCTGCGCGCACCTCAACGAAGAGCTGATGGCGGGCACCGAGGATGAGCGCACCACCTATCGCATCAAGGCCGGCGTGCCCGGGCCGTTGGTGGAAGCCGCGATCATCGACGGCGACGGCCATTTCCTGCCCGCCGACGGCGAGTCCCAGGGCGAACTGGTATTACGTGCACCGTGGCTGACCGAAGGTTATTACAACGAGCCGCAGAAAGGCGCCGAGCTGTGGGCGGGCGGCTGGATGCACACCGGCGACGTGGCGACGCTGGACGCCTTTGGCGTGATCGATATCCGCGACCGCATCAAGGATGTGATCAAGACCGGCGGCGAGTGGATCTCTTCCTTGGCCCTCGAAGACCTGGTCAGCCGTCACCCGGCGGTACGCGAAGTAGCGGTGGTGGGCATCGCCGATCCGCAATGGGGGGAGCGTCCGTTTGCGTTGTTGGTGGTGCATGATGGCCATGTGATAGGGGCCCGCGAGCTCAAGGAACACCTCAAGCCGTTCGTGGAGTTGGGCCACTTGAGCAAGTGGGCGATCCCAAGCCAGATCGCTGTTGTTACTGAAATTCCCAAGACCAGCGTCGGCAAGCTCGACAAAAAACGTATCCGCATTGACATCATCGAATGGCAGGCCAACAACAGCACGTTCCTGTCCACCCTTTGAAGCCCCTCGCCGTGCCCGTCCGGGCACGGCAATGCTCTATCTGGCGCCTTTACTTGTGATTTGCCAATTTTCAGCCATCCTTCCCGGGTCGGCCTTCGCCGACATGGCGAAAGGGTCGTGGCAGACGGGTTGGTGATGCAAATCACACTTTAGAGGGATCAAGCACTACCCCCTGCTGGCTATAGTCCCTTCCAGAGTTTTTCAAGGATGCGGTGCTGCGGACCATGGAGGTTCAGTTGCAGTCCGGCATTGGAATCGTTGTATTCCGGCCGTTACAAGCATCAAAGAACGAACTCACTGCCATAACAATAATGCACATGGAGTAGCGTCGATGACCTCAGTAAACCAGTTCTGGCGCCGGGCAAAACTGCCCCTGGCCGTCAGTCTCGCCTCTACGCTCGCCGGGCCCGCATTCGGCGTCAGTTTCAATATCGGTGAAATCGAAGGGAGTTTTGACTCGTCTCTTTCCGTGGGTGCGAGCTGGTCGACAGCCAAGCCCAATCAGGATCTGATCGGCGCCAACAATGGTGGCAATGGTCTGTCCCAGACGTCCGATGACGGCCACCTGAACTTCAAGCGTGGTGAGACGTTCTCGAAAATCTTCAAGGGCATCCATGATCTGGAGCTGAAATACGGCGACACCGGCGTATTTGTGCGTGGCAAGTACTGGTATGACTTCGAACTCCAGGACGAGAGTCGCGAGTTCAAGGACATCAGCAACAGCAACCGCAAAGAGGGCGCCAAGTCCTCGGGCGGGCAAATTCTCGATGCGTTCATCTACCACAACTACAGCATTGCCGATCAGCCGGGTAACGTGCGATTCGGTAAGCAGGTAGTGAGCTGGGGTGAAAGTACCTTCATCGGCGGCGGCATCAACTCCATCAACCCGATCGACGTGTCTGCGTTTCGTCGTCCGGGGGCTGAAATCAAGGAGGGCTTGATTCCGGTCAACATGTTCTATGTGTCGCAGACGCTGACCGATAACTTGTCGGCGGAAGCGTTCTATCAGTTGGAGTGGGACCAGACGGTTACCGATAACTGCGGTACGTTCTTCTCGCAGCCGGACATTGTGTCTGATGGCTGTAAAGACAACCTTCGCGTGCTGAATAGCCGCCGTACGCTACCGGCCGCACTTAACCCAGGGTTGGCGGCTGCGGGTGTTGACGTCAACAACGAGGGCGTGCTGGTTCGTCGTGGGCCCGACCGTGATGCGCGTGACAGCGGCCAATTCGGCGTCGCGTTCCATTACAACTTCGAGCCGTTGGACACAGAGTTCGGCGCCTACTTTATGAACTATCACAGCCGTGCGCCGATTTTCAGTGCGCAGGGTGCTCCGCAATCGGCCTTTACCGGTCCTACGCCTGGACTGCCGCCACAGTTGCGCCCATTGGTTGTCGCGGGCAACTCCAATTACTTCATCGAATACCCAGAAGACATCCGGCTCTACGGTTTGAGCTTCTCCACCACGTTGCCTACGGGTACCGCGTGGAGTGGTGAGTTGAGCTACCGTCCCAATGCGCCGGTGCAGTTGAACTCTACCGATATACTGTTCGCGGGCGTCAAGCCGATTGGCGGGCCAGTATTGGGTAACGCATCCTTGCTCAATGGCAGCCCAGGCCAAGACCTGCATGGCTATCGTCGTAAGGAAATTTCCCAGTTCCAAACCACCTTTACTCACTTCTTCGACCAAGTCATGGGCGCGAGCCGCTTGACGTTGGTGGGTGAAGTCGGTGTTACCCATGTGGGTGGCCTAGAGAGCAAATCGGACGTGCGTTACGGTCGTGACCCGGTCTTTGGTCCAGGCACACTTCCGAACAATGCTTGTGCAGCACTCAACCTCTCTACGGCTCAAGGCGCTGGCTTGGGCAACGCCAACGGCCTGAACACCAACTGCAACAATGATGGTTTCACCACCGCCACTTCCTGGGGCTATCGCGGTCGGGCTATCTGGGAATACCCGGATGCCTTCGCGGGTGTGAACCTCAAGCCGAACGTGGCCTGGTCTCATGACGTCAAGGGTTATTCCCCTGGCCCAGGCGCTAACTTCGAAGAAGGTCGCAAAGCCGTCAGCCTCGGCCTGGACGCCGAATACCAGAACACCTACACCGCCAGCCTGAACTACACCAACTTCTTCGGAGGTGATTTCACGACCGTGAATGACCGCGATTTTGTTGCGCTCAGCCTTGGCGTGAACTTCTAAGCACACTGTATTTTCAGGAAGACCAGAACATGAAAATAACCAAAAGTCTGTTGCACGTAGGTGTGCTTGGGCTGTCGATCCTGGCGAGCAACGTCATGGCGGCCGTCTCGGCGGATGAAGCCGCGAAGCTGGGCACGAGTCTTACCCCGATGGGCGCTGAAATGGCCGGTAACGCCGCAGGCACCATTCCTAAATGGTCGCCGCTGCCAACCAACGCTGGCGCTGTCGACGCCCGCGGATTCCTGGCCAATCCTTACGCCAGTGAACAGCCGCAATTCACCATCACCGCGCAAAATGTCGAGCAGTACAAAGACAAGCTGGCGCCGGGGCAGTACGCGATGTTCAAGCGTTACCCGGACACCTTCAAGATGCCGGTCTACCCAACCCATCGCGGCGCTACGGTGCCAGCGGATGTGTTCGCGGCCATCAAGAAGAACGCCACCACCACTAACCTGGTATCTGGCGGTAACGGCCTGGAAAATTTCGAAACCGCCGTGCCGTTCCCTATTCCGAAAAGCGGCGTGGAGGTGATCTGGAACCACATCACTCGCTATCGCGGGGGCAGCGTGACCCGCTTGGTAACCCAGGCTACGCCGCAAACCAACGGCTCTTTCAGCCTGGTGTATTTCAAAGACCAGTTCGTGTTCCGCGACAAAATGAAAGACTTCGACCCGAAAAATCCGGGCAACGTGCTGTTCTACTTCAAGCAGCAAGTGACCGCGCCGGCCCGTCTGGCCGGTGGTGTGCTGCTGGTGCACGAAACCCTGGACCAAGTGAAGGAGCCACGTTCGGCGTGGGTCTACAACGCCGGCCAACGCCGTGTGCGCCGGGCACCGCAAGTGTCCTATGACGGTCCGGGTACCGCGGCCGATGGCCTGCGTACCTCCGATAACCTCGACATGTACAACGGCGCACCGGACCGCTACGACTGGAAGCTGGAAGGCAAGAAAGAAATCTACATCGCCTCCAACAGCTACAAGATCGACGATCCGAAGCTCAAGTACGCAGACATCATCAAGGCCGGCCACATCAACCAGGACCTGGCTCGCTACGAGCTGCGCCGCGTCTGGCATGTAGTCGCCACCTTGAAAGAAGGTCAGCGCCACATCTACGCCAAGCGTGATTTCTTCATCGACGAAGACACCTGGCAAGCAGCCGTCATCGACCACTACGATGGCCGTGGCCAACTGTGGCGCGTGGCTGAAGCGCATGCTGAGAACTACTACGACAAGCAAGTGCCGTGGTACGCCCTGGAAACCCTCTACGACCTGCAGTCCGGCCGCTACCTTGCACTGGGCATGAAGAACGAAGAGAAGCAGGCGTATGACTTCGGCTTCACCGCCACCACCAGCGACTTCACCCCAGCGGCGCTGCGTCAGGACGGCGTGCGCTAGGCTGAGTTAACCGAGGCAGCCTCCTTGGAAAAAAGCCCCGACCCGTTCGGGGCTTTTTTGTGTGGCGAATTTTTTTGTCGCAGTTCTTTTCAGGCAAATGTTGCAAAGATCTACAAACCTGCTGCTTTTACCGCTAGTCTGCGGACATCTGCAATGCCGACAACAGCCTTCTACAAGAGCCCGGCGATGACTGATCTGTCCCGAATCCAAGGGCCTGCCAGTGCGGTAATCCCCACGCTGGAGGGTCGCTTCTACAGGCCACCGCTGCCTGACGGCTATGTGCTGCGTCCGTGCCTGTGCGAACGCCTGAGTGCTGGCCTGGAAGGGCGGCTGCTGCTGGTGAGTGCACCCGCAGGGTTCGGCAAGAGTTCGTTGGCGGTGGAGTTCTGCCAGAGCCTGCCGGCCCATTGGCAAAGCCTGTGGCTGGGCCTGAGCCCACGGGATAACGACCCCGGCCGTTTCCTTGAGCGCCTGCTCGAGGGTCTGCAGCAATTTTTCCCGCAACTCGGCGCCCAATCCCTGGGGCTGCTGAAAATGCGCCAGCGTCACCAACCCTTTGCCTTTGAAGAATGGCTGGACGGCCTGCTCGATGAGCTGACCGTGCACCTGTCCCCGCGCGCGCCGTTGTTATTGGTACTGGATGACTACCATCTGGCCCAGGGGCCCGTGCTCGACCGTTGCCTGCAGTTTTTCCTCAACCATTTGCCCGATGGCCTGGTCGTGCTGGTCACCAGCCGTCAGCGCCCGGACTGGCATCTGGCGCGGCTGCGTTTATCGCGCCACCTGCTGGAGTTGCACGAACAGGATTTGCGCCTGACGCACAGCGAATCCCTGGCGGTGCTGGATCGCCACAGCAGTTCCTTGCGCGGCGAAGCCCTCGACAACCTGATCCGCCGTAGCGAAGGCTGGGTTGCCGGGCTGCGCTTCTGGTTGCTCGCCGCTTCCGAGGCCGGCAACGACGGTGCATTGCCGCAGAGCCTGCATGGCGGCGAAGGGCTGATCCGTGATTACCTGCTGGAAGAGGTGATCGACTGCCTCCCGGCCGAGGTACAGGCGTTTTTGTACGACACGGCCCCTCAGGATCGGTTTTGCAGCGAACTCTGCGACGCGGTGCGCGAAGCCCATGACAGCGCTGAAATCCTGCGTTACCTGCAAGCCCACCAAGTGTTCCTGGTGCCCCTGGACGAGCAGGGCCACTGGTACCGTTATCACCATTTGTTTTCAGACCTGCTGCGCACCCGCCGCGCCAGCAGCAATGTGCTGCCGCCGGCCAGCCTGCACCTACGCGCGTGCCGCTGGTTCAATGCCCAGGGCTTGATCGATGAGGCAGTGGAGCAAGCGTTGCGCGCCGGCCATCTGGATGTCGCCGCCAACCTGGTTCAGAACCTGTCCGAAGAGCAACTGCTGGCCGAGCAGAATGTGGGCATGCTGCTGCGTTGGAAAATGGACTTGCCCGACAGCTTGCTGATCAGCACGCCGCGCCTGATCGTGCTCTACAGCTGGGCCTTGGGTCTGGCCTGCCAGTTGGATGCGGCGGAAGAATTATCCAGCTACCTCAGCCGCTTCCTGCCAGCACCGTCGGCCACCGCACAAAAATCGATGCTGGCACAGTGGCTGGCGCTGAGCGGGATCATCGCCCGGGGCCGGGGCGATCGCGAGCTGACCCAGCGCTATTGCAGCCAGGCGCTGGAAAGCCTGCCGCAACGGCGTTACGGCCAGCGGTTGATGTGCCTGTCGACCCTTTCCAACCTGGCCATTGTCGATGCCGACCTGTGGCGTGCGCGTGGCTTGAATCGCGAATCCCTGGAGTTGGCGCAGCGCGTCGGCAACCCATTGTTCGAGGCCCTGGCCCATTACGATCGTGCGCGGGTGTTACAGGCCCGCGGTGAAATCCTGCGCTCCCTGGATGAAGTGCATCAGGGCCTGCAACGCCTGCAGGGCTTAGCGCCGCAGCGGTTGTACGCGGTGCGCGCGCGGTTGTCACTCTACGAAGGTTTTTTGCTGCTGGTGCGGCTACAACCCGAAGCCGGACTCGCCCGCTTGCGCGCCGGGCTCGTCGAAGCCCGTGCCTGCCGCGACATCAGTGTGTTGATCGGGCATTGCGTGATCGCCAATTTCGAAGGCCGCCGTGGTGACTTCGCCAAAGCCTTTGCTGAACTCGCCGAGGCCGAGCGCCTGATGCATATCTGGGACGTGCCGCCGATCTACTACCTGGCAATGATCACCCTGATTAAATGCGAGCTGTGGCTGGCCCAGGGCCGCACCGATTTGGCCGACGCCTGGCTGATGCGCCTGGGGCAAACCTACAACGGCGAGCAGGCCGCCGCCGCGCCGGAATTTCACCCGCACCTGCCACAACATATCGAGCTTCAACAAGCGGCGCTGGATGCCACTCGCCATCAACCCGTTGCGGCATTGCAACGGCTTGCAGCGTTGGCGCAGCAGGCGCACAACAGCGGCCGCCAGATGATTGCACTGATGGCGCTGACGCAGCAGGCCCAGTTGCTCTTGGAAAGTGGCCAGGAAGCCAAGGCGCGCGCGGTTCTGGTCCAGGCCCTTGAGGCCGGCGCCGGAGGGGCGTTGCAACCTTTCCAGCGCTTGCTGGAAGGGCACCCTGGCTGGATGCGCGAGCAACTGGGCAAGGATGCGCAGGGTCCGCTGAACCAGAGTTTGCTGGTGCGTCTACCGACGATCGTGACACCTGAGATAGCGCCGGCTCACGAAACCTTGAGCGCGCGTGAGTTGGCGGTGCTGAAACTGATTGCCCAAGGCTGCTCGAATCAGGAAATCAGTAACCAGCTCTTCATCTCACTGCACACCGTGAAGACACACGCCAGCCACATCAACAGCAAGTTGGGGGTGGAGCGGCGGACCCAGGCGGTGGCCCGTGCCAAGGCAATGGGCCTGCTGGCGTAGACCCTCCGACGTCTATGGCGCGCTTGGGCACTGGTTGGACGACCTGTCGACTGCCTGAAGAATCTGCGCCGCGAAGCGTTTGAGATTGTTCTGGTGGGCGAGCACCAGGTCGTCAATGCTCGCGCCGGCCGGCGACTGCAAGGTGGTGCGGCAGGTCAGTGGCGCGCGATCACTGCCGCTGGCTGACCGCAGACGCCATTTGACGTCGAGCAGTGCGTACTGGCCGGGCACGGAGTCAAAGCGCTGCACCTCAACGCGCAACAGCATGGGTTGCCGAGGGTTGCTGTTCGCCAATTGATCCACCAGCGCGCTCCTCAACTCATCCACCAGGCTGGCAGCCCACCACTGGGTGTCCAGGATCGCCACGCCACTGTTGCCTTGGCGAATCACTATCTGCGGACGGTCGACTTGTGGCGGCACACTGATACTTTCGATTTTTATCCCACCCGCGGCGGCCCCGGTGGTATTGCTCCACTGCGCCGGGGTCAGGGTATGAAAAGTAATCGGTGTACTGCTGCATGCCCCCAGCGCGAGCAATGCGCTGAGCAGGGTGATTTTCAACGTTAACGTCATGGCGCTTGCTCCACGGTTCATTTGCGCGGCGGCCCTTGCAGGTCCAACGGGGCGGCGTTGTCGGGGCGGCCGCGAATCAGTGATTCCGGGTGTCGGCCCAGGTAGTCCGATAGCTCGCGCAAGGAACGCGACATGCGACCCAGTTCATCCAGGGTCTGGGTCAGTTGCTCGCGTTGCGGTGAGTCTTCGGCCAGGGTCGAGTTGGCCGATTGCAACGTCTTGCTTACGTCAGCCAGGGTGTTCTGGACGCTGGGCAAGGTCTTGGCGTTGAACTGGGTCAGTCCTTTGCGCAATTCCACGAGGTTGCTGTCGAGGTTGCCGGCGATACGTTCGATCGGCAACTGGTTGATCTTGTTGACGATATTTTCGAATTTTTCCTGCAACTGTTCCAGGTTGCCAGGAATCGTGGGAATGCTGACCGGACGGGCTTTGGGATCGAACGCCACCTTCTCGGCTTTCGGGTAGAAGTCCAGGGCGATATACAACTGGCCGGTCAGCAAATTGCCGCTGCGCGCCTGGGCCCTCAGGCCGTTTTCGATAAACGAACCGATCAGGCGCACACCGGCGGCTTCGTCATTGGGGTCATGGTTCATCGTCTTGAGCAACTTGGTATGGGCCTGACCGAGCAATTGCGGGTAGATCACGATGCCGACGTTGAGCGGAAAGCTGCGCTTCTTCGCGTCGAAATCCAGGTTGATCGACACCACCTTGCCAAACGCGACGCCTAGGAATTCCACCGGTGCGCCGATCTTGAGCCCCCGCAGCGCCTGGTCGAAGCGCAGGCTCATGTATTGCCCCTGGCCATTGGGCGGGGCGAGGGCGGCGAGCTGATCGTCGAACAGTTCAAACGTGCGCTCTTCACCGGCCGGCTTGTCATTGGGGCTGTAAGGCGGTGCCAGGAAAGCGATACCGCCGACCAGCATGGACGACAGTGATTCGGTTTTCAGCGCGAAGCCATTGGCGCCCACACTCAGGTCAATGCCGCTGGCGTTCCAGAACCGCGTATTCTCGGTGACGTAGACATCGTTGGGCGCGTGCACGAACACCTCGATATCGACGCCCTTGCCTTCGGCATCCAGCTTGTACGCCACGACCTGGCCGACCTCGATTTTGCGGTAATACACCGGCGAGCCGATATCCAGCGAACCCAGGTTCTGCGCGTGCAGGGTGAAGCGTTTGCCCGGTTCGCCGTAAGTGATGGGCGGCGGGTTTTCCAGGCCGGTGAACTGTTTGGCGCGGGTGTCGGACTGGCCAATGTCGGCGCCGATGTAGTCGCCGGAGAGCAGGGTGTCGATGCCGGACACGCCGCCGGCGCCGATGCGCGGGCGTACCACCCAGAACTGCGAGTCGGCGCGAGTAAAGCTGTCGGCCTGCTTGGCCAGCTTTACGGTGGCGTTGACGCTTTTCTGGTCGTCACTCAAGGCCACTTCGGTCACTTGGCCGATCACCACGTTGCGGTATTTAACCTCGGTTTTATTCGCGGTCAGGCCACTGCCTGTCTTGAAGCTAAGGATGATAGTCGGGCCTTGCTGGAGCACGCTGTGAACCACCAGTGAAATCCCCACTAACACCGCAACGATCGGTACGATCCAAACCAGCGAAACGCTGAAACGCCGAGTCTTGACGGCCGGCGAGCCAGGGGATGGCGGGGTGTCAGGGGTGGGGGACGTCATCCGAGGTATCCTTGGTGTGTGGGGTTTCCCAGATCAGCCTCGGGTCGAAGCTCATGGCGGCCAGCATGGTAAACACCACCACCAGCCCGAAAAACAGAATGCCCAGGCGTGGCTCGATGGTGCCCAGGGCCTGGAACTTGACCAGCGCGGCCACCAGCGCAACCACGATCACGTCGAGCATGGACCAGTAGCCGATCAGTTCGACAAACCGAAACAGCTTCGAGCGTTCCTTGCGCGCCCAGCGGCTGTTGCGCTGCACGGTGACCAGCAGCAGTGTCAATGACACAAACTTGATGCCCGGCACCGCGATGCTGGCGATGAAAATAATCAGCGCAATGTCCCACGCACCATGCTGCCAGAACTCCAGCACGCCGCTCATGATGGTGCTGTCCGCGCCTGAACCGAGCATGGTGGTGTTCATCACAGGCAGCAGGTTGGCCGGTACATAAAACACCAGCGCCGTCAGCATATAGGCCCAGGTACGGGTCAGCGAGTTGACTTTGCGCCGGTGCAGGGGGGCGTCACAGCGCTGGCATTCCGGCGCGCCGGTGCTGATGTCGGCAGACAGGCCGCAACTGTGGCACAGGCACAGGTTAAGCTCGCTGGCCGTCGGTGGCGGGTTCATACGGCGTCCCACAGATCGCGCACGTCACGACCGGCAATGCGGATCAGCAACAGGCTGAGCGCCGCCAGGGCAAATAGCCCGGTGCCGGGGATCACATCCAGCATACCGGCCAGCTTGAACACGGCCACCATCGCACCGAGCAGGCACACTTCCAGCATGCTCCAGGGTCTGAGCGCTTCCAGCCAGCGCATGCATAGCTTGAAGGCGGGCGAACGTCTGCCCGAGAGGGCGAAACTCAGCACCCAGGTCAGCAGCAATAGCTGAAACACCGGTGCGATGATGATGGAAATAGCGGCCACCAAGGCGATAAAGGTAATCGGCCCCAGGCTCAGCGCAACCACTGAATCCCACAGGGTGGCGCTGTTTTTCAGGCCTTGCAGGCTGATGCTCATCACCGGATAGAAATTGGCGAAAGTCCATAACACGGCGGCGGTAACGGTCAGGGCGAGACGTTGTTGTACTGACAGACCGTTGTAACGCTGGAGTACGCCCGCGCAGCGCACACAATGGGCTTTTTGATGTTTGGCGAGCGTGACTTTTTCGTACACACAGTCGCAGTGCTCGCAGATGATCAGCTGATTCGCCATGGGGCTCGCTCCAGCGCGGCGCGGTTGCGGTCTTGGATGGTTCTTCAATGGCGCTTGGAAAGCATAGCCGTTGGTACTCGGGACGCAATGCTCCCTTTCGGGTCAGGGGTGTCGTCAACCATACTCTGTGCCGAATATGCCATAGAGCCTGCTGGAGCACTGATGAATATTGAACACGCTGCAGTCATCCGCGAGACCTTTCCGGTCGGCCCTTTGCAGTGCAACTGCACCATCATCGGCGACCCGATCAGCAAAAAAGCCATCGTGGTCGACCCGGGTGGCAACCATGAGCTGATCCTGGCGCGCCTTGATGCATTGGGCCTCAAGGTCGTGAGCATTATCCACACCCATGCCCATCTCGATCACTTCCTGGCGTCCGGTCAGTTGAAAGAGAAGACCGGCGCCACGTTGCACTTGCACAAGGAAGATCAATTCCTCTGGGACAATCTGGAAATGCAATGCCAGATGTTTCGCGTTCCCTACACCCCGGTGCCTTCGCCTGATCGCTGGCTGGAAGATGATGAAGAATTGGCCTGCGGCTGCGGTGTGGCGTTGCACACACCGGGGCATACGCCGGGGTCGATGAGCTTTTGGTTTGCCGATGCCAAGCTGCTGATTGCGGGTGACACGCTATTTCGTCGCGGTATCGGGCGAACAGATTTGTGGGGCGGGGACCAGGCGACCATTGTGCGTTCGATCAAGCAGCGCTTGTATACCTTGGATGAGGGCGCGACGGTGGTGACCGGTCACGGCCCCGATACCCGGCTGGGTGATGAAATGCGCGAGAACCCTTTTGTGCGGGCGTAACGCAATAATTGCCAGGCAGGTGCTGTTCTATAGCAGGCACGCCTTGTCGGAAAAACTCAGGTCGTGTTCAGCGTGCGTCTGCTACGGTTTCTGTAGCCACGGAATTTTTACCGTTTGTCGCGTTCCAAACTCGGCACAGGTCCATTGCCAATGTCCTTTGCACCTTAGAATGCAAAAGTAGGAGCTCCCCCATGTTCACTTCGCGTCGTCTGCTTGTTGTTGCTACCGCTGTAGCCTTGTTGTCCGGCTGCGCATCACCTAACCCTTATGACGGCAGCAGCCAGGGACAGGCGAGTAACCAGTCCGGCGGTATGAGCAAGACCGCCAAGTACGGTGGCCTGGGTGCCCTGGCGGGTGCGTTGGCGGGCGCGGCCATCGACCATAACAACCGTGGCAAGGGCGCACTGATCGGTGCCGTGGTTGCGGGCGCCGGTGCTGCGGGCTATGGCTACTACGCCGACCAGCAGGAAAAGAAACTGCGTGAAAGCATGGCCAATACCGGTGTTGAAGTTCAGCGACAGGGCGACCAGATCAAGCTGATCATGCCGGGCAACATCACTTTCGCGACCAACTCGGACGCGATCTCCAGCAGCTTCTACCAGCCTCTGAACAACCTGGCCAACTCGCTCAAGCAGTTCAACCAGAATACCATTCAGATCGTTGGTTACACCGATAGCACCGGCAGCCGCCAGTTGAACATGGACCTGTCCCAGCGTCGTGCGCAGAGCGTGGCCAACTACCTGACGTCCCAGGGTGTCAATGGTGCCAACCTGACTGCACGCGGTGCCGGCCCGGATAACCCGATTGCCAGTAACGCAGACGTTAACGGCCGTGCCCAGAACCGTCGCGTTGAAGTGAACCTCGGTCCAATCCCAGGCCAGCAGTATGGCCAGCCAGGTGCCCAGCAACAGGCGCCACAGCAGAACAACCAGTTCCAGGGCAATCCGTACTCTCAATACCAATAAACGTTAATAAAAAAGGGCGCCATGCGGCTAATGCCGATCAGTTAAGCCTCATTGTTTGACCTTTGGCCGCAAGAAATCAAAATCCGATGCCTGAATAGGCGTCGGATTTTTTTATGCGTCTGGCTCTGGCATTGGAACTAGCCCACAACGTCGTCTCGACTCCCGATTCCCTCAAGGGATTGGATTCATGGCTTGATCCCTCTCTGGTCGAGCAGGCATTGCAACAGGCCGGTGTCGCCACCTTGTGCAAGCGGCGCTTATCGCAGCAACGAAATGAAGCTGGCAGAGCAACTGATCGACACCACGCCGGATCACTCGTTGACGTTGTTCGATCCCGGCTTTTACTCCCTGGGGTTGCTGCATCAGTGGCCGCAGGCCGGCACCGAGCGGCATTGGTTGATGCCGTTACGCAAAGGGGCGCAGTACGAAGTCATTCAGCGATTGGGCCGTCAGGATGCGGTGGTCTCGTTAAGCACTTCGCCGCAGGCCCGCAAGCAATGGCCGGGATTGCCGGAGCGACTGACCGCAAGGCTCCTGAGCAAAACCGTCAAGGGCAAGGTCTGTCAGACTTTGACGTCGATGGCCGACTCGCTGCGCTTCCCACCTGATGAAATCGTCGACCTGTACAGCCATCGCCGGGAGATCGAATTAGGGTTCCGGGAGATGAAACAGACACTGCTCAACAGCAGCTACACGCTGGGTAGCAAGACGCCCGAGATGATCGGCCAAGAGTTGTGGGGGAGGTGCTGGGCTACAACCTGTTGCGTTATCAGATGGTGGGAATGAGCCGCCATTGTCCGGGCATCCATCCGTGCGAACTGAGCTTCACCGCGTGTACTTGTGCTATCCGGCTGAAATCGCCGAAGTACCCGATCAAAAACAAAAATGCCAGTCAGCTTAACTGACTGGCATTACGCCATGCGGCGGCCTTTTTTGTGGCTGCGTGTTCAGGTCAATCGATGTACTCGAAGACCTTGACGATTTTTTGCACGCCGGACACACCCTGCACCAGATTGGATGCACGGGTTGCTTCCGCCTGGGTCAGCAGGCCCATCAGGTAAACGATGCCGTTGTCGGTGACGACCTTGATGCGCGAACCAGGGATCGCGTTATCAGTGAGCATCTGCGCCTTGATCTTGGTGGTCAGCAGGGCGTCATTACTGATGGCCAGCAGAGTGATCGGTTCCATCACCTGCAACTCGTTGTGCACCTTCTTCACGCGCTGCACAGCGGCAGCGGCTTGCTCGGCCTGGGCCTTGAGGTCGGCGCGTGGTGTCTGGCCTGCTAGCAGCACGACGCCGTTGAAGCTGGTGACAACAATGCGTGATGCGCCGTTGCCCAGGTCAGTCGCGGCCTTGGCGACGTTGACTTCGACCTTGGTTTCGATCAGCGAGTCATCGATCTTGCTGCCGAAGGTACGGGTGCCCTTGTCGTCCTGAATAGGGGTGTCACGTGTTGCGGTGATGGCCGTGCTGCAGCCGCTGATAGCGAGGCACAGGGTAATGGCCAAAAGGCTGAGGCGGTTAACGGTCATTCTTCACTCCCAAACAGTTGGCTGTCGATCAGATCGCACAGGCAGTGGATCGCCAGCAGGTGGACTTCCTGAATACGTGCGGTGACATTGGCCGGGACGCGAATCTCCACGTCTTCCGGCAGCAGCAACGAGGCCATGCCGCCACCATCGCGTCCGGTCAATGCTACGACAATCATTTCGCGATCATGTGCGGCCTGGATCGCTTGAATAATATTCGCCGAGTTGCCGCTGGTGGAAATCGCCAGCAGCACGTCACCCGGTTGGCCCAGGGCGCGGATCTGCTTGGAGAAGATTTCGTTGTAGCTGTAGTCGTTGGCGATCGAGGTGATCGTCGACGAGTCGGTGGTCAAGGCAATGGCCGGCAGGCTCGGGCGTTCACGTTCGAAACGGTTGAGCAGCTCCGACGAAAAATGCTGGGCATCGCCGGCCGAACCGCCGTTGCCGCACGAGAGCATTTTGCCCTCGTTGAGCAGGGCATTGACCATGACCTGACTGGCTTGCTCGATGTGCGGTGCAAGTACGTCCATCGCCTGTTGCTTGGTGTCGATGCTGGCCTGGAAAAGCTGGCGAATTCGGGATTGCATGTCCATCTGTGTGACCTTAAGTAGCGCGGCTGTTTGGCACAGGAATGTGTAGCCCGCAAAGCAAAGAGCAAAAGTGTGTGGTGAAGATGTCCGGCGAATCAGCTGTCGAAGGCATTTTTAAGCCAGTTCAGATCAGCCTGACCAGACGGTGTGCTTTCTATGGCAACCACATCGAAACGGCAGGGGGCGTCGGCCCAGCGATGCTCTTTTTGCAGGAAAAACTGCGCCGCGAGTATCAGTTTCTGACGCTTGCGCCCGTCGATACTGGCGAGCGCGCCACCCCATTGTGCGTGTTTTCTGTAGCGGACCTCGACGAATACTACTGTATCGCCGTCAAGCATGACCAGATCAAGCTCGCCGCGTTTGCACAACCAGTTCTGCGCCAGTAGGCGCAGACCCTGCTGTTGCAAGTGTTTCAATGCTTGAAGTTCGGCGTCCTTGCCGCTTTGTGCGCTGGACCGCTCGGGCATCAGCGCGGGGTGTCCGGCAGGCGCTGGATCCCGCCACCGACGAACTTGGCCCATGGCAGCTGGCGATCAACGCGCTGGTTGGTGCTGATGCCCAGGTTGCCCGAAAGGCCGTCAACACGGGTATCCGGCAATGCCTTGAGTTGGCCCAGGCGCGGCGCCAGGCGGTAGGCATCGACGCCCATCGCATACAGGCGGCCCAGGCTGCCATTGGCTTGCGGCCATTGGGCAGCAACCTGGTTGCGCAGAGGATCGGTGGTGTTGAGCAGCCAAGGGGTTTCGCAGAACATCACGTTAGTCATGTCCAGGTACTGGTTCTTGTCGCCGCTGGCGCTGAACACGTGGGACGTGGCGTACACCGGCAAATCACCGGCGTATTGGAAGTTCAGGGTCGGCTTGATCTGCTGGGCCAGCTGCGGGGTCACGGCCAGGAAGATGAACTCGATGTCCTGGCGACGCGAGGGTTGCGCGGCTACGTCGGTGCCGACGGTGCTTTGCAGGCTCTTGGCGCGGCCTTCGCTTTTACGCAGTTGGAGCAGTTCGGCAATTTGCTGGGCGAGGGCGACTGGCTGGTCGACATACTCGACACCCATCGCCGTGCCGCCATTGGCTTCCCAATCCTGGCGGAAGGCCTTGTAGACACGCTCGCCCCACTCACCACGTGGCACCATCGCCGCAGCGCGATGCAGGCCGTCGGCACGTGCGCGGCGCGATACTTCGCGGGCTTCGTCTTCAGCAGCCAGGCCGAACTGGAACAGCTGCGGCGGGCCTTGGTCAGTCTCGCTGTAGTTCAGCGCCAGGGTGGTAATCGGCAACTGCGCACGTGCACTGAGCTGTTTGACCAGTGGTTTTTCCAGCGGACCGACCACCAGTTGCACGCCTGCGGCCTGGGCCTTGGCGTAGAACTCATCAATGGAGGTCAGGCGCGAGCTGTCATAGAACTCGATGACTGGCGGCTTCTGCCCGGCTTGTTCAGCCTGGTAGTGCGCAGCCATGAAACCCTCGCGCAGTGCTTTGCCGACGGCGGCCAGCGGGCCGTCTTGGGGCAGCAGCAGGGCAATCTTGGTCAGGGGCTGGCTGGCCAGCTCCTTGAGTTTGATCAGCGGCGACGGCAGTTGCACGGCGGCTGGGTGGCCCGGGTTCTGTGCACGCCAGGTGTCGATCGCGGCTTGTTGTTGCTCCAGCGTACCGGCGCCCTTGACCGACTGGGCGAGGGTGATCCAGCCGTCCAGCACTGGGTTCCCGCTGGCTTGCAGCTGTTCGGCCGGCAGGGCGCCAATCAGTGCCCAGATGGCTTCGTGGTTGCTGTTGGCGGCATCGCCAGTGAGCAGCGGGGCCATGGCAACACGCTCACGCGCAGCCGCCAGGGTCTGGCCATCGGCCTCATAAGCACGGGCGTGCACGCTGCCTGTGCGGATCTGCTGTTCAGGCGGCAGGTCCTTCAGGTTTTGCAGGCTCGGGTGGTTCAGGGCGGTCAAGGCGGCCTTGGGCTGGTTGCGTGCCATGGCCAATTCGGCGGCCAGGGTGCTCGCAAAAACCTGCGGGGCTGGCTTGAGGATATCCAGGGGCACCTGCGCCAGAATCTGCGCCGAGCGCCCTGAGTTGTTCTGTTTGTAGGCCATGTCTGCCGCACTCAGGCGCAGCATGGCGGCCTTTTCTGGCGTGTTGGCAGTCGTGGCCTGTTCGAGCAGTTGCTCGATACTGGCGTCCGGAGTCCGTGGAAGGTCGCCAAGGCTGGACGAGGGCGAGCTGGCGCAAGCGGCCAGCAAGGCAGCGAGGCAGAGGGCGGAGAGCAGCCGCAGGCAAGCGATCATGTAAGTGTTCCTGATACCGATCAAATAAGCGTGGAATTGTACCCAAGCACTGGCCCAGGCGCGATGTTAGTGGCGTGAAACTGTCAATTTAGGTCGTGCAAATGTTGCTACCGGCGACTAACGGCTGAAACGGCATCGACCTTGATGGCATATTTTCAAGGCGCCTACGCGCTACAATGCCGCTTTTGCCAACCATCGAGGTGTGCGTTTTGACTGCTCCAGGTCCTTTGAATTCCACTTCAGGCTCGCTTTTTGTCGTGGCGACGCCCATTGGCAACCTGGACGACATCAGTGCGCGGGCGCTTAAGGTGTTGCGCGACGTCAAATTGGTCGCGGCTGAAGACACGCGGCACTCCCAGCGATTAATGCAGCATTTTGGTATCAGCACCCCACTTGCGGCCTGCCATGAACATAATGAGCGCGAAGAGGGCAGTCGTTTTATCGTGCGCCTGTTGGCCGGCGACGATGTGGCGCTGATCTCCGACGCGGGTACGCCGCTGATTTCCGACCCAGGCTACCATCTGGTGCGCCAGGCACGGGCTGCGGGTATCAATGTAGTGCCTGTTCCGGGGGCGTGCGCGCTGATCGCCGCATTGTCGGCGGCAGGTTTGCCCTCCGACCGTTTTATCTTCGAAGGTTTTCTGCCGGCCAAGGCCGTGGGCCGTCGCGCGCGTCTTCAGGCGTTGAAGGAAGAACCGCGCACCCTGATCTTTTACGAGGCCCCACACCGCATCCTTGAATGCCTGCAAGACATGGAGCTGGTGTTTGGCGGCGAACGCCTGGCACTGCTGGCCCGTGAGCTGACCAAGACCTTTGAAACACTAAAGGGCCTGCCTTTGGAAGCGCTGCGCGGGTTTGTCGAGGGCGACAGCAATCAACAGCGCGGCGAGTGCGTTGTGCTGGTGGCGGGCTGGACGGCGCCGGAGGATGAAGACGCCGTGGGCAGCGAGGCGATGCGCATCCTTGACCTGCTGCTCAAGGAAATGCCCCTCAAGCGTGCTGCGGCCCTGGCGGCGGAAATTACCGGCGTTCGCAAGAACCTCTTGTACCAGGCTGCGCTGGATAAACAGAAAGCCGAATAGTTTTGGGCTAAAACCTGTATTCCGTCTGAACGTGATGGCAATTCTGAACTTTTATTACTTGTCCTAAGTCCGCCGTGCCGTTAACCTTCGCGGCGGAGAGTCGATTGGACAGTCGCTGCCTTCTATGAAAATTAGGAGGGGGAGGAAAGTCCGGGCTCCATAGGGCGAAGTGCCAGGTAATGCCTGGGAGGCGTGAGCCTACGGAAAGTGCCACAGAAAATAACCGCCTAAGCGCTTCGGTGCCGGTAAGGGTGAAAAGGTGCGGTAAGAGCGCACCGCACGACTGGCAACAGTTCGTGGCTAGGTAAACCCCACTTGGAGCAAGACCAAATAGGGTCCCAAGGCGTGGCCCGCGCTGGGACCGGGTAGGTTGCTAAAGGTGTCCAGTGATGGCCATCGTAGACGAATGACTGTTCAAGACAGAACCCGGCTTACAGATCGACTCTCCACCTTTTTTCTTCTGTCTGAATCTCGGGCGGAAATCGGTAGTAACGCAAGAATCCCTCCCTGCCAAATCATTGGCAGATGCATCTTCGTAATACCAAAAAAATCTTACTCTTAATAAATCACTTTAACTTTAAGCCATAGCTCTTTGAGCTATCTGCGCTTGTTGAGCCAAAAATACCGACGAACTCGGGTTTCTCCTCCGTTTACGCTCCTAAATCTCCGTTCTGTAAGGCTTTTCCTTGAATCCGCGCCTTGACGGTGTGGTGGGCGCATTCCTATAGTGTGCGCAAGTGGCGGAAAGTGGCACAAAGTGGGTTTTTTGAACGTAAAACGCTAAAATTTGGAGAAACGCATCTGTGTTTCGCGGAGCTAATGCAATCAGTCTCGATGCAAAAGGCCGTCTCGCTATGCCGAGCCGGTATCGTGACGAGCTGATTTCGCGAAGTTCCGGGCAGTTAATCATCACCATCGATGCCGTTGACCCTTGTTTATGTGTTTACCCGCTCGATGAGTGGGAGTTGATTGAAACCAAGCTGCGCGCCCTGCCTTCATTGCGTGAAGAAAACCGCCGCCTGCAGCGTTTGCTGATTGGTAATGCCGTCGACCTTGAACTCGATGGCAGCGGTCGCTTCCTGGTGCCTGCGCGTTTGCGCGAGTACGCCAAGCTGGATAAGCGCGCAATGCTGGTCGGCCAACTGAACAAGTTCCAATTGTGGGACGAAGATGCCTGGGATGCTGTTTCTGCAGCAGACCTGGCTGCTATTCAACAACCGGGCGCTATGCCTGATGAACTGCGTGATTTGATCCTGTGACTATTGATAGCGGCTTTAACCACATCACCGTACTGCTTGACGAAGCCGTTGAGGCTCTCGCCGTACGCGCGGATGGCTGCTATTTGGATGGCACTTTCGGCAGGGGCGGGCATAGTCGGTTGATCCTCAGCCAGCTTGGGTCGGACGGTAAACTCCTCGGGTTTGACAAAGACCCCCAAGCGATTGCCACCGGGCAAGCGCTAGCGGCCGAAGACGGCCGCTTTGTCGTTGTGCAGCGTAGCTTTGCCGAACTGGGCGCTGAAGTCGCCGAGCGCGGCATGGCGGGCAAGGTGGCCGGGATTTTGCTCGACCTGGGCGTGTCTTCGCCACAGCTCGACGACCCGGAGCGCGGCTTCAGTTTCATGAGCGACGGCCCGCTCGACATGCGCATGGACCCCACGCGTGGCGTCAGTGCTGCACAGTTCATCGCCACCGCACCCGTGGAAGAAATCGCCCGTGTGTTCAAGGAATACGGTGAAGAACGCTTCGCCGGTCGCATGGCCCGTGCCGTGGTCGAGCGCCGCGAAATCCAGCCATTCGAGCGCACCGCTGATCTCGCCGAAGTACTGAAAGTCGCCAACCCCGCGTGGGAAAAAGGCAAGAACCCGGCGACCCGTGCGTTCCAAGGCTTGCGTATTCACGTCAATAACGAATTGGGCGACCTGGAGGCCGGCCTCGAAGCTGCCCTCGAGGCGCTGGAAGTGGGCGGTCGACTTGTTGTGATCAGCTTCCACTCCCTGGAAGACCGTATCGTCAAACTGTTCATGCGTCGCCTGGTCAAGGGTGAGTCCGACAACCTGCCGCGCAACCTGCCGGTACGTTTCGACGCCTTTGTGCCGAAAATCAAAATCCATGGCAAGCCGCAGTTCGCTTCCGAGGCCGAACTCAAGGCTAACCCACGTTCCCGCAGTGCCGTCATGCGCGTCGCGGAGAGGTTACGGTGAGCAAGCTTTTTGCCAAGCCTCTTCCGGGCGGCAGCTTCTTCATGATGCTGTTGTACGTTGGCGTGCTGGTGTCCGCGATTGCGGTGTCCTACAGCGCGCACTACAACCGTCAATTGCTCAATACCCTGTACGGGGAATTGAGTGTGCGGGACAAGGCGCAAGCCGAGTGGGGCCGGCTCATCCTGGAGCAAAGCACCTGGACTGCCCATAGTCGCATCGAAGTGCTGGCCACCGAACAGTTGAAAATGCACATCCCCGGCGCGGCCGAAGTTCGCATGGTGACGCCATGATGAAGCTCGAAGGCGCACTCTACCCATGGCGCTTCCGCCTGGTGGTGGGGTTGCTGGCATTGATGGTGGGTGCGATCGCCTGGCGGATCATTGATCTGCAAGTGATCGACCGTGAGTTCCTGATCAGCCAGGGCGATGCACGTAGTCTGCGGCATATTCCGATTCCTGCGCACCGCGGCCTGATCACCGACCGTAATGGCGAGCCTTTGGCCGTCAGCACCCCGGTGACTACCCTGTGGGCAAACCCCAAGGAACTGCAGGTGGCCAAGGACCGTTGGCCAGCGCTTGCCGCTGCCCTCGGCCAAGACCCGAAAGCCTTGGCCCAGCGTCTGGAAGCGCAAGCCAACAAAGAATTCATCTACCTGGTTCGCGGCCTCACCCCCGAACAGGGCCAGCAAGTGCTCGATCTTAAAGTCCCCGGTGTCTACGGCATCGAGGAATTCCGTCGTTTCTACCCGGCGGGTGAAACCACCGCGCACATGGTCGGCTTTACCGACATCGATGACCACGGCCGAGAAGGTGTGGAACTCGCCTACGATGAATGGCTCGCCGGAGTTCCCGGCAAGCGACAAGTCATCAAGGATCGGCGCGGGAGGTTGATCAAGGATGTCCAGGTCACCAAAAACGCCAAGGCCGGTAAGCCCTTGGCGTTGTCGATTGACCTGCGCCTGCAATACCTGGCCAACCGCGAGCTGCGTAACGCGATCATCGAGAACGGCGCCAAGGCCGGCAGCCTGGTGATCATGGACGTGAAGACCGGCGAGATCCTTGCCATGGTCAACCAGCCGACCTACAACCCCAACAACCGTCGCAACCTGCAACCGGCGATGATGCGCAACCGCGCGATGATCGACGTGTTCGAACCAGGTTCGACCATGAAAGCCATCTCGATGAGTGCCGCCCTGGAAACCGGACGCTGGAAACCCAGCGACAAGGTCGAGGTGTACCCAGGCACCTTGCAGCTGGGAAAATACACCATTCGCGACGTATCGCGCTCCGAAGGTCCTGTGCTGGATTTGACAGGTATCCTGATCAACTCCAGTAACGTGGGCATGAGTAAGGTCGCCTTCGATATTGGTGGCGAAACCATTTACCACCTGGCGCAGAAGCTCGGTTTGGGCCAACCCACCGGCCTGGATTTTCCTGGCGAACGTGTGGGCAACCTGCCTAACTATCGCGACTGGAAAAAGGCCGAGACCGCCACACTTTCCTACGGCTACGGCCTGTCGGTGACGGCGATCCAACTGGCCCATGCTTTCTCTGTATTGGCAAATAATGGCCGGATGGTTCCACTGAGCCTGATCCACATCGACGAAGCGCCGAAAGCCACCCAGGTCATCCCGGAAAACGTCGCCAAGACCATCCAAGGCATGCTGCAACAAGTGATCGAAGCACCGCGCGGTGTATTCCGTGCCCAAGTGCCGGCGTATCACGTGGCCGGCAAGTCGGGTACCGCGCGCAAGACATCGGTCGGCACCAGGGGCTACGCCGAAAACTCCTACCGTTCGTTGTTCGCCGGCTTCGGTCCGATGAGCGACCCACGCTACGCCATCGTCGTCGTGATCGATGAGCCGAGCAAAGCGGGCTACTTCGGCGGCCTGGTATCGGCGCCGGTGTTCAGCAAAGTGATGTCCGGCACCCTGCGCCTGATGAACATCACGCCGGACAACCTGCCGCCGACTCAACAAGCGAGCGCCGGACCACCGACCGCTGCTGTAAAAGCCAATGGAGGGCGCGGCTGATGTCTCTTAGCCTGAACAAGATTTTTGCCCACGCTGGTCGCGATTTGTTGATTCGCGAGTTGAGCCTGGACAGTCGTAGTGTGCGTGCCGGTGACCTGTTCCTGGCCGTGCCTGGCGGTAAATTCGATGGCCGCGCGCATATCGCAGACGCGTTGCAGCGTGGTGCAGCCGCCGTGGCTTACGAAGTGGAAGGCGCTACCGTGCTGCCGATCACTGACGTGCCATTGATTCCGGTCAAAGGCCTGGCTGCGCAATTGTCCGACATTGCCGGCCGCTTCTATGGCGACCCGAGCCGCCAGCTCAATCTGGTCGGCGTGACCGGTACCAACGGAAAGACCAGCGTGACCCAATTGGTCGCCCAGGCCCTTGACCTGCTCGGCCAGCATTGCGGCATTGTTGGCACCTTGGGCACCGGTTTCTACGGCGCGCTGCACAGCGGCCTGCACACCACGCCAAACCCGATCGCCGTGCAAGCGACCCTGGCCGACCTGAAAAAGGCCGGTGCCAAGGCGGTTGCGATGGAAGTGTCGTCCCATGGCCTGGACCAGGGGCGCGTCACCGCGCTGGCGTTTGATGTGGCGGTGATGACCAACCTGTCCCGTGATCACCTGGACTACCACGGCACCATGGAAGCCTACGCGGCAGCCAAGGCCAAGCTGTTTGCCTGGAATGACCTCAAGTGCCGGGTCGTGAACCTGGACGACGCGTTTGGTCGCCAACTGGCAGCCGAAGACCGTGAATCGCGCCTGATCAGCTACAGCCTGGAAGACTCCAGCGCTTACCTGTATTGCCGCGAAGCCCAATTCAATGACGAAGGCGTGCGCGCCACCTTGGTTACACCGCAAGGCGAACACCATTTACGCAGCACCTTGCTCGGTCGCTTCAACCTGAGCAACGTACTCGCCGCTATCGGCGCGTTGCTCGGCCTGGACTACGCCCTGGACGAAATCCTGCGCGTACTGCCCAAGCTGGAGGGGCCGGCCGGTCGCATGCAGCGCCTGGGTGGCGGCACGCAGCCGTTGGTGGTGGTCGATTACGCCCACACGCCAGACGCTTTGGAAAAAGTACTGATGGCCCTGCGTCCGCACGCCAAGGGCAAATTGCTATGTCTGTTTGGTTGCGGCGGCGATCGCGATCGCGGCAAACGCCCGCTGATGGCCGACATTGTCGAACGCCTGGCTGATGGTGTGCTCGTCACCGACGACAACCCACGCAGCGAGGACCCGAGCCAGATTTTTGACGACATCCGTGTTGGCTTCAAAGAGGCGTCCAAGGTCACTTTCGTTGCCGGTCGCGGCGCCGCTATCGCCCAACTGATCGCCAGCGCCAGCGCTGACGACGTGGTCGTGCTGGCCGGCAAAGGTCACGAGGACTACCAGGAAATCAACGGCGAGCGGCATGCCTTCTCCGATCTGCTCGAGGCTGAGCATGCCTTGACGGCCTGGGAGGTCGCTCATGCTTAAAGCGATGACGTTCAGCGAACTTGCCCAGGCGCTGTCGGCCCGTGTGTTGTCGGGCGATTGCAGTTTCGACGGCGTCAGTATCGACAGCCGCGCCATCACGCCGGGGCAACTGTTTGTTGCCCTGACCGGTCCGCGTTTCGACGGTCATGACTACCTGAACGACGTCGCCGCCAAAGGCGCCGTCGGCGCGTTGGTGCAGCACGAAGTCGCCGACTCCACCTTGCCGCAATTGCTGGTCGCCGATACCCGTCTGGCCTTGGGCCAGCTGGGCGCGTTGAACCGCGCCGCCTTTGTTGATAAGCCGGTTGCAGCCATCACCGGCTCCAGCGGTAAGACCACGGTCAAGGAACTGCTTGCCGGTGTGCTGCGCACGCGCGGGCCGGTCCTTGCCACACGTGGCAACCTGAACAATGATTTCGGCGCTCCGCTGACCCTGCTTGAACTCGCCCCGGAACACACCGCGGCTGTGATCGAACTGGGCGCTTCGCGCGTCGGTGAAATTGCCTACACCGTGACCTTGACCAAGCCTCACGTGGCAATCATCAACAATGCCGGTACCGCCCACGTCGGCGAGTTCGGTGGCCCGGAAAAAATCGTCCAAGCCAAAGGTGAAATCCTTGAGGGCCTGGATGCGTCGGGCACTGCTGTTCTGAATCTTGACGACAAGGCTTTCGAAACCTGGCGGGTACGCGCTGCCGGGCGCAAGGTCCTGACGTTTGCCGTGCTGAATGCAGCGGCCGATTTCCATGCCTCCAACATCACGGTCGATGCGCGTGGATGCCCGTCCTTTACCTTGCATACTCCGCAAGGCAGTGAGCACGTTCAGTTGAACCTGCTGGGCAACCACAACGTCGCCAACGCCTTGGCCGCCGCCGCTGCTGCTTACGCCTTGGGCGTATCGTTGTTCGGTATCGCCACCGGGTTGGGCGCGGTGCAGCCGGTCAAGGGCCGCACTGTGGCGCAGTTGGCCACCAACGGCATGCGCGTGATTGATGACACGTACAACGCCAACCAATCCTCGGTCTGCGCCGCCATTGACCTGCTCAAAGGCTTTGACGGTCGCAAGGTACTGGTGCTGGGTGATATCGCCGAACTGGGCGAGTGGGCCGAACAGTCGCACCGTGAAGTCGGTGCGTATGCCGCAGGCAACGTTGACGCGCTCTACGCCGTCGGCCCGAACATGGCTCACGCGGTAAACAGCTTTGGTTCCGGCGCGCGGCATTTCGCGACCCAGGCCGAGCTGATCCAGGCGCTGACGGCGGCTGAACAAGACAAACACACAACCATTTTGATCAAGGGATCGCGCAGCGCGGTGATGGAAAACGTCGTCGCGGCCTTGTGTGGCTCAAGTACGGAGAAACATTAATGCTGCTGCTGCTGGCTGAGTATCTGCAACAGTTCCACAAAGGCTTCGCGGTCTTTCAGTACCTGACCCTGCGCGGGATCCTGGGTGTGCTGACCGCGCTGTCTCTGTCACTGTTTTTGGGGCCGTGGATGATCCGCACCCTGCAGAACCTGCAAATTGGTCAATCGGTTCGCAATGACGGCCCGCAGTCGCACCTGTCCAAATCCGGCACGCCGACCATGGGCGGCGCGCTGATCCTCTCGTCCATCGGCATCAGCACCTTGCTGTGGGCTGACCTGCACAACCGTTATGTCTGGACGGTGCTGCTGGTGACCTTGTTGTTCGGCGCCATCGGCTGGGTGGATGACTACCGCAAGGTGATCGAGAAAAACTCCAAGGGGCTGCCGAGCCGCTGGAAGTATTTCTGGCAATCGGTGTTCGGCCTGGGCGCAGCGATTTTCCTGTTCATGACGGCGCCGAGCGCCGTCGAGACCACCTTGATCATCCCAATGCTCAAGGACGCCAGCATTCCACTGGGCATCGGCTTTGTGGTGCTGACCTATTTCGTGATCGTTGGCTCAAGCAACGCGGTGAACCTGACTGACGGCCTCGACGGCCTGGCGATCATGCCGACGGTGATGGTCGGCGGTGCGCTCGGCATCTTCTGCTACCTGTCGGGTAACGTGAAATTCGCTGAATACCTGCTGATCCCTTACGTACCGGGCGCGGGTGAGTTGATCGTGTTCTGCGGCGCGCTGATCGGTGCTGGCCTGGGGTTCCTGTGGTTCAACACCTACCCGGCACAAGTCTTCATGGGCGACGTCGGCGCACTGGCACTGGGCGCGGCCCTGGGCACCATCGCGGTGATCGTTCGCCAGGAAATCGTGTTGTTCATCATGGGCGGTGTGTTCGTGATGGAAACCCTGTCGGTGGTCATCCAGGTGGCCTCCTTCAAATTGACCGGGCGTCGTGTGTTCCGCATGGCGCCGATTCACCACCATTTTGAACTCAAGGGCTGGCCCGAGCCGCGCGTGATTGTCCGTTTCTGGATCATCACCGTGATTCTGGTCCTGGTCGGCCTTGCCACCCTGAAACTGAGGTAGAAACGAGTGTCCCTGATCGCTTCAGACCACTTCCGCATCGTTGTCGGCCTCGGCAAGAGCGGCATGTCCCTGGTTCGCTTCCTGGCGAACCGGGGCACGTCGTTTGCCGTGGCCGACACGCGGGAAAATCCACCGGAGCTGGTCACGCTGCGCCGTGACTACCCGCACGTGGAAGTGCGTTGTGGCGAGTTGGATGTCGAGTTTCTGTGCCGTGCCGACGAGCTCTACGTGAGCCCCGGCCTGGCAATCGCGACACCGGCCCTGCAAGCCGCAGCAGCGCGGGGCGTCAAGCTGTCCGGCGACATTGATCTGTTCGCACGTAACGCGAAGGCACCGATCATCGCCATCAGCGGCTCGAACGCGAAAAGCACCGTGACCACTCTGGTTGGCGAGATGGCGGCGGCGGCCGGCAAGCGCGTGGCCGTGGGCGGCAACCTCGGCACGCCGGCGCTGGAACTGCTGAGCGACGACGTCGAGCTTTACGTGATGGAGTTGTCGAGCTTCCAGCTGGAAACGACTCACGACCTCGGTGCTGAAGTCGCCACCGTATTGAACGTCAGCGAAGATCACATGGACCGCTATAGCGGCCTGCCTGCGTACCATCTGGCCAAGCACCGGATCTTCCGTGGCGCCAGGCAAGTGGTGGTCAATCGCCAAGATGCATTGAGCCGCCCGCTGATGGGCGAGGGCCTGCCGTGCTGGACCTTCGGCCTCGGCAAGCCGGATTTCAAAACCTTCGGCATTCGCGAAGAGAACGGCGAGAAATACCTGGCCTTCGAATTCCAGAACCTGATGCCGGTGCGCGAGCTGAAAATCCGTGGCGCACATAACCAGTCCAACGCCCTGGCGGCCTTGGCGCTCGGCCATGCCGTGGGCCTGCCGTTCGACGCTATGTTATCGGCCCTGCGCACCTTCGGCGGTCTTGAGCATCGCTGCCAGTGGGTCCGCGACCTGGATGGCGTGAGCTATTACAACGATTCCAAGGCCACCAACGTCGGTGCGGCGCTGGCTGCCATCGAGGGCCTTGGTGCCGATATCGAAGGCAAGCTGGTGCTGATCGCTGGCGGTGACGGCAAAGGTGCCGACTTCAAGGACCTTAAAGGTCCGGTCGCTGCACATTGCCGTGCCGTGGTGCTGATGGGGCGCGATGCTGACTTGATCGCTGCTACGTTGGGCGAAGGCGTGCAACACATACGCGCCACGTCCCTGGACGACGCCATCGCCCAGTGCAAAGCCCTTGCCCAGCCCGGCGATGCGGTCCTGCTGTCGCCGGCATGCGCCAGTTTCGACATGTTCAAGAACTACGAAGAGCGCGGCCAGCTGTTCGCCCGCGCCGTGGAGGCCTTGGCATGAGTATCGACTTCAGAAACATCATCAAGCCGTACCCGTCGCCGATTATTACCGGGCGCGGTATCGACCTGGATTTCCCAATGCTCGCCGGTTGCCTGGCCCTGCTTGGCCTGGGCCTGGTGATGATCACGTCGGCGTCCTCCGAAGTGGCCGCCGTGCAGTCGGGCAACACCCTGTACATGATGATCCGTCACTTGGTGTACCTGGTGATCGGCCTCGGTGCCTGCGTCGTAACCATGATGATCCCGATCGCTACCTGGCAACGCCTGGGTTGGCTGATGCTGATCGGTGCGTTTGGCTTGCTGGTCATGGTGATCCTGCCCGGCATCGGCCGCGAGGTGAACGGTTCGATGCGCTGGATCGGCTTCGGTGCGTTCAACGTGCAGCCTTCGGAAATCGCCAAGGTATTCGTGGTGATCTACCTCGCCGGCTACCTGGTGCGGCGCCAGAAAGAAGTGCGCGAAAGCTGGATGGGTTTCTTCAAGCCATTCATCGTGCTGCTGCCTATGGCCGGCCTGTTGCTGATGGAGCCCGACTTCGGTGCCACCGTCGTCATGATGGGCGCGGCGGCGGCGATGCTATTCCTCGGTGGCGTCGGGCTCGTACGCTTCGCCTTGATGGTCGTGCTGGCGGTGGTCGCGGTCTACCTTCTGGTCCTGGCGCAACCCTATCGGATGGCCCGCCTGATTACCTTTACCGATCCATGGTCCGATCAGTTTGGCGCGGGTTACCAGTTGACCCAGGCGCTGATCGCCTTTGGCCGCGGCGGGTGGTTTGGCGTGGGCTTGGGGAACAGTGTGCAGAAACAGTTTTACCTGCCGGAAGCCCACACCGACTTCGTGTTCTCGGTACTGGCGGAAGAGCTTGGTGTAGTGGGTTCGCTGTGCACTGTTGCGCTGTTTGTATTTGTCTGTGTGCGCGCCATGTACATAGGCCTGTGGGCAGAGAAAGCCAAGCAGTACTTTGCCGCCTACGTTGCGTATGGGTTGGCTTTCCTATGGATCGGCCAATTCCTGATTAACGTCGGGGTGAATATCGGTCGGCTGCCGACCAAGGGCCTGACCCTGCCGTTCCTCAGCTACGGCGGCAGTTCGTTGGTGATTTGCTGCATCTGTCTGGGCTTGTTGTTGCGTATCGAGTGGGAGAGTCGAACCCACTTGGGCAGCGAGGAGATGGAGTTCAGCGAAAGTGACTTCGCCGAGGAGCCGACCCATGGGCGCTAACGTGCTGATCATGGCGGGCGGCACCGGGGGCCATGTGTTCCCGGCCCTGGCCTGCGCGCGCGAATTTCAGAACCGTGGTTTCACCGTGCACTGGTTGGGAACACCGCGAGGCATCGAAAACGAATTGGTACCCAATGCCGGCTTGCCCCTGCACCTGATCAACGTCACCGGCCTGCGTGGCAAAGGCAAACTGTCCTTGCTCAAGGCGCCGTTTGTGTTGCTCAAGGCGGTATGGCAAGCGCGCAAGGTCATTCGCGAATTGAAACCGGTGTGCGTGCTCGGCTTTGGCGGTTACGTGACCGGCCCGGGTGGCGTCGCCGCCAAGCTTGCCGGCGTGCCGGTGATCGTGCACGAACAGAACGCCGTCGCCGGTACTGCCAACCGCCTGCTGGTGCCCTTGGCTGCACGGGTGTGTGAAGCGTTCCCGAATACGTTTGCAGCATCGGACAAGCGCCGCACCACCGGCAACCCGGTGCGCACTGAACTGTTTATGGACATCGCTCGCGAAGCATTGGCCGGGCGCAAGGCGCACCTGCTGATCCTGGGTGGAAGCCTCGGCGCCGAGCCGCTGAACAAACTGCTGCCGGAAGCCGTGGCGCAACTCCCTGTGGAAGTGCGCCCGGAGGTCTTCCATCAGGCCGGCAAGCATCACGATGAAGGCACCGCGACGCGCTACCGCGAAGCCGGTGTAGAGGCGAACGTACAGCCCTTCATCAAAGACATGGCCCAAGCCTATGGCTGGGCCGACCTGGTGGTTTGTCGCGCTGGTGCGCTGACCGTCAGTGAACTGGCCGCCGCCGGTCTGCCGTCCTTGCTGGTGCCTCTGCCCCACGCGATTGACGATCACCAGACCCGCAACGCCGAATATTTGGCCGGGGAGGGCGCTGCCTTCCTGCTGCCGCAAAGAACGACTGGCGCCGCCGATTTGGCCGCACGCCTGACCGAGGTTTTGATGCAACCGGAACGACTCAATAGCATGGCGAGCACCGCAAGCCGCCTGGCCAAACCTGACGCAACCCGCACCGTGGTCGATATCTGCCTGGAGGTGGCTCATGGTTGAGAATCAGAAAGCCATGCCGCAACCGGAAATGCGCCGCATCCGTCGCATCCACTTCGTCGGTATCGGCGGCGTGGGTATGTGCGGTATCGCCGAAGTACTGCTGAACCTGGGCTACCAGGTGTCCGGCTCTGACTTGAAAGAGTCGCCGGTCACCGAGCGCCTGAAAACCTTTGGCGCGCAGATCTTCATCGGCCACCGTTCCGAGAACGCCGCCGAAGCCGACGTGCTGGTAGTGTCCAGCGCTGTGAACACCTCCAACCCGGAGGTGGCCACGGCCCTTGAGCGCCGTATTCCCGTGGTGCCACGCGCCGAGATGCTTGCCGAGCTGATGCGCTATCGCCACGGCATTGCCGTTGCGGGTACCCATGGCAAAACCACCACGACCAGCCTGATCGCCTCGGTGTTCGCGGCCGGTGGCCTGGACCCAACGTTCGTGATCGGCGGCCGCCTGAATGCAGCCGGCACCAATGCCCAGCTCGGCACCAGCCGTTACTTGATCGCCGAAGCCGATGAAAGTGATGCGAGCTTCCTGCACCTGCAGCCGATGGTCGCCGTCGTCACCAACATCGACGAAGACCACATGGCGACGTACGACGGCGACTTCAACAAGTTGAAGAAAACCTTCGTCGAGTTCCTGCACAACCTGCCGTTCTACGGTCTGGCCGTGGTGTGCCTGGACGACCCGGTGGTGCGTGAAATCCTCCCATCGGTCAAGCGCCCAACCGTGACCTACGGCTTCAGCGAAGACGCCGACGTGCGCGCGATCAATGTGCGCCAGGAAGGCATGCAGACCTATTTCACCGTGCTGCGCCCGGACCGTGAACCGCTGGATGTCTCGGTGAACATGCCGGGCAACCACAACGTCTTGAACTCGCTGGCGACTATCTGCATTGCGAGTGACGAGGGCGTCAGCGATGAAGCCATCGTCGAAGGTCTGTCGCGCTTTGCCGGCGTGGGCCGTCGCTTCCAGGTCTACGGCCAACTGCCGGTAGAAGGCGGCGACGTGATGCTGGTGGACGACTATGGTCACCACCCCACCGAAGTGGCCGCCGTGATCAAGGCCGTGCGTGGTGGCTGGCCGGAGCGCCGCCTGGTGATGGTCTACCAGCCGCACCGTTACAGCCGTACCCGGGATTTGTACGACGATTTCGTCAATGTATTGGCCGATGCCAACGTGCTGTTGTTGATGGAAGTCTACCCGGCCGGTGAAGAACCGATTCCGGGTGCCGACAGCCGCAAGCTGTGTAACAGCATCCGTCAGCGTGGCCAGTTGGACCCGATCTACATAGAGCGCGGTGTGGACCTGGCCCCTATCGTCAAGCCACTGCTGCGTGCCGGCGACATTCTGCTGTGCCAGGGGGCCGGTGACATTGGCGGCCTTGCCCCGAAATTGTTGGCGAGCCCGCTGTTTGCGGCCGCGAAGGGGAGGTCGAAATGACCACTGACTACGGCTCCCTGTTCTCCACTGTCACGCCTGCCGACTTCGGTCGCGTGGCGGTGCTGTTCGGCGGCAAAAGCGCTGAACGCGACGTGTCGCTCAAGTCCGGCAACGCCGTGCTTGAAGCCCTGCAAAGCGCTGGTGTGAACGCGTTTGGTATCGACGTAGGCGACGACTTCCTCGCCCGCCTGCAGGCCGAGAAAATTGACCGCGCCTTCATCATCCTGCACGGCCGTGGCGGTGAAGACGGCAGTATGCAAGGCCTGCTGGAGTGCGCTGGCATTCCTTATACCGGCAGCGGCATCCTCGCGTCGGCATTGGCCATGGATAAGCTGCGCACCAAGCAGGTGTGGCACAGCCTGGGCATTCCGACCCCGCGTCACAGCGTGCTGTGCAGCGAAGACGATTGTATTTCTGCAGCCAAGGAACTGGGCCTGCCTTTGATCGTCAAACCAGCCCATGAAGGCTCCAGTATCGGCATGGCCAAAGTGAACTCGGCCGCCGAATTGATCGACGCATGGAAAGCGGCAAGCACCTACGATTCGCAAGTATTGGTTGAACAGTGGATCCAGGGTCCCGAGTACACCATCGCCACCCTGCGTGGCCAGGTATTGCCGCCCATCGCATTGGGCACGCCCCACACCTTTTACGACTACGACGCCAAGTACGTGGCTTCCGATACCCAGTACCGGATCCCGTGCGGCCTTGATGCAACCAAAGAACAGGAATTGATGGACCTCACGGCGAAAGCCTGTGAGGCGCTGGGTATCGCCGGTTGGGCGCGGGCAGACGTGATGCAGGATGACCAAGGGAATTTCTGGTTCCTTGAAGTCAACACCGCTCCGGGCATGACCGATCACAGCCTGGTGCCCATGGCCGCTCGCGCAGCCGGTCTGGATTTTCAGCAGTTGGTGCTGGCGATCCTCGCGGCAAGCATTGAGCCCAGAGGCTAAGACATGAAAGGCGCATCGCTTCGTCATCAGCCCGCACAAGCACCGAACCGCAAGCCGGTGCCTCGGGGTGCCAGCCGAATGGTGGCTAAAGAGCCGATGTCGGCGCGCCTGCCGAAAGCCAATTTTGGTTTCCTCAAGGCGCTGTTCTGGCCGGTGCTGCTGGTGGTGTTGGGTTTTGGCACTTACGAGGGCGCACAGCGTCTACTGCCGTACGCCGACCGGCCGATCACCAAGATCAGTGTGCAGGGCGACTTGAGCTACATCAGCCAGCAAGCGGTACAGCAGCGCATCGGCCCGTACCTGGCGGCGAGCTTCTTTACCATCGACCTGGCCGGTATGCGCGCGGAGCTGGAACAGATGCCGTGGATCGCCCACGCCGAAGTCCGCCGTGTATGGCCGGACCAGGTAACGATCCGCCTGGAAGAACAACTGCCCGTGGCCCGTTGGGGCGATGAAGCGCTGTTGAACAACCAGGGCCAGGCGTTCACCCCGCGTGAGCTGGCCAACTACGAGCACCTGCCGCAGTTGTTCGGGCCACAGCGGGCGCAGCAGCAAGTGATGCAGCAGTACCAGGTCTTGAGCCAGATGCTGCGGCCACTGGGCTTCTCCATTGCACGCCTGGAGCTGCGTGAACGGGGCAGCTGGTTTTTGACGACCGGGGCTGGCAGTTCCGGCCCGGGCATCCAGTTGTTGCTGGGACGCGACCGCTTGGTGGAAAAGATGCGCCGCTTCATTGTCATCTATGACAAGACCTTGAAAGAACAGATTACGAACATTGCGAGCGTCGACCTGCGTTACGCCAACGGCCTTGCCGTCGGCTGGCGTGAACCGGCTGCGCCCACGGCAGCGCAACCCGCTGTCGCGAAGAATTAAGAAGAGGCAGGACCCATGGCAAACGTGCAAAGCGGCAAAATGATCGTCGGTCTCGATATCGGCACCTCCAAAGTGGTGGCGCTGGTGGGCGAGGTTGGGGAAGACGGCACGATCGAAATCGTCGGTATTGGCACGCATCCGTCCCGTGGCCTGAAGAAGGGCGTGGTGGTGAACATCGAGTCCACCGTGCAATCGATCCAGCGCGCTATCGAAGAAGCGCAACTGATGGCCGGTTGCCGGATCCATTCGGCGTTTGTCGGCGTGGCGGGCAACCATATCCGCAGCCTGAACTCCCACGGCATCGTGGCGATCCGCGACCGCGAAGTCAGCTCGGCTGACCTTGAGCGTGTACTCGACGCTGCCCAGGCCGTGGCGATCCCGGCTGACCAGCGTGTGCTGCACACCCTGCCGCAGGACTACGTGATCGATAACCAGGAAGGCGTTCGTGAGCCTCTGGGCATGTCGGGCGTGCGCCTGGAAGCCAAGGTCCACGTGGTGACCTGCGCCGTCAACGCTGCACAAAACATTGAGAAATGCGTGCGCCGCTGTGGCCTGGAAATCGACGACATCATTCTCGAGCAACTGGCCTCGGCCTACTCGGTACTGACCGACGATGAAAAAGAACTGGGCGTATGCCTGGTCGACATCGGCGGCGGCACCACCGACATCGCGATCTTCACCGAGGGTGCGATCCGTCACACCGCCGTGATCCCGATTGCCGGCGACCAGGTGACCAACGACATCGCCATGGCGCTGCGTACACCGACCCAGTACGCCGAAGAAATCAAGATCCGCTACGCCTGCGCCCTGGCCAAGCTGGCCGGTGCCGGCGAGACCATCAAAGTGCCAAGCGTGGGCGACCGTCCACCGCGCGAATTGTCGCGTCAGGCCCTGGCCGAAGTGGTCGAGCCGCGCTACGACGAGCTGTTCACCCTGATCCAGGCTGAACTGCGTCGCAGCGGCTACGAAGATTTGATCCCGGCCGGCATCGTGCTGACCGGTGGTACTTCGAAGATGGAAGGCGCGGTCGAGCTGGCCGAGGAAATCTTCCACATGCCCGTCCGCCTGGGCTTGCCCCATGGCGTCAAAGGCCTGGGCGACGTGGTACGCAACCCGATTTATTCCACCGGTGTGGGCTTGCTGTTGTACGGGCTGCAAAAGCAGGCCGACGGCATTTCCTTGTCGGGCCCGAGCAACCGTGACAGTTACCGCAGCGACGACGAGGCGAAAGCGCCGTTGTTCGAGCGTTTGCAGGCATGGGTCAAGGGCAACTTCTAAAGAAGTAGCTTCAAGCGGCAAGTTACAAGCTTCAAGTAACACGCTTCAAGCTTGCAGCTAATAGCTTGCAACTTGTAGCTGATGTAAAGCAGTAGGCGAAAAAACTAGAGAAAATGAAAGGAGAGGGAACATGTTCGAACTCGTAGACAACATCCCCGCTAGCCCGGTCATCAAAGTGATCGGTGTCGGCGGTGGCGGCGGTAACGCTGTGAACCATATGGTCAAGAGCAACATTGAAGGCGTTGAATTCATCTGCGCCAACACTGATGCCCAGGCGCTGAAAAGCATCGGCGCGCGGACCATCCTGCAATTGGGCACAGCCGTGACCAAAGGCCTCGGCGCTGGCGCCAATCCGGAAGTCGGCCGTCAAGCCGCGCTGGAAGACCGTGAGCGTATTGCTGAAGTGCTGCAAGGCACCAACATGGTGTTCATCACCACCGGCATGGGCGGCGGTACCGGTACCGGTGCTGCGCCGATCATTGCCGAAGTGGCCAAGGAAATGGGCATTCTGACGGTGGCTGTCGTCACCCGTCCGTTCCCGTTCGAAGGTCGCAAGCGCATGCAGATCGCCGACGAAGGCATCCGTCTGCTGTCTGAAAGCGTCGACTCGTTGATCACCATTCCCAACGAGAAGCTGCTGACCATCCTGGGCAAGGACGCAAGCCTGCTGTCCGCGTTCGCCAAGGCTGACGATGTACTGGCCGGTGCCGTTCGCGGTATCTCCGACATCATCAAGCGCCCAGGCATGATCAACGTCGACTTTGCCGACGTACGCACTGTCATGAGCGAAATGGGCATGGCGATGATGGGCACTGGCTGCGCCAGCGGTCCGAACCGTGCACGTGAAGCGACTGAGGCGGCCATCCGCAACCCGTTGCTCGAAGACGTGAACCTGCAAGGCGCACGCGGCATCCTGGTGAACATCACCGCCGGTCCTGACCTGTCCCTGGGTGAGTACTCCGACGTGGGTAGCATCATCGAAGCCTTCGCTTCCGAGCACGCGATGGTCAAAGTCGGTACCGTTATCGATCCAGACATGCGTGATGAATTGCACGTGACCGTGGTTGCGACCGGCCTGGGCGCTAAAATCGAGAAGCCTGTAAAGGTGATCGACAATACCGTTCATACCAGCCACAACAGCCACGCCAGCCAAGCGGCTGCTGCTCCAGCGCCTTCGCGCCAGGAACTGCCGTCGGTGAACTACCGTGATCTGGACCGTCCGACCGTGATGCGCAACCAGGCTCAGGCCGGTGCTGCTGCGTCCCGTAGCCCGAATCCGCAAGATGATCTGGACTATCTGGACATCCCGGCATTCCTGCGTCGTCAGGCCGATTGATGGAATGTATCAGGGCTATGAAGGTGATTGGTGTTCAGCAAAGGTCTGGTCTGCTATTATCGCCAGCCTTTGTTGATACCAGTTCGCAATTTGCGCTCAAGCGGTCCAAGCCATGATTAAACAACGCACCCTGAAGAATATTATCCGTGCCACAGGTGTAGGTCTGCACTCCGGGGAGAAGGTATACCTGACCCTCAAACCTGCACCTGTCGACACCGGCATCGTGTTTGTTCGTGCCGACCTGGACCCTGTGGTGCAGATTCCTGCTCGCGCGGAAAACGTTGGCGAAACCACGATGTCGACCACATTGGTCAACGGTGACGTCAAAGTGGACACGGTGGAGCACTTGCTCTCGGCCATGGCTGGCCTGGGCATCGATAACGCCTACGTCGAGCTCTCCGCGTCCGAAGTCCCGATCATGGATGGCAGCGCTGGACCCTTCGTATTCTTGATTCAATCTGCCGGCCTGGAAGAACAGGACGCAGCCAAGAAGTTCATTCGCATTCTGCGGGAAGTGACAGTAGAAGACGGCGACAAGCGCGCCACCTTCGTCCCGTTCGAAGGCTTTAAAGTGAGCTTTGAGATCGATTTCGATCACCCGGTATTCCGTGACCGCACACAAAGTGCAAGCGTGGATTTTTCCAGCACTTCGTTCGTAAAAGAAGTCAGCCGCGCCCGTACCTTTGGTTTCATGAGTGACATCGAGTACCTGCGCAAGCACAACCTCGCACTCGGCGGCAGCGTTGAAAACGCCATTGTGGTCGACGCGGATGGTGTACTGAACGAAGACGGCCTTCGCTACGAAGACGAATTTGTGAAGCACAAGATCCTCGATGCAATCGGTGACCTCTACCTGTTGGGCAATAGCCTGATAGGCGAGTTCAAAGGCTTCAAGTCGGGCCATGCCCTTAACAACCAGTTGCTGCGCAAGTTGATTGAGCAGACAGATGCTTGGGAAGTTGTGACCTTCGAAGATGCCAGCACCGCACCGATCTCTTACATGCGTCCCGTCGCGGCGGTGTAAGTAACAACTCTCTTTCTTTAGTTTTGAAAGGCTGCCTTCGGGTGGCCTTTTTTATGTGCGCTGTTTCTGAGAGCAAAGCAACTCGAATGTGGGGCTGTCGAGCCCCAGCGGGGCTGCGGTGGGATCACCTCATTGTGCCTGCAGTAACGAGTCGTCTGCATCCCAGGCGAGCCAGCTCCCACATTGACCGGGCTCACACATCTCGCAGTGATGCAGCATCCACAATTCTATTGCGCCCACTGTGCTTGGCCTCATACAGCGCCCGATCCGCACTCAACAACAACGCCTCCAGCGACATGTGACTGCGCTTGTCCCAAGTGCTCACGCCGATACTCACGGTAATCGGCCGCTCATCCCCTGCCACCCGTGGCAAATGCTCGATGCTGCTGCGGATGTGCTCGGCAATCACCCTGGCGCCCTTGGCATCGGTATGCGGCAGCACCACTGCAAACTCTTCTCCACCATAGCGCGCGGCCAGGTCGCCAGGGCGACGGATGTTGCTGACGATCACTTGGGCCACGGTGCGCAACGCTTCGTCCCCACCGTGATGGCCGTGGCGGTCGTTGAAGGCTTTGAAGTGGTCTACGTCAATCATCAGCACCGTCAGTGGCTCGGCCGAGCGCTGGGCGCGCTCCCATTCCAGGCGCAGGCGTTCGTCGAGGATGCGGCGGTTGGCCAGGCCGGTCAGGGCATCGGTGGCTGCCAGTTCTGACAGTACACGTTCAGCGCGATAACGGCGCCGCAGTTCCCGGCGCAGCATCCAGGTCAGCCATAACACGCCAATACACAGGATGCCGGTGGCCCCACTGGTGAGCAGCGCGGCGCGCTTCCATGGCGCCAGCACGTCTTGGCTGGACAGCGCCACCACCACGATCAGCGGCAATGCCCCGACATTAGTGAACGTATACAGGCGCTCCTTGCCGGTGATGGTCGAGATGGCCTGAAAACTCCCGCTGCCTTCATCGAGCATGCGTTTGAAGTTCGGACGATCGCTCAGGTCCTTGTCAATCATGTCGCGCTCCAGCAGTGGTTGCTGGGCTAACAGAATGCCGCGGTTGTTGAGCAGGTTGACCGAGCTGCCGTTGCCGATCGTCAGGCGACTGAACAGTTGGTCGAAATAAGCCAGGCGCATGGTCGCTACCGCTACGCCGGCAAACTCGCCATTGGGGCCTGATACGCGCCGGCTGAATGCAATGCGCCACACTTGGTCGCAGTGACAGTGGATGTGGAATGGACGACTGATATACAACTCCGTTTGCTCAGCGTTTTTGTGTGCCAGGAAATAGTCACGGTTGGCGAAATTACGCGGTGTCGGCGTGAGTGTCGACGAGTCTGCGATCACTGAACCATTGGCGTCCAGCAGCAGGACCTCGCCTTTGAAAGGCGCGGCGATGGATTGATCAAACTGCACCAGGTGCTGGATGGCCGCCGATGCCTGGGACAAGTCCTGATGCTGCCTGGCAGTGATCAATCCCTGCAAGGCAAAGTCATAGAGTTCGACGTTACGCAACACGTCGGCGTTGATCAGTTGTGTGATGTTGCTCGTCGAGCGTTGAGCGGCCTGCAAGGTGCTGGCGTGTTCACGAATCAACAGCGCCGCGACAATGATCACAATCAAGGTCACGGTGAAACCGCTGCCCAGAATCAGTAACAGCTCCGGGCGCGCAGGCAGGGTACGAGTGCGGCGTTGGCTCATCGCGCAGGCTTCAGCAGGGAAGATACTGGCAGTTTAGCCCTACCCGATGAAAATCAAATAATCGCCGCGAAAGAAATGAGAGTGTCAGAACACGTTGATCGGATAGTCGACGATCACCCGATATTCATCCACATCCCGATCCACCGCTGAGTAACCGTTGCTGCCCCGGTTGACCGCCCATTGCAGGCGCAATGCCAAGTCCTTGGCCTTGCCGCCTTGTACCACGTACTTCACATCGATATCCCGTTCCCAGTGCTTGGCGTTCTTACCGTCAGCGCTGTACCAGGCGCTGTAGCCACGGCTTTGCGGATCGACCTTGGTCAGGTCGGTCTTGCCGCTGATATAGGACACGGCCGTGCTCAGGCCGGGTAGGCCCAGGCCGCCGAAGTCATAGGCGTACCTGAGCTTCCACGAGCGTTCGTTGGGGCCGTTGAAGTCGGAGTATTGCTGTGAGTTGTCCAGGTACACACTATCGCCCTGGGCAATGTAGTCGAACGGCGTGTTGCCATTGACTCGCTGGTAGGCGGCGGTGACGCTGTGATGGCCCGCGTTCACGGTGAAATGCAGGCTGTAAGTATTGTTATCAATATCTCCCAGTAGCGACTGCCCGGTGTCCTGGGTGTGATAGTAGTGCAGGCCGGGGTTGAGACTGATCATCTCGTTCACCACATAGGTGTAGTCCAGGTCGTAGTAGTACTGGTTCCACACGTCCTTGAGTTCTGAGGCGTAGAGGTTGCTGGTCAGCCCATCGATGCCGCTGAACGACATGCCTGCCCAGTTCATGTGCTGGCTGTCCGCGTTGTTCGGCAGAGCGCCGTAGCTGGTGCCGATGCGCCGGTGGCCGCTCTGGTTATAAAGCTTGGTGAAGCTGGCCTGACCACCTTCGAACATCCAGCCATCCAGGCTGTGGTTGGCCAGGCTCACGCCGCGGAAGGTCTGTGGCAGCATGCGCGTCATGCCGCCGGCGATCACCGGGTTATTCAGAAACAGGTCGCCGGCTTTCAGCTCGGTATCGAACACACGCATTTTCAAGGTGCCACCGGCTGTGGAAAACGAGCCGGGTGCCTTGCCGTTGCCACTGCCGTAGGGAAGGATGCTGGAGCCATCAGTGCCGCCACCGCCGTCGAGCTTGAGGCCAAGCATGGCGTGAGCGTCCAGGCCGAAGCCGAGAGTGCCCTGAGTGTAGCCGGATTCAAAAGTGCCGATGAAACCCTGGCCCCATTCTTTGCTGTCATCGGTGTGGATGTCGCGCCGGTCGCGGTTCATGTAGTAATTGCGGGCGTTTAGCGTGAGGCTGGAACCTTCGACAAAGCCATCGGCAGGGGGAGTGTCTGCCGCATGGGCAAGAGGGGCAATCGTTGCTGCAATCGCGAGGAATAACGGGGTGAACGTCAGCGAGTTCTTCACCGGTGGAGCTCCTTTGGTCAATCTGGAACGGCCAATGTCGTGGGGGTGTGCCTGGCCTTTTTTATGGCAAAAAAAAGCCGCTGAAGTCAGCGGCTTTAAGACAGATTCCCAGTGTAGAGCCCTGGAAATAAGTCGAGGGAAATTCGGGTAAGCGCAAGCTGCCTTTGCCGTCGCGCTCATCGATGCGTCAAATTAACGCAGGCGAGCGGTACGATACAGAGTGTAACAAGATAATGACTGTTGCCCAAACTGCAACAGTCGGGCTGCCTGATATCTTCGTCTGGTGTACATCGAACAAACTGTGGGAGGGCAATGGAGTTAGCTGACACTGCGACTCTCCAGCACATACCTCATGCCACGAATGGTGTGCAGCAGCTTGGTGTCGAACGGCCCATCGAGTTTGACGCGTAGGCGCTTGATCGCCACTTCCGCGGCGTTGGCGCCGCTGTCGAAATTGATGTCTCAGACCATTTCTGCAATGCGGCTGATCAGGTCGATCCACAGGTCGGCAACGGTTACCTGCACCGGCTCATGATCACCGCTGCGGCGGGTCAAGGCTTGCAAGCGTGCCACCAGCTCCAGGAAAGAGAACGGCTTGCCGAGGTAATCGTCAGCGCCTTCGCGCAGGCCATGAATGCGATCTTGCACGCGCTTGCGGGCGGTGAGCATGATCACCCGCGTTTGTTTGCGCGCACGCAACGTACGCAATAACCAAAGCCATCGAGGCCTGGCAGCATCACATCGAGCACGATCACGGCGTAGTCATTCTCCGCGCCAGGTGCAAACCCTCGACGCCTTCGCGGGCCACATCGACGGTCTAGCCCTGTTCTATCAGGCCGTGGTGCAGGTAGTCCGCGGTTTTTTCTTCGCCTTCAATAATCAGGACGCACATGAGCCTTTTGCTCTAGGGTGGGGGCCCAGCCTCAATGTGTGGTCGCCAACTCAGGTGTTGGTTTGGGCTTGTGGAAAAACTTCTCAAGGTACAAGTAGATGACCGGCGTGGTGAACAGCGTCAGCGCCTGGCTGACCAGCAGCCCGCCGACCACTGAGATGCCCAGCGGCTGGCGCAGTTCCGCACCGGCGCCATAACCGAGCATCAGCGGCAGGGCGCCGAGCAGCGCGGCCAAGGACGTCATGATGATCGGTCGGAACCGTGTGATGCAGGCTTCGAAGATCGCATCCTGCGGTGACAGCCCACGTGTGCGCTGGGCGTCCAGGGCGAAATCGATCAGCAGGATACCGTTCTTCTTGACGATGCCGATCAACAGCACCAGGCCGATCAGCGCCATGATCGAGAAATCCTGGCCCAACAACCACAGCATGACCAGCGCACCCAGGCCTGCCGAGGGCAACGTCGAGATGATCGTCAGCGGGTGCACGAAGCTCTCATACAGCACGCCGAGAATGATATAGACCGCCACCAATGCCGCAAGGATCAGCCACGGCTGGCTGGCCAGCGAACTCTGGAACGCCTGCGCCGCACCCTGGAAACTGCCAATGATCGAAGCCGGCATGCCGATCTCGTTTTTCGCCTGGTTGAGCAGAATCACCGCATCACCCAACGCAATACCGGGCGCCAGGTTGAACGACAGGTTGGCGGCCGGGAACATGCCGTGGTGGCTGATGGAAAGCGGCCCAACAGTGGGCGCTTCGACGCGGGCCAATGCCGACAGCGGCACCATTTCATTGGTCAGCGGCGAACGCAGGTAGAAGTAATTCAGGCTTTCGGCCTTGCCGCGCTGTTGGGTGTCCAACTCCAGTACCACTTGGTATTGGTTGACCTCGGTTTGGAACTCATTGACCTGGCGTTGGCCGAAGGCGTCATACAGCGCTTGGTCGACGTCGGTGGCGGTGAGCCCGAACCGTGCTGCAGCGCGGCGATCGATGGTGATGTGGGTGATGCTGCCGCCCAGTTGCAGGTCATTGGATATGTCGCGGAACGCCGGAATGGAACGCAGTTTTCGGTCAGACGTTGGGTCCAGGTATTCAGCGTCGCGCCGTCGTTACTTTTGAGCACGTACTGATATTGACTACGGCGTGGGCCAGAGCTGAGGTTGATGTCCTGGCCTGCGCGCAGGTACAACACGATGCCAGGCACCTTGGCCAGCTGAGGTCGGATGCGGTCGATAAATTGGCTGGCGGACACATCCCGATCACCCCGGGGTACAAGGGAAATCCAGAAGCGCCCGTTGGCGATGGTCTGGGTTCTACCGGTTACACCGACGGAGTGGGAGAACGCTCGCACAGCCGGATCTTTTTTCATGATTTGCGCCAGCGCCTTGTGCTTGGCGACCATGTCCGGGTAAGACGCGTCCGCCGCCGCCTCGCTGGTGCCGAGGATAAAACCGGTGTCCTGCACCGGAAAGAAACCCTTGGGAATAAACACATAGCCAGCCACGGCCAGGGCCAAGGTCAGCATGAAGATGCCAGCCATGGTGCGCTGGTGGGCCAGGGCGCGACGCAAGGTTCTTTCGTAGGCTGCCAGCAGTCTTTCACCAAAGCCGGGTTTGTCATGCGCGCGGTGGTTTGGTGCATTCATGAACAATGCCGCCAGGGTCGGCGCCAGCGTCAGGGACACCACGACAGAAATCAGAATGGTCGACGTGGCGGTCAAGGCAAACTCCTTGAACAGCCTGCCGACTACGCCGCCCATGAACAGCAGCGGAATAAACGCTGCCACCAGGGACACGCTGATAGACACCACGGTAAAGCCAATTTCACTGGCCCCCTTGATCGCCGCCTCGCGCTTGTCCATGCCGGTCTCAAGATGGCGATGGATGTTCTCCACCACCACAATCGCATCGTCCACCACAAAGCCTACGGCCACCACGATGGCTACCAGGGTCAGGTTGTTCAGGCTGAAGCCCAGCACGTACATCAGGGCAAAACTCGCGATCAACGATACGCCCAGCACGCTGGAGACAATGATGGTTGCCGACCATTGGCGCAGGAAAATCGCCATCACCCCGACCACCAGCAATACGGCGATCAACAAGGTCATTTCCACTTCGTGCAGCGAGGCACGGATGGTGGTGGTACGGTCCATCAGCACGCTGGCCTGCACCGATGCCGGCAACATGGCCTCCAGTCGTGGTAATTCGGCCTGGATGCGCTCCACGGTCTCGACGATGTTGGCGCCGGGCTGGCGGGTAATTACCAGGTTAACGCCAGGCGTGTCGACGGCCCACGCCTGTACGTAGGCGTTTTCCGATCCGCTGACGACGTTGGCGACGTCGCGCAGTTGAACAGGTGCGCCATCCTTGTAGGAGACGATCAAGTCGCCGTATTCACTCGGGTGAAATAGCTGATCGTTGGTTGCCAGGGTCGAGACGCTGTTCTTGCCGTACAGCGCCCCTTTGGCCAGGTTGAGGCTGGATTGCTGGATCGCCAGGCGGATGTCGGCCAAGGTCAGGCCGATGGCGGCGAGCTTATCGGGAGAAGCCTGCACGCGAATCGCCGGGCGCTGCTGGCCGGTGATGTTGATCTCGCCTACGCCGTCGATCTGGCTGATCTGACGCGCCAACAACGTTTCGACCAAATCACTCAGTTCAGTGCCGGACATGTCGTGGGAGCTGACGCTGACGATCAGAATCGGACTGTCCGCCGGGTTTACCTTGCGCCAGGTCGGCAGACTCGGCATATCGCTCGGCAGTTTGCCGGCAGCGGTATTGATAGCTGCCTGGACTTCCTGCGCAGCGGTATCGATGCTTTTATCGAGGGTGAATTGCAGGGTCAGCAGAGTGGAGCCCAAGGCACTGCTGGAGGTCATCTGAGTCATGCCAGGGATTGCGCTGAACTGCACTTCCAGCGGGGTCGCAATCGACGATGCCATGGTGTCGGGGCTGGCACCTGGTAACTGTGCGGTCACCTGAATGGTGGGAAATTCAGCCTGTGGCAGTGGGGCGATGGGTAATTTTGGAAAGGCAATCAGCCCGAGCAGCACCAGGGCGACGGTGAGCAGCAGGGTGGCGACCGGGCGGTCGATACACCAGGCGGAAATCGAGCCCCGGGATGTCATCATGGCTGCACCTTGACGTCAGCGGTCTGGATCACTTGGGGTGGTTCTTTGAGAACCTCTATCTTGGCGCCCGTCTTGAGCCGCGACTGACCATCGCTGACCAGCACATCGCCCGCCTGGATGCCCTTGAGAATGTTGCGTTCACTGTCCTGATACACCACTTGCACCGGCACGATTTCAACCTTGTCACCGTTGACGCGGTACACAAAGTGCGAGTCCAGGCCGCGCTGCACCACGCTTGGCGGAACCGCCAGGGCGTTGCGGTCGAGGGCGGTCTGGATCTTGATCGTCACCAGTTGGCCCGGCCAGAGTTTCTGTGTGCTGTTGCTGAATTCGGCCTTGGCGCGGAGGGTGCCGGTGGTACTGCTGATCTGGTTGTCGATCAGGCTCAAGCGGCCCTGGCCCAGCAGGTCGGCGTTGTCGCCTTCGGTATCGGCACCCAGGTAGGCGTCCACGCGGGCGGGATAAGCGGCTGCGATCAGGCCCTGCAACGTCGGTAACATCTGCTGTGGCAGGGAGAATTCTATGCCAATCGGGTCGATCTGGGTGACCGAGAACAGCCCTTGGGCATCGCTCATGCGCAGGAAGTTGCCTTCATCCACACTACGGATACCGACGCGGCCGGTGACGGGCGAGCGAATCTGCGTGTAAGACAGTTGCACCTGGGCCGCGTCGATGGCGGCCTGATTACCCTGTAACGTGGCTTTCAGCTGGTTGACCAGCGCTTGTTGCTGGTCGTAGGTCTGCTTGGAGATGCCATCATCAATGCTCAGCTCCTTGTAGCGCTTGAGGTTGACCTGCGCCACGTGCAGTTGCGCCTGGCTTTCGCCCAGTTGTGCCTTGGCCTGGTCGAGGCTGGCACGGATCGAGCGGTCATCGATGCTCGCCAGCAGATCACCAGCCTTGACCCGTTGCCCCTCCTTGACCAGCAATCGAGTGAGGATGCCGTCGATTTGCGGGCGAATGATCACGCTGTGCAACGACAGCACCGAGCCGATTCCGGTCACGTAGCGCGGCAAGTCCTGCTCCACCACCTTCACGACCCTTACCGGCACGGCGGTGGAGACAACCAGTTTGGGCTTGGCAGGTCGGGTCAGCGCCCAGGCCGCGACAGCCAGAATTGCGAGGACTCCCACGGTCAATACAGTTTTTCTTTTAATGTGCATGCTGTAAGGCGCCAAGGCAGGGGTTGAGGTAGGTGGGAGTATTTATAGCCTGCTGACCCAGTCAGTAAAGTGACCGCCATCTGACAGCTGCGTCAGTTAACTCCTGACCATTCGTACGACGTTGGTCAAAGATCTGAGTCGCACAGGTATACTTCCTATCTATGTGGCCCTTCACTTGGGGCTACATCATTTTCTGCATGCCCCGGAGCTTTCATGAAATCCCCGACACCCCCCTCTGTTGAAGCGGCCGAACTCGTCGATTCGGCCAACGCCGACGGCGTTGAAAAAGCCGAGATCCCGGCGTTCAAGTTTCCCTTCAAACCGGGTGAACTGGGCGGCAGCAAGAGTGACGCCCAGCCCTGGTACAAAAACGGTGCCAAGAACGGCCACACCAAGACCCCAGGCATGGCGCCGCCGGGTACTCGTCGTTCGATGGGTAAACGTTAGGAATAATCTGCAACACGCATTGCAGGATGCTACCTACAGTGCCCGCTGAAATTTCCGCTTGTAGGCCCGCGATCGTTTCTTGAAAGCTTGCACCGCTTCTGTTCAGCCTCGACTTTTTACCGAGGCTGAACAGACGGCGCTCTTTCCGGAAAAGGATGTTTCCTGTGGCCCTGATACAGCTCTGTGTAGCGCTTGCCCTGTTGCTCGCGGTGGATGCCGTTGCTGGCATTGATCAACCGCGACGCGAAATCCGCTTCGCCGTTGCCGCGCAATTCCCCCCCTTCCAGAGCCGTAACCCTAAAGGGCAGTTGGTCGGTCTGAATATCGAGCTGGGCAATGCTTTGTGCCGGCAGTTGAATGCGCGCTGCACCTGGGTCGACCAGGTGTTGGTCGAGAACTTCGAAGGCCTTGATGCCCGCCAATTCGATGCAATCATGGGGATCGCGCCCACCCCCAAGCGGCGGCGCTGGGTGAGCTTCAGCGATATCCTCTACCCCTTCACCACGCGCCTGGTCGCGCATCGAACCTCAGGCCTGATGCCAACGACAGCGTCGCTCAAGGGCAAGCGCGTTGGCGTATTGTTGGGCAGCAATCGCGAAGCCTTTGCCCGGTCGCAATGGGCGCGCAACGGCGTGATCATCAAGAGCTTCTGGCTCAACGACGAATTGGTGCGCAGCCTGGTGGCAGGCGATATTGACGCCACTCTGCAGGGCACTGTGGAAATCCGCAACGCCCTGCTCGACACGGTCGCTGGTGCGGATTTCGACTTTCTGGGCCCTGCCGTGTCTGCCGAACTGCTGGGCGAGGGCGTGGCGATTGCACTGCGCAATACCGACACGGCGTTGCGTACTGAGCTTAATCGCGCCCTCGAACACCTTATGCACAACGGCGAGTATCAGCGGATTCTTGCGCCTTACCGGCTGAATGCACCGTGAGCGTCCAACAGGCCCAGCATGCTGGCGTCGCACTGGAGGTGCCAGCCCCAGCCAGTGCGTCACGCAAATCAACGCCCTCGTGGTGAAAGCGCCATCGCTATCGCGGGCAGGAACAGCCTAAGCCGCCCGCAACGAAATAAACGCATAGTTGGCCGGCACCTCAGTCGCAACCCGCGCGCCGGCGTCCAGCACCTGTTCGGCGATGTCCAGGCCCGACACATGGAACACCCACTCGCTGGCCACGGGTGGCTGATTCGCTGCGGACTCAATCGCCTGGCCAAATGCGCCCATGTCCGGCAGGTAAGCGGTAAACCCATCCCCCTTGAGCGCCGTGGTCCGTATGCCCAGCAAGGCGCACACCGTTTCCTTGGTCTGCACGTCATCGCGATCGGCCTGACGTGAACGGCGGATCAACTCAGCCAGCTCCAGGTCCATCAACTCACCGCCCACGATCAGCGCAGGGCCCTGTTCCCAGGATTCCGGTGGGCAATCCTTGGCGGCAGGGTTCAGCGGGATGTGCGGGTTGATCTCCATTGGGTAGATGCGGCACACCAATGGCCGGCGTTCATAGATGCGGCACAGGTTGTCTTCGTCAAGATTCCGGCAGCGTCCGGCGTTGTAGGCGGCAAAGGTGATCGCCACAAACGCCTCGGTGTTGCCGCTGGGCACCACCACCGAACGGCGCTCGGCATGTTCGCGTTGCTGCTGGGGCAGGCCCAGGCCATTACCCAGGAACCCTTCCACCAGGACGATGACGTTACCGCCGTCCGCCGCCCACAGGCGGGCCTCGTCGAGTGTCAGGGGCACGTGATGGTCGGTGCAGCATTTACCGCAACCGACGCAGGAAAAGTGAGTGTTCATGGCAGATCTGTCACCAGGCTAGGTCAGAAGGCACGCAGGAACGGTGACGGGTTTTTACCTCTGTTCACCGTTCAGGGACTCTGGAAGCAAGTTATGCGCCAGCGACTGTCAGTCGTCTGCGGCCACATCCCGTAGGACAAATACCATGCCCGCGCTTTCATACAGTTGCCGGGCACGCAGGTTGCTCTCCAGCACCTTGAGGTCCACGTAGGGTTCGCCGCGCTGCTTGAAGACCTGGAAGCTGTGCAGCAACAACGCGCGGCCCACTCCCTGGCCCTGGGCGCAAGGGTGTACGCAAAGGTTCTTGATAAAGGCGCTGGTCCAGCACTGGGCCACGCCGAGAATGCTCTCGCCGTTGCTGGCCACCAGGCACAGCGTGGGGTCGAACTCGGCATCGGTATTGAATTGGCGCTGCCAGGTTTCCAGGTTGGGAACGCGGCCGCCGCCCTGGTCCTGGGTCATGCGCAACACCGCGTGAATCGCCGGGGCGAGGTCTGCGCGGTAATGATCCAACTGTGTATTGGCCGGCCACTGCGGGGCGGGCAGGCTGCCCCTCAGGTCGCGGCGCAGTAGTTGGAAATACTCGGTCACAGACCCTGTTGCGCCACGGTTTTGGCGGCCACTACCAGGCACTTGGTCAGCTCGGGCGAGGAAAACTTGGTCAGCACCGAGTTAGCCCCGGCCAGGCGGGCTTTTTCGCTGTTCATCGCGCTATCCAGGGAGGTGTGCAGCAATACATACAGGTGCTGGAAGTCCGGTGTTTCACGCAGGGTGCGGGTGAGGGCATAGCCGTCCATTTCAGACATCTCGATGTCCGACACCACCACATTGATCTGCTCGGCCGTGCCTTGCAGCTCCAGCAGCACATCAATAGCTTCCTTGGCGCTGCGCGCGGTGTGGCAGGTGAGGCCGAGGTTGCGCAGGGTGTGCACCGATTGCTGCAGGGCGACCTGGCTGTCGTCGACCACCAGGATCCGCGCATGGCCGAGTACTTCAGCTTCTTCCATGGTCAGGTCGGTAGGCGCCACTTCGACCGGTGCCGGCGCGATACCGTGGATGACTTTTTCGATATCCAGTACCTGCACCAGGCCGCCTTCCACCTGGGTGACCCCGGTGATGAACGCGCGGTTACCGCCGGAGCCATAGGGCGGCGGGCGGATGTCGGTGGTCAGGCAATGCACGATCTTGCTCACCGCCTGCACATGCAGGCCCTGCTTGGAACGGCTCACATCCGTGACGATCAGGCAGCCGCCGTTGGGGTCTTCAAGGGGCATTTCGCCCAGGGCACGGCTCAGGTCGATCACTGCCAGCGAGGCACCGCGCAGGGTGGCAATGCCTTTGACGTGCGGGTGAGACTCCGGCAGCTTGGTCAGCGGCGGGCACGGAATGATTTCGCTGACTTTCAGCAGGTTGATGGCCATCAGCTTGCCGCTGCGCAAGGTAAAGAGCAGAAGCGAAAGTGAGTCTGCGCGGGCTTTGGTGGTGGACATAAAAACCTTCTGTGGATCAGGGAGGACGATCTATGGAAGGTTATCGACTTGGGCGCGCCAGGCTTTAACCGTATTTTGTGTGGTACATGGCCCGCTCCCACAGAGAATTTTTGTCAACCCTTCCACACCTGCGGGTTCACCAGGTCCTGCGGACGTTGACCCAGCAGGGCGCTGCGCAGGTTGTCCACCGCACGGTTGGCCATGGCTTCACGGGTTTCATTCGTGGCCGAGCCAATGTGCGGCAGGGTCACGGCATTGCTCAGTTGGAACAGCGGCGACTCGGCCAACGGCTCTTGTTCATACACATCCAGCCCGGCGCCACGGATGCGCTGGGTTTGCAGTGCTTCGATCAGCGCCGGCTCGTCGACCACCGGGCCTCGGGAAATGTTGATCAGGATCGCGCTGGTCTTCATCAGCCCCAGCTCGCGGGTGCTGATCAGGTGACGGGTCTTGTCGCTCAACGGCACCACCAGGCAGACGAAGTCCGTCTCGGCCAGCAGTTCATCCAGGCTGCGAAATTGTGCGCCCAGTTCCTGCTCCAGCGCCGGCTTGCGGCTGTTGCCGCTGTACAGGACCGGCATGTTGAAACCCAAGCGTCCACGCCGTGCCACGGCCGCGCCGATATTGCCCATGCCGACGATGCCCAGCGTCTTGCCATGCACATCGCAACCGAACAACGGCGCGCCCACGCTGGCTTTCCACTGGCCGGCTTTGGTCCAGGCGTCCAACTCGGCCACACGGCGGGCGCTGCTCATCAGCAGGGCGAAGGCCAGGTCGGCGGTGCTTTCGGTGAGGACGTCGGGGGTGTTGGTGAGCATGATCCCGCGCTCGTTGAAGAACGGTACGTCATAGTTGTCGTAACCCACCGACACGCTGGACACCACTTCCAGTTTGCCCGCGCCTTGCAACTGCTCGCGGCCCAGCTTGCGACCCACGCCGATCAGGCCGTGGGCGTGGGGCAGGGCTTCATTGAATTGAGCGTTGATATCGCCCAGCTTGGGGTTGGGCGCAATCACCTCGAAATCCTGTTGCAGGCGTTCGATCATTTCCGGGGTGACACGGCTGAAGGCGAGGACAGTCTTTTTCATTGCAGGCGGGCTCATCGACTACGGAAGAATGCCAAGCACGCTAACATTCCTGCCAACAATTGTCAGGGCACCGCCGACCTAAAGTGGGCAGGGAGCGAATGTGTGTGGCTTGCCTGCGATGGCGGCGTATCAGCCAACATCAGCCGTCGCGGACCCGCCACTATCGCAGGCAAGCTCCCACATTGAATCGGTGTTGCGTGAGAGGACTCAGTTCGCCAACCGAGCGCCGCTGAGGCTGCCACCCAACTCATACGCCACCAACTCCGCCTGGTGCGCCGCCAGAATCTCCGGCAGCGAGCCGCGCAGGTATTCCACCCAGGTTTTGATCTTCGCATCGAGGTATTGGCGCGACGGGTAGATGGCGTACAGGTTCAACTCCTGGGAGCGGTAATTGGGCATCACCCGCACCAGGGTGCCGTTGCGCAAGCCCTCAATGGCCGCATACACCGGCAGCAAGCCGATGCCCATGCCGCTGGTGATCGCGGTTTTCATCGCATCGGCCGAGTTCACCAGAAAAGGCGAGGTGTTGATCGCCACGCTTTCCTGGCCTTCGGGGCCGTTGAAGGTCCACTTGTCCAGCTGGATCACCGGGCTGACCAGGCGCAGGCAGGCATGGTTGAGCAGGTCATGGGGGCGATGCGCGCAGCCCTTGGCCTTGACGTAATCCGGCGAGGCGCAGGCGATGCTGTAGGTGATGCCCAGGCGCTGCGACACGAAACCCGAGTCCGGCAGCTCGCTGGCGAGCACGATCGACACGTCATAGCCCTCGTCGAGCAAGTCCGGCACGCGGTTGGCCAGGGTCAGGTCGAAGGTCACGTCCGGGTGGGTACGGCGGTAGCGGGCGATCGCGTCAATCACGAAATGCTGGCCGATGCCGGTCATGGTGTGCACTTTCAACTGCCCGGAAGGGCGCGCGTGGGCATCGCTGGCTTCGGCCTCGGCTTCTTCGACGTAGGCCAGGATTTGCTCGCAGCGCAACAAATAACGCTTTCCGGCTTCGGTCAGCGCAATGCGGCGGGTGGTGCGGTTGAGCAAGCGGGTTTGCAGATGGGCCTCAAGGTTGGAGACCGCGCGCGACACGTTGGCTGTGGTGGTATCCAGTTGCACGGCGGCGGCGGTGAAGCTGCCCGCTTCGGCCACGCAACTGAAGGCGCGCATATTTTGCAAAGTGTCCATGGGGATTTCTCAGGGGAGATAACAAATTGTGACAGAAAGTTACGCCGTCCAGTGATCCCTACCAACGGATTATCGCTGGAACGGTAACAAAGATTCACAGGAATACCAGCTTATCGTCTCTCATGGTGCCGCCTAGAATTGCGCCACCTCCCTCGCATCACCACCTCAGGAATTCGCTTGCCGTGCCGCGTCGCATCAGCAGAGAGCTGAAGACTCTCATTAACAGAGGGCTGAAGGCTCTCAGTGTTTGCGCCTTATCGTTAGCAATCAGCGGCTGCATCGGAACCGGAGGAATCGCTCCCCAAGGCCAGTCCCTCAACGCCAACAACCTGACCACCGACGAAGCGATTCAGAGTGCCGCCAAGGATGCTCATTGGCCCACCGCGCAATGGTGGCAGGCCTACGGCGACCCTCAACTCAACCGCTGGGTCGACCTCGCCACTCAAAACAACCCGAGCATGGCCATGGCTGCCGCACGCGTCCGTGAAGCACGGGCGATGGCCGGGATTGCCGAGTCAGCCGAGTCGTTGCAGGTCAACAGTGACACCACCCTCAAGCGCCACAACTGGCCGAAGGATCAGTTCTATGGCCCAGGTGAATTGAGTGGCGCCAACACCTGGGACAATAATTCGTCCCTCGGCCTGAGCTATGCCCTTGATCTCTGGGGCCGCGAAAGCAATACCACCGAGCGTGCCGTCGACCTGGCGCATGTGAGCGCCGCCGAAGCACGCCAGGCCCAGCTCGAACTGCAAAATAAAGTGGTGCGCGCCTATATCCAGCTGTCATTGCACTACGCCAATCGCGATATCGTCGCGGCCACCCTGGCGCAACAGCAGCAGATTCTCGACCTGGCCAACAAACGCCTGAACGCCGGGATCGGCACGCACTTCGACGTCAGCCAGGCTGAAACCCCGCTGCCGGAAACCCACCGGCAACTTGACGCCCTGGACGAAGAAATTGCCCTGAGCCGTAACCAGTTGGCGGCGTTGGCGGGCAAAGGCCCGGGGGAGGGCGCGCAATTGCATCGCCCGACACTGTCCCTGGCCGCACCGCTGACATTACCCTCAAGCCTGCCCGCGCAATTGCTCGGCCAACGTCCGGATGTGGTCGCCAGTCGCTGGCAGGTTGCGGCCCAGGCGCGTGGCATCGATGTGGCCCACGCCGGCTTTTATCCCAACGTGGACCTGCTCGGCAGCCTTGGCTATGTGGCCACCGGCGGCGGCATGCTAGCGTTCCTGGCGGGCAAGAAATTCAACTACAACGTTGGCCCGGCGATCACCTTGCCGATCTTCGACGGCGGTCGCTTGCGTGCGCAACTGGGTGAGGCCAGTGCCGGTTATGACATCGCGGTGGCGCGCTATAACCAAACCCTGGTGAATGCGCTCAAAGGCATCAGCGATCAATTGATCCGCCGTGAATCGATGGATAAGCAATCCTCTTTCGCCGCGCAATCGGTGGCGTCGGCGCAAAAGACCTACGACATCGCGATGATCGCCTACCAGCGCGGCCTCACCGATTATCTCAATGTGCTCAACGCCCAGACCTTGCTGTTCCGCCAGCAGCAGGTCGAGCAACAAGTACAGGCCGCACGCCTGGCCACCTATGCCGAACTGGTGACCGCCCTGGGCGGCGGTATCAAGGCCGGCGACGACGTACCGCCAGATACCAAGACCCTCCCGAGCAAGACCCCGGCGGCGCTCGCCGTGTTTGATCACTGAGTAGGATTAGATGACCCCCTTGCCTGCACCGCTGCGCTGGCTGCATTCCCTTGAGTGGCGCCGTGGTTTTTTCGACTGGGCACGCAGCGACGGCGTGACCTGGGTGTATATCTTCAAGGTGCTGATCGCCGCGTTCCTCACGCTGTGGTTGGCCATGCGCCTGGAGCTGCCGCAACCGCGCACGGCAATGATCACCGTGTTTATCGTGATGCAACCGCAGAGCGGCCAGGTGTTTGCCAAGAGTTTCTACCGCTTCCTTGGCACCCTGGCGGGGTCCGCGGTGATGGTGTTGTTGATTGCCCTGTTTGCGCAGAACACCGAGTTGTTTCTCGGCGCGCTGGCGATCTGGGTCGGTGTCTGCACTGCAGGTGCGACGCGCAACCGTAACTTTCGCGCCTACGGGTTTGTACTGGCCGGCTACACGGCGGCGATGGTCGGCTTGCCAGCCCTGGCCCACCCGGACGGCGCCTTTATGGCGGCGGTGTGGCGCGTGCTGGAAATCTCCCTGGGGATTTTGTGTTCCACGCTGGTCAGCGCGGCGATCCTGCCGCAAACCAGCAGCGCCGCCATGCGCAACGCTTTGTACCAACGTTTTGGCGTGTTCGCGCTGTTTGTCACCGATGGCCTGCGCGGGCGCAGTGAACGCCACTGTTTCGAGGCCAGCAATGTACGCTTTATCGCCGAAGCGATCGGCCTGGAAGGGCTGCGCAGTCTCACCGTGTTTGAAGACCCGCACATGCGCCGGCGCAATGGTCGGCTGAGCCGCCTCAACAGCGAATTCATGAGTATCACCACGCGGTTCAACGCCTTGCACCAGTTGCTTGAACGCCTACGCACCGACGAGGCGGACCACGTGGTAGCGGCAATCAAACCCGGCCTGCAGGATCTTGCCGAAGTGCTCGACGGTTTCTCCGGTCGCGCACTCACCAGCCCTGACGCGGCGCGCCTGGTCAACCAACTGAGCGCCTACAAGGGCGACCTGCCCGCCAAGGTCCGCAGCCTGCGCGCGACCTTCCAGGAACAGAGCCCCAGCGAAGCCGAACAGCTGGATTTTCATACCGCCTACGAGCTGCTTTACCGCTTTGTCGATGACCTGCACAACTACGCACAAACCCACGCCTCCCTCGCGGATCACAGCCATGCGCGCGAGCAGTGGGACGAAACCTTCATACCGAAAACCAATTGGCTGGCCTGCGCCGCCTCGGGGATTCGTGCGTCATTCATCTTGATTGTGCTCGGCAGCTATTGGGTCGCTACCGCCTGGCCCAGCGGCGCAACCATGACCCTGATCGCCGCTGCCACCGTCGGCTTGTCCGCCGCCACACCCAACCCCAAGCGCATGGCATTCCAGATGGCGTGTGGCACCTTGATCGGTGCACTGGTGGGTTTTGTCGAAATGTTCTTCGTATTTCCCTTGATCGACGGTTTTGCGCTGCTCTGCGTGATGCTCGCCCCGGTGATCATCTTTGGCGCCTTCCTCGCTTCACGCCCGCAATACGCGGGTGTAGGCGTGGGCCTGCTGATCTTCTTCAGCACCGGCTCGGTGCCGGACAACCTTACGGTCTACAACCCCTACACCTTTATCAACGACTACATCGCCATGGTCATCGGCATGCTGGTGTGCGCGGCGGCGGGGGCGATCGTCCTGCCGCCCAACAGCCGCTGGCTGTGGCGCCGCCTGGAGCAGGACCTGCGTGAGCAAGTGGTATACGCGATCAGCGGCAAGCTCAAGGGCCTGGCCTCGAGTTTCGAAAGCCGCACCCGCGACCTGCTGCACCAGGCCTATGGCCTGGCCGTCGGCCAGCCACACGTGCAGCGCGACCTGCTGCGCTGGATGTTCGTGGTGCTGGAAGTCGGCCACGCGATCATCGAGTTGCGCAAGGAACAGGCGATTTTGCCAGTGCACCCGGCGTACGCCGAATCCCAGCCCTGGCGCCAGGCGATCCGCGTGATGGGCCGCTCACTGGTGCGCCTGTTCCTGCAACCCAGCGCGAGCAACCTGGAGCGTGGCCTGATCGCTGTGGACCACGCGATCAGCCGCGTGCAGGCCACCGACGAACCCTTCGCCCCGCACTTCGACACCTCGGCCCTGCGCCGGGTGAAGAGCTATCTGCACTTTATCCGCACCTCGCTTTTGAACCCGCAATCACCACTGGCAGCCCTCGAAGGCGCCACGCAAGGATCTCCGCATGCCCCGTGAAATCGCCTTCCACGGCGTGTACATGCCGACCATGACCCTGATGTTCCTGATCGCGGCCGTGCTGGCCTGGGCGCTGGATCGCTTCCTGGCCGGGTTCGACCTGTACCGTTTTTTCTGGCACCCGGCGTTGCTGCGCCTGAGCCTGTTCGTTTGCCTGTTTGGCGCCCTTGCGCTGACCGTCTACCGTTGAGAATGCCCCGATGAAAAAGTTTTTCAGCCTGCTTGCGACCTTGCTGGTATTGGCTTTGGCGATCTGGATTGGCCGCACGCTGTGGGTGCATTACATGGAGACCCCATGGACCCGCGACGGCCGCGTGCGTGCGGACATCATCAACGTGGCGGCTGACGTAACGGGTGAAGTGGTCGATGTGCCTGTGCGTGATAACCAACGGGTAAAAAAGGGTGACCTGCTGATGCAGATCGACCCCGAGCACTACCGCATTGCGGTCAAGCAGGCGCAATCGCTGGTGGCGTCGCGCAAGGCCACCTGGGAGATGCGCAAGGTCAACGCCCATCGCCGAGCTGACCTGGATGCGCTGGTGATCTCCAAGGAAAACCGGGAAGACGCCAGCAACATCGCTGACTCGGCGCTGGCGGATTACCAGCACGCGTTGGCGCAATTGGAAGCGGCCGAACTCAACCTCAAACGCACTCAAGTCGTGGCGGCGGTCGATGGTTATGTCACCAACCTGAATGTGCATCGCGGCGACTACGCCCGCATCGGCGAAGCCAAGATGGCGGTGGTGGATATGAACTCGTTCTGGGTCTACGGGTTCTTCGAAGAAACCAAACTGCCTCACGTCAAGGTCGGTGACAAAGCCGATATGCAATTGATGAGCGGCGAGACCCTCAAGGGGCACGTAGAAAGCATCTCGCGCGGCATCTACGACCGTGACAACCCCGAAAGTCGCGAGCTGATTGCCGATGTGAACCCGACCTTCAATTGGGTGCGTTTAGCGCAGCGCGTGCCGGTGCGGATTCACATTGATGAAGTGCCGGAAGGGGTGTTGTTGGCGGCAGGCATTACCTGCACCGTGATTGTTCGAGAGTTGCAGGTCGATTGAGTCTGACTAATACGCGAGTGCTCTGGCCCTCACTTTGCGCCGGCGTCTGACGCGCAACATACCGACGAAGCGGCGATGGTTTTTTGTATTGAGCAACAGTAGGCAGAACAGAGCTTGAACCAACGGAAATAGCGCGAACATAGTAACGCGGTGGTTGCCCAAATAGTCTGCCGCCAGCAAAGCGTTCAGGGCGGCGGCGCCCACAAGTAGAGCAGGCCCCAAGCGTAAGCCTGCCGCTACCAGGGTCAAACCAGCGCAAATTATCAGTAGCAACATCAGGCTCGCCGCTATCGAGTATTCGCTGGGGAGATAATTTATTCGGGAGTAATACGACAGGCTATGTGAAAGGTTGCCTGAGAGACTGACCAAGTTCATGGACACTGCGGTACCCACCGTAAAAGCAAAACGCTGGGTGTAACGCCGCAATGTTTGAGGCGCCCGAGTGGGTTCGTTTTTACTGCTCATGGTTGTCAAACTCCTCATATAAGGCGATGACGATTTGGTTGATATTCCCAGAGAGGCTGCTGCCAGTTATCGCAATAACCGCCCCCACTTGATCGGCTAGTTGAATGAGAATGTCCCGACGTAGTTGGGGATTGCTGAACCGCTTTGGAAGCTTTCCAGCCAATTGCTTCAACCGGATCATTTCGCGAGCATGGCGGGGATTTTGCAGGCGCAGAACTTCATGAGTCAGTTTTGCGCGTTCCTGTCGACTCAAGCGTCTTAAAATGTCAGTGACGCTGCGGTCTGTGGTGTTTTTGATCGTCATGACGGTTTTTACCGTGACAAACGTCGTGCTGCCCGCGCCCACCAGCGAAATACCGTCCAAGGCTGAAGTCATTGCCTGATACCCGCTCAGGCTGTCGTAACGCCTCCTTCCACAGCTGAGACTCTCGCGGTGAACTTGCCGCCAGTTGCGCGTAGTCATCGGCGGTCATCAACACCCCGGCCACCTCCCGCAAAATCACCCGTTTGGGCTTGACGCCACATAACGGTAAAAACTCACGCAGCACCGTCACACGATAATCACTGCCGATATGCACCACCCCGGCCCCGACGATAGCCGGGTCGGCATCGATTGTTCGATAGAGCTTAGGCAAGTCCAGCTGACTGGTCAGTCGCTGGCGGGTCGTGGTGTGCGCATCCGGCGACCGCTTCGCAGGAAATCGCTGGGCATCCTTTCACCTGTGAGTAAACAGAGGTGAAAGAGCCTGGGGATTGGTTAGTTGTAATGCTGTCAGGCATTTCGCTGTTTTTTGTAGGACCCGGCCTGGCAGAGGGGGTGTTGCTGGCAGCGGGGATTACTTGCACGGTGATTGTCGGTGCAGTGCAAAAATGAAGAGGTGGGTCTAGGTAAATAGTGCTTTAAACCTGATTTTTCGTCGGCGCTTTACCCTGAGCATGCTGGTATAGCGGCGGTGGTTCTTTGAGTGGAGGACCAAGATGTAAAGCAGGGATGTGAACAAAGGGAATAAGTTGAACAGCGTCGCCGGGTGATTGGCCAGGTAGCTAATCGCGAGCCAGGTATTAACGATGGCGACGGGTGTGAGTATTCGGAATGCGTGACGCAAGCCTTCAAATAGCATTATCTGGCCTGCTAAAAAAATCAGACAAAGTGCCATACCTGTCCCGAAAGAAAACTCAATCGGTAAATGATTGGCCTTTGCGTAATAAGACAAGCTAAGCGCCATGTTGATCGCTATGTTGTTCAGGCTCAGCAGCAGAGCACTGCCCCATGAGGGTAAGAACCGATAGGCGTAACGGCGCCAAATTCGATATTCACGGGAGGGGTCGACGCTATAAGTCATGGTCGGAAAACTCCTCATAGAGACCAATGACTATGTGATTGATATTTCCGCAATAGGTGCTGCCTCCAACGCTCAATGTCGCTCCAACCTGGTCTTTTATTTGAGTGAGAATGCCTAAACGCAATTGGGGGTTGCTGTAGCGTTTGGGTAGCTGCCCCGCCAGCTGCTTCAGGCGAAGCATTTCGCGGGGATGGCGAGGGTTCTGCAGTCGCAGCACTTCGGTCGTTAACTTTGCACGTTCCTGGCGACTCATGCGTCTCAAGATGTCTGTCGAATTACGCCCAGTCGCACGCTTGATGGCCATTACTGTTTTGACGGTAGCGAAGGTGGTGGTACCTGCCCCGACCAATGAAATGCCATCCAGGGCGACGGTCATTGCCTGATACCAGCTTAGGCTGTCGTAATAGTCGTTTGTGGCGGGATTGGTCAATTCGTTGGCGACTCTCCATGAACCATTGACACACTGGAGGGCACTGGCAGTCGCAGCGCTGTAAGCGACGTAGCTTAATGCAAGGCTGGTACCCGCGCTGAAAGGCGCTGCTGCGATTCCTGATTTCGCAATGATGTAGCCAATTACGGCCCCTCCACAGGAGGTAGCCATCCCCGATGCCTCTCGCCATAGCTGCGATTCACGCGGCGAGCTTGCCGTCAGCTCCGCATAGTCATCGGCAGTCATTATCGGCCCAGCCACCTCCCGCAAAATCACCCGTTTGGGCTTGACGCCACATAACGGTAAAAACTCACGCAGCACCGTCACACGATAATCACTGCCGATATGCACCACCCCGGCCCCGACGATAGCCGGGTCGGCATCGAGTGTTCGATAGAGCTTAGGCAAGTCCAGCTGACTGGTCAGTCGCTGGCGGGTCGTGGTGTGCGCATCCGGCACACCGCTTCGCAAGAAATCGCTGGGCATCCTTTCACCTGTGAGTAAACAGAGGTGAAAGAGCCTGGGGATTGGTTAGTTGTAATGCTGTCAGGCATTTCGCTGTTTCTTGTAGGACCCGGCCTGGCAGTTACCTCATTGCGCTATAAAAGTCTCATGCAAATGCCGCCACAACAGCGCGCCGCTGGCTTGCTTCTCGAACACCACCGTGGCGCGGCGATCGGTCTGGGTGCCGCTGTCGTCGATCTGATGTTCACGATAAGTCACCGTGGCGCCACGTGCATGCCGGTCAATCCCGGTCATCTCGCTCAACGTGATCTTCAACCCTGGACGCATGCCGCCCAAACGAGTGAATAGCGCATTGACCCCGGCCGTATTGACCCGGGTACCGGTCGCCGGTGCAACCATGCTGAACGCCGGCGAGAAACGCGCGAGCAAACTCTGCAAAGTGCCCTCCGGCGCAACGCCGGCAAACCATTGCTCGATCTCGACATGGGTCTGGATCACTTCATCAAAAAAGTCGCTGTAGTCGATCATTACAAACTCCGCTCCAATCCAAAGCGCTTTTTCAAGACGCTCTCTAACAAACCTTTGGGCAGCAGTGCCGCCATCAACGGCAGCGCTCGGCTGCCATTGCCCGAACGCAACAGGCGTGGAGGCTGAGGTTGCTGCACGGCCTTGAGCACCTCGGCCGCGAACTCGCTGGCCGGCGTCGGCTTGTCCTGGGAGGCCTGGCTGCGCGCACGGATGTTGTCGCGCAACGGCCACCACGGCGACTGTTCATTGATCAACAGTTCGGCCTGGGCCCCGGCATTTTTTGCGAAGTGGGTGTTGATTGCGCCAGGCTGGACCTCCATCACGCGCACACCAAACGGTGCCAACTCCATACGCAGCGCATCGCTCAATGCATGCACGGCCGCTTTCGACGCGCAGTAGGCGCCTGCGAAAGGCGTCACTAGTACCCCGGAAACGCTGCCGATATTCACCACCAGGCCCTTACTGCGCCGTAGGGTTGGGAACAACGCCTGGGTCACGCCGACGATGGAGAACACGTTGGTCTCGAATTGGCGCTGCATTGCCTCGGTGCCGCCGTCCAGCAGCGGTCCCATGGCGCCATAGCCAGCGTTGTTGATCAGAACATCCAGCTCTCCCAATTGCTCGGTCAGGTGCATCAAGGCGACCCGATCGTTGACGTCCAGTTCGACGGCATTGAAGCCAGCGGCGGCGAGAGCGGTGACATCTTCCGGGCGGCGGGCGCTGGCCCACACGTTGTAGCCAGCCGCTTTGAAAGCATCTGCCAGAGCACGGCCGATGCCGCTTGAACATCCGGTGATGAGTACGTTGGGCATGGGTCAGTCCTTTGTCAGTCCGAGAAACTGCCTTGCACGTGCTCGGCACGAAATTGCAGGGTTTGCGGGCGGTAGCCGGCGCGCAGAGGCGGTGTGGGCAGGCAATCGTCCCAGGTGGCGCCGGCCTGCAACTCACCAGGGCCGCGATAGCGCGGGGCGGCGTAGACATTGTCGGCGAGGTTGACCGTGTCGCCCGGCGCATAGGCGGCGACGCGCCAACGCAGCTCGGTGAGGGGCACGTCGTTGCCGTTGTTCAGGGTCAGTTTGAGCGGCCGGTCGGCCGGGCATTCTTCGGCGGCATAGGTGATTCGCAGTTCCAGCCGGGCTAATTGAGAGGCTTCGCGGTTGTCCAGCCATACCACCCACACGGCGACCAGGCCCAGGCCAATGGCGGCTGCCAGCGACACTGGCAAGGCCTTGGCCGGGTAGCGCAGCAGCAGGATCAACCAGGTGATGATCAGTAGGACGCCGAAGAACATGATGACAACCTCATAAGCAGATAAAACATCCTACCTGCGGGGTGGCCTCGGTGCCTATCGCGGGAGGCGGTTTTCGTTTACAGGGAACCTGATAACTCATTTTCTCCACAGAGCCAGCATAGGGAAATACCGACTACCCAGGAGGGTTATCAACCGCAGTCTGATTAAGTGAGAAAAACTATGATTGCAGCAGCCCTTCTTGCGCCGGCCGTCACCTCCGCCCTGGCGTCGGCGGTGACCTCTCTCATCACGGCTCAGCGAGCACCAGCGGCGAATACGGCTGGAGCGTCCAGGCAAACGAACGAAGAGCCGGGTTCACGCCCGTCTGGTCGTATGCAGAATCAGAAGCTTACAAACTTGGGGCAAACCTTGCTGCAAGCGCCTTCAGCAGATCTGCGCAACAGCGGTATGAACGCCCGGCACGCCAAGGGGTTTGGTATTGGCATGGGCGGCATGGCAACCCAGGAGGCTGGGCAAAAACTGGCCACCAGCGGTGGGGCGTTGTCCAAGGTCCTCGGCGCCGCGATGATCGTGGGGGGCAAGGTTGCCCAGGAGTATGGTGCCGACACATTCGATCACGCCAATCGTAGGTAACGGCAATCAAAACCCAGGATTGCGTCTGTTCAGCAGCCGCAAAGCACGACCTGGGTGTGTAGGCATTTCCTTTGATACGGGAACCGGTTTCGAGCTTTTTCCCACAGAGTTTGAGCACGGAGTTGCGCGTTTAGCCATGAAGGAACTCTACCGTAGACTTACGAAGTGAGATGTTCTATGACCGTATCAAATACCCTTGCCCCTGTACCGACGCCTTTTGTCTCGCTGGCATCCACGCCAGCGCCTGCGGTGCTGGAAACACCCAATCAAGTGCTCAAGCAAGAGGTCAGCTCGAACGGGTTACCGCGTATGCAAAACCTGGGGCTTACGAATCTGCGCCACACACTCATGCAAGGCATCAGCAATCGCGTCAATTCGCCGTTTTCAACGGCGCTTCACGTTAAGGATGATTCGAATAAGGGCAAGGCCGCCGGGGCCGCCATAACGGTGGCAGGTGCGGCGATGCAGGGGGCTGGCGCGAGAATTGCGACCAGTGGTGGCGCAGGTGCGAAAGTGTTCGGAGGGGCTATGGTCTGGGGCGGCAGGACTATGGAGGAATATGGCAAGAACAAATATGACATGGCGGGCGCCAGCACTAACAATACGGGCAATTACAATGCCTAGTCCCCAAGTAACTGGGGCGGTCGCGCATAGTCTTGAACGGCCGGTGAACTAAAAAGCCCCCGCCCAACCGGCTGCGGATAGGGGACGCAGGCGGCTGGACGGGGGCTTCTTGTACGACTGTTTTACTGCGCGATAGTTTTCACCGACACGCCACGCTCAACTGGCGTCGAGCGGCCGTAGATATCTTCAAACCGCTCGATATCGTCTTCGCCCAAATAGCTGCCCGATTGCACTTCGATGATCTCCAACGGGATCTTGCCTGGGTTGCGCAGGCGATGCACCGAGGCGATGGGGATGTAGGTGGACTGGTTTTCGGTGAGCAGGAACACGTTCTCGTCACAGGTGACTTCGGCCGTGCCGCTGACCACGATCCAGTGTTCGGCGCGGTGGTGGTGCATTTGCAGCGACAGGCACGCGCCCGGCTTGACCGAAATGTGTTTGACCTGGAAGCGGCCGCCCATGTCCACCGAGTCGTAGGAGCCCCACGGGCGATAGACTTCACAGTGGTTCTGGGTTTCAGTGCGGCCCTGGTCGTTCAGGGTGTTGACCATCTGCTTGACGCCCTGGACCTTGTCCTTGTGGGCAATCATCATCGCGTCCTTGGTTTCAACGACCACGATGTTGTCCAAACCAATCACCGACACCAGTTTGCCGTTGCCGTGGATCATGCAGTTGCGGCTGTCCTGGATCACCACGTCGCCTTTGCTGACGTTGCCGTGGATGTCTTTGTCGTTGACAGCCCACAGCGACGCCCAGCAACCCACGTCGCTCCAGCCGGCGCTCAGCGGCACCACGCAGGCGCGCTGGGTTTTTTCCATCACGGCGTAGTCGATGGAGTTGTCCGGGCAGCAGGCGAAGGTGGCTTCGTCTAAGGACACGGTGTCGGCATCTTGCTCGCTGCGTTCCAGGGTCAGCACGCAGGTGTCGTAGATGTCCGGATCGTGCTTTTTCAGCTCTTCGAGGAAGCGGCTGGCGCGGAACAGGAACATGCCGCTGTTCCAGAAGTAACCGCCGCTTTTGACGAACTCGACTGCACGTTTTTCATCGGGTTTTTCCACGAACTGTTGCACGCGGCTCACGCCTTCGGGCAGCAGCGAATCGGCGGTGGACTTGATGTAGCCATAACCGGTTTCCGGACGTGTCGCCGGCACGCCGAACAACACCATCTCACCACGCTCGGCGGCTACGGTGGCCAGGGCCAGCGCACGTTGCAGGGCTTTCTGGTCGTCGATCACGTGGTCGGCCGGCAGCACCAGCATCAGCTCGTCGCGGCCTTCGTTGACCAGCATCATCGCGGTGAGAGCCACGGCCGGCGCAGTGTTGCGACCGAACGGTTCCATCAGGATGCGCTGGCATTCCAGCTTACGGGTCGCCAGTTGTTCGTTGACGATAAAGCGGTGGTCCTTGTTGCAGACCACGATCGGGGCGTCCATGCCTTCAAACACCAGGCGTTCCAGGGTTTGCTGGAACAGCGTGTGTTCGCCGGTCAGGGCCAGGAATTGTTTAGGGAACTGTTTACGGGAAAGCGGCCAAAGACGTGAGCCGCTACCACCGGAAAGGATTACTGGGATCATGTGTTTCTCCTTGAATCAATTTGGGTCAGAGCTACGAAGGTTTGTCGTTTCACTCTTGTTTTTGTCTCGGTCCGACCAGACTCCTCGCTCCCTGTGGGAGCCAGCTCCCACAGGGGAACGGAGTCTGGTCGAAAAATTGATCAGCGGGTCGACACTGGGCGTTTCACCCAGACTGGCGACAGGCTCGAACCGGAACCCGTAACGTACAGCACGGCGGCTTCACCGCGCTCCAGCGCAACTGGCTTCAGGTCGCTGACTTTCTTGTCGCCGTCATACAAGGCCAGGCTCACTTTCACCGGGTTGATTTCGCGCTCGCCGCGGCCTTTGGCAGCCACGGTCTTGACCACGTCGGTCTTGCCGTCAGCGGTTTTCAGGGCCAGGGCCTTGTCGCTGAGGTTCTGCACGCGCACCAGGGACTTCTGCTTATTCTTGAACGGTGGTTCTTCGATCAGCTGTGGCTGGCCGCTGCCGTTGTTGACCAGGGTGTAGTAGTGGTCGGCGGCGAGTTTGACCGGTACGGTCTGGCTGCCCACCTTGGCGCTGTAGTCACCGCCCGGCATGAAGCTGAAATCGCTGCTCGCCAGCGGCGCGACGTCGCTCAGGTTGGTGCTGCCAACGGTGGCGCTGACTTCTTGATTGGAGGCGTTGTAGACGCGCACGAAGCTTGAACCTTTCGGTGCGACGGGGCCGTACAAGGCGGCATCACCGGCGAAGGCCGACATCGAAGCGATGCTCATGCCAGCGGCGAGGGCCAAGGTTTTGGCGAGACGACGAGGAGTTGTAGTGAAAGTCATGTGAGTTACCTCTCTTTCAGTTGTGCGCCCGGTCGGGCGTCTCGGATTTTTGATGTTTAACTGGGGTGTTCTGTGCCATGTCTTGTCGGCGCGTACCGGCTTGTTTAAGTTGCGCAACCCACTTGGGGTCGGCATCGCCGATTTCGTTGTTCACGGGCAGATAACGTTCAGGAAACTCCCAGATCAGCACCTGTGGCGGGCTGTTCTTGAAGTCATCGCTTTTGAGGTAGCTGAGCATCGGCAGGATCGGGCCATGGCCGTCTTCGGCGTAGCTGACTACGTCGCTGCCCAGGGCTTGCTTGAGGGCGCCGACGAAGTTCCAGTTGGGGTTGGCGCTGTAGCTGGTGCCCACCAGTGCCACCGGGGTTTCGCTGTCGCTGAACAGCGCGTCGTCACCTTTGGTTTCGGCCAGGTGCGTGACGCGTTTTTCCAGCGGCTCTTTAGGTGGCATCAGGTTTTCGAACAGCGGGTCCAGGGGCAGGAACAGGCGCAGGTCGCCTTTGTGCGGCTCGGTTTTCTCGGCTTCGGTGACAAAGCGTTGAGGCTCGCCGCTCAGCGGGGTCTTTTCGGTAATCGTCTTGGCCAACTGCTTGGCGGCAATTTCAGCACCGTCCGGCGTCCAGTGAGTGTCGGTGCGCAGGAACACTTGCTTGCCAGCGAGCTTGGCCTGTTGCAGTGGGCCAAGCAGGTCGGGGGCGATGATCTTGTCGGCGGCGACACGGGCGTGGAAGTCCTGGTACAGGTTGGCGTGGATGCTGGCCGGTTTCACTTCACCCAGGTGTTCCGGGTACAGGCGCACCTTGGCCGGCACGATCGCCATCACCAGTTGAATGCCCTGCGCCTTAAGCTTCTGGCGTACGCCTTCGACCAGCGCGTAGTTGCCTTCAAGGTTCTGGTCTTCGTTGACGATGGGGTTGAACTCCTCGTCGCTGTACAACCAGTGATCGCGACCCAGTACCACGCCAGGGCGACCTTCATTGAACAGCTTATAGTCCAGCGCTGCCCACAGGTTGGTGCCCAGGCGTTTGATCGGGAACTCTTCGTCGTAGTGCGTCTCGACAGCCTTGGTCCAACGGCCGTTGAGCACCGTCGCGTCGGCATTGGTGCTGAATCCGAAGAAACTGCGCAGCGACCAGGCACCCAGGGTCAGCAGCAGCACCAGGAACAGGCCGATATAGAGGACGCGTAATGAACGGGTCATGGTCGGCTCCCTCAGAATTGGAAGTAAAGGAACGGCGAGAAACTCTGCGCCGACAATTTGAGAATCGACGCCACGAACAACAGCAGCACCGCAGCGCGCATGGCGTAGCGTGGCCAGTCAGCGGTCCAGTAGGCCGGTTGCACGGCGGCATCTTGGCCCACGGTGAAACCGGGCTCGTGGATGCTGCCAGGGTTGTCGCCCGGTACGGCCTTGATCAGGCTCGGGTCGGCTGGCTTGGTCTTCTCGGCAGGGCGATTGGTGTAGAAGTCGCGCAGGCCAAAAAACGCCAGGGTTGCATAGGCCACCACCAGCGTTGCCACTTGCAGGCCGGTGAGGTTGGCGCGGTTGAGTTCCGACAGCGACCACTCGCCAAAGCTGAACATCGCACCGTACATGCGGCCGGCGACGTGCAGGTTTTCGGCGCGGAAGATCACCCAGCCCATTACCACCAGCAGGAAGGTAAAGGCCCACCGCACGGGGTTGAAGCTGCGCGGCGAGGTGTTGAGGCCGATGGCTTTTTCAATCGCCAGCCACATGCCGTGCCAGGCGCCCCACACGATGTAGGTGATGTTCGCACCGTGCCACAGGCCACCGAGCAACATGGTCAGGAACAGGTTGCGGTAGGTGGTCAGCGTGCCTTTACGGTTGCCGCCCAGGGTGATGTACAGGTAGTCACGCAGCCAGGTGGAGAGGCTGATGTGCCAGCGACGCCAGAACTCGGTGATCGACTGGCTGATGTACGGCTGCTTGAAATTTTCCATGAAGCGGAAACCCATCATCAAGCCCAAACCAATCGCCATGTCGCTGTAGCCGGAGAAGTCGAAGTACAGTTGTGCGGTGTAGGCCAGCGCGCCGAGCCAGGCATCACCCGTTGTCGGGTTTTGCAGGGCGAAGCAATGGTCGGCCACCACCGCCAGGGTGTCGGCGATGAAGACCTTCTTGATGAAACCCTGCATGAACCGCGTGCAGCCCTCGGAGAACTTGTCGAGGGTGTGGGTGCGGTTGTTGAACTGGTCGGCCAGGTCGCGAAAGCGCAACACAGGGCCGGCAATCAAGTGCGGGAAGATTGCCACGAACGCTGCAAAGTCGATGAGGTTGCGCGTGGCCGGGGTGTCGCCGCGATACACGTCGATGATGTAGCTGATGGACTCGAAGATGTAGAACGAGATACCGATCGGCAACAACACGTGGGTCAGGATAAACGGCTCCAGGCCCGCCGACTTCATCATCACATTGATGCTGTCGACGCCGAAGTTGGCGTACTTGAAGTAGCCGAGGATGCACAGGTCGACCACCACGCCCAGCAGCAGCCAGCGCTGGGCCGGCTTGGTGCGCACGCCTGCCGCACCGACCTTGAGGCCGATCCAGTAGTTCCACAGCGTCACCGCGGCGAACAGCGCCAGGAAGTCCACTCGCCACCAGGCGTAGAACACGTAGCTGGCCAGTAGCAGCAGCAGGTTGCGATAGCGTTGCCCGCTCAAGTAATACAAACCGAGAAAGATCGGCAAGAACAGAAACAGGAACACATTGGACGAGAAAACCATCCCGATCTCTCCATGTTTAACAGACAGTCAAGGGCCAGAGCCCCCCCAAACCCCCCCACGAAATTCGGGGGAGGGCGGTACAACAATTTCACTGTCGAAACCGGCTCAGTGTGGGAGCTGGCTTGCCTGCGATAGCGGTGTGTCAGACGACATCAATGTTGCATGTCATATAGCTATCGCGGGCAAGCCCGCTCCCACAGGGGACCGAGTCCGGTCAGGAACCTTTGTCGCCTTTCTCATGCGCCGGGTCGTACACCTTGGTCAGGTCGCCCCCGAGGCGGAACGTCTTGAACGGCTGCATCCCGTGTTTGCGCTCGATCACATCCGGCGCACAGGTGTAGAGGGTGCAGAACGGCTCAAGCCATGCGTATTTCATGTCTTCCCTGAGGTCCTTCATGTCTTGCTCTTTGCCATTTTTCTGCTCGAAGATTTCCGGGTCTTTCACCCCAGCCAGCACTTTGTCGCCCAGGCGCTTGAGCGCGCTGTTGTTTTCCTGGCGCAGATCAACACCGTTGACCAGGGCAAAACTGGCGATCATTGACAGCGGCGGCAGGGCGTAGTTGTGGTACGACAAGGCGCGTTGCTGGCGTTTCAATTCGTTCGGCAAGAAGCCTTGGTCATCGACCTGGTTGACGCCGACCTTGTATTCCTTGACCGCCCAATCAAACAGGTCGCGGCGGTTGGTGGCGACGGACGTTGCCATCACCGACCAGGCGGCCCAGTAGGAGTGGTTGTTGGTTTTTTCCAGGGGCAGGTTGTCCCAGTCGCTGACTACCTGATCGGCCAGTTTGTTGAACCAGGCTTCGATCAGTTGCGATTCCTGCTGGTGGTTAGCCAGCGGGTGCGAGTCGGAGAACTTCAGGCGCACATAGGCCGAGGCCATGCTGCCCAGCGCCCACTTGCGCATGGATTTGCCGGTGTGGTTGAAGTCCTTGGACATCAATGCATCGGCCTTGGCCCACGATACCAGCCAGTTCAGGGTGCATTCGAGTTGCTCGGGGCGACCGTCGCGCATGAACTGCATCACGCGTTTGCTGGTGTCTTTTTCCAGCTTGGTGATGTCGGCAGTGCTGTCGCGGAAGGCTTTTTCGGATTGCACATTCAGCGTGGAACGCGCCTTGTCGGAGCCTTCGTACTTGCTGCGAAACTGCAACGGCCCGGTGTACGGCGTCGGCATGGTGTCGCAGTTTTTCTTGAAATCGCCGGTCTTGAACGCTTCAATCGGTGCGAAATAGCCTTGTGGTGGACGCAGCGGTGCCGCGGCGTTGACGGAGCCTGCGAACATCGCCAGGCCCAGTAACGTAGGGATCAATAACTTCTGCATAGGTAACCTCATTGCACGCTTATTTCAATGCGTTGATGCGGTTTTTTGACCGCCGCTTGGGAATACGTTGCGTGTGCAAATTTTCGCTTCGACTTTCTGCGCGGCAGCGCCTGCTTCGGGGCCCTGCACTTCCACGGCCAGCAAGTTCTGAGAGGCCCAGTCTTCATCGGTGCGCAGTTCAAAGGCGAAACGCCCGTCTGTATCGGATGTTTCGGGTTTCTCGATCTTGATGTCCTCGTGGCGACCGTTCATGTACCAGAGGGTGGCTTGCAAGGTTTTCACCGACGGGTCGGCAAAGCGGATATCAACCTGATGGTTGGCGTTGCGCAGGTCTTTGTTCGAACTGTTCACCAGCAATTCGTTCTTGCCGGGTTTCAAGGTGGTGCTCGCGGCCATCTGCGCGGTCTTGCCTTCGCAGCCGTTATCGAGCAGGGACATCATCTGGCGATAGATGGTCTCCTGGTCGAGGCGATACAGCGGCGAGAACTCCCAGATCAGAATCTTTGGCGGCGACTTCTGGAATTCGTCGCTGCCCAGGTACTGGAGCATCGAGCCTTCAAGACCACCACCGGGGAAGGCGACGTTGAGGATATCAGCGCCGATTTCCTGTTGCAGGAAGCCGGCGAAGTTGTAGTTCTTGCCGCTGTGACTGGTGCCCACCAGGGTGATCTGCGGGTTGCTCGAATCGCCGAACAGGTCGCCGTCACCGGCTTCGCCCTTCGGCTCGGTGGTGAACTGGTCCATGTACTGGATCGCGTAGCTGGTGCCGCACAGTTGCCCGGCCATGTTATGCAGGGTGCCGGTCTTGCCCATGCGCCCGGAGCGCTTGGTTTCGAATTCGCGCTTGGGAATATCGGCGAATTCAGGCATGGCACGCACTTTGGCGCCGACGATTTTCGCGGTGCGCTGGGCGCCGTACGGGGTCCAGTGCTGGTCGCCACGGAAGTAGAAATCGTGGGCCGGCAGCTCATCCGGCAGTTGCTCGTTGGTCAACGGCGACAGGTCCGGCACTACGTAGCCCATCTTGGCGAAACGGCCAAGCATGGTCTTGTAGTTGGTCAATGCCTTGTCGAAATCGAACTTGGCTTTTTCCTCGGGGTTGAGCTTGTTGCGGTTCACCAGGCCACGGGTCGGCTGGTAGACCACCACCAGTTCCACACCCTTGGACTTGAACGCGTCATGCAGTTGTTGCATGCGCTTGTAGCCAGACGGGGTAGTGTCGAACTCGGTACGCAGGTCTTCCTGAGTACGGAACAGCCAGTCGCCCTGGGCTTGTACCAGGGTGGTGAAGTTCTGCTGATAACGTGTGGTGTAGTTGCGCGCGTCATGGGCGGCCGGGCACAGGCTGCAGCACGGCTCGGCGGTGAAGGTCGGCGCCTTGATTTCGTCGGCGCGCACGCCCTGGCTGGCCGCGAGCAGGCCGAGGGTCAGACCCGAGAGGCTCAGCAGTTTGATCATGTGTGGGTGCATAAGGGTCATCCTCAGTCCTGCATTTCGGTCTGGCGTTCGACAGGGTCGATCAGCACGGCTTTCTGCTGGCGAACCAGCAGGTCGAGAATCTCTTCCTGGCGATCGCCAAGCACGCCGGAGAAGCTGATGCCGCTGGATTTGGTCGGCGCCAGCATCGACACGCGGTACAGCTCGATGCTCAACGGCGAGTCGATGGACAGCGGCCCGCTGCCGTTACCCGCCAGTTCACCGCCGACCACGATCAGCGAGACCTTGGCGTCGAACGGGTCGAGGGCGATGTCGCGGTCGGTGTCGGTCAAATCCTTGATGTGGCCGTAGACGCCGGTCAGGCCGTTGGCCATGGCAGTGTTTTCGTACAGCTTGATGTTCACGCTGTTACGCACGCGGATACCGTGGCGACGGTTGGCAATCACTTTGTTGCCCCACAACAGGTTGTCGCCGCTCTCATAGAGGGTGATGCCGTCGGTGTGGTTACGGTAGATCTCGTTGTCGGCGATCAGGTTGTTCACGCTGTTACGGTCGATCACCAAGCCTGAAAGTTTGTTGTCGTAGCTGCGGTTGTTGAAGATGAAGCTGTCGTTCACTTCACGGGAAATGATGATGCCGTGCTTCTTCTTGGTGCCGTAGACGGTGTTGTCCGCGATGATCAGGCCATGGGAACGGTCGTGGGGGTCAATGCCGTAGACGATGTTGTCTTTGTAGGTATTGCCCTTGATCACGAAGCCCGTGGTCTCGTAGCAGTAGAAGCCGTACCACATGTCCGAGAACTCGGAATCAATGATCCAACCGGTCGGCTCAGGACGCTTGAGCACCTTGGCCATGTTCGGCGTGTACTGGGAAATACTCACCCCGTACGACTTACTGTTGGCGTAGCCGAAGCTGGCCATCTTGGTATTGGAGATGTACGTCTCGGTGCCGCCCCAAGCCAGCAGGAACGGGCGAAATTCCTTGGCCGACTTGAACAGCGCCGGGCCGTTTGCTTTTTCGCTCCAGCCGGTGACTTTAGTGTCACTCACAAACAGCTGGCCATCGTTGATCAGGAACGAACCGGCTTCCTGGGACAAACGCAATTCCTGGGTTTTCTTGTCGATTTCCAGGATGCCTTTGCGCCCGACCACGATCGGCAACTTGGCCAGGAACACGCCCGGCGAAGTTTCGCTCAGGTACTGCTTGGGCACCTTGCCCAGCAGGTCCTTGAGGTTCATGTAGCCGTCATCGACAAAGATCGCCTGGGGAATGCCGTGCTGGCGCACCACCCATTCGGCCATCTTGTTGTCACCGCCAATGAAGTCCTTGAGGGCGTCTTCCTGCATCATGCGACGGATGCTGATCTTGCCCGCTTTGCCCCGCACGATCTTCTTTTGCATCGCAGCAGCGGTGTAGCCCGACAGGTCCGGCAGGGCCGGCTTGGCCATTTCCAGCGGCGCGGTCGGCGGGCTGGAAATAGTGTAGGTCTTGGCCTGTTGCAGTTCTTTGGCGATGGTCGGCGCCTTGACCTGCTGCGCGGTATCGGCGAAAGCTGTGGCGCTGGCCATCAGTATCGCGGTCACCAGCAAGCGTTTAGGAATCATTGCGCAGGCTCCCATCAGAACTTCCAAATCACGTCGACAAAGGCGCGATGCATGTACGAGTCAACCTGGCTGCCATAGGCGTCACCCGGCTTGAACACACCGGCACGCAAACGCACCAGCGCAGACGGCTCATCAATCGACTGGCTGAGCGCGGCCGGCAGCAAGCCGGTCTTGAAGTACTTGGTAACGACCAGATCCATCTCTTGGCCCAGGTCTTTCTTGCCGTCTTCAAGCGGCAGGGAAGTGCTGGACAGGATCGCGCCGGTCACATCGTCGGTGTTGTTCTGTACGGCATCGATGCCGTTGCTGCCCACCGGCTTGTTGCCGTCGACACGCCAGAATTTGTGGTACACCAAACTGGCGTCGTAGTCTTCGCGCAACTGCCAGGAACCGAAGAGACTCATGGACTGCATGTTGTTCATTTCGCCACGGAAGGCTTCGCCGAAGCGGTGCACGCGGGACTGGGTGCCGGTCCAGTTCGAACGGTTGCTTTGCAGACCGTTCTGTTCGTATTCGGCGCTGGCGCGGGCGTAGGCCGCACCCACTTGCCACTGCGGGTCGAGGCGCAGGCGAATACCCAAGTCGGTGGCCCAACCATTCACGTCGTCGCTGCGCTTGGCCTGGTCGGGACGGGTGCCGTCGGCCTTCAACGCGTTGACCGTGTCACGGTCGCCCTGCATGCCGGTGATGCTCGCCCAATAGTTGACGGTGTTGGTGTTGCGCCAGTTGTACGCGTCGCTGTTGGCTTCGATGCCGAGCCAGGTCAGGTCGCCGTTCTCGCGCTTGTCCAGCGAGTCGGTCGGTTGGCCCGGTTCCGGGTAATCGAGCTTACCGTTGTCATGGGTGTGGTGGCCGCGCAGGCCGATCCATTGGCCCGGCGTCCACTGGTAGGACGCGTCGGCGTACAAGTGCTGACGGTCCTTGTCCTTCGGCGACAGTTCCTTGAGGTCGGTGCGGTATTCGCTGAAGCGTTCGGCAACGCCGACATTGGCCTTGAGCAGGGTGGTGTCGAAGGTCCAGTTCAGCGCTTCGATGTTGGTGTCACGCCATTGGCCGTCGTCATTGCGCAGGCGTTGACGACCCAGCTTGAGGATCTCGCCGGGGTAAGGCGTGAAGCCGCTGTAGCCGACCCAGAACTCGCGCATGGCCAGGTAGTTTTTCTTGGCCTTACGGTCGTTGTTGGTGGTTTGCTGGTTCTGGTCATCGGCCGACTGTTGCAGCGTATCAGTCTCGATGATGTCGCTGGACACCACCGCCTGGCCCATGGCGTAGGCGCTCCACGCACCGCTTTCGCCGTAGATCCAAGGACGCAGGTCGAGGCCGACGCCGTTGACGTCGCCGCCTTTCTGGGTGCCGAGATCGCGGTCATCTTCGGACTGCGCGGTGGCTTTGACTTCCAGGCCGAAGTTCTTGGCTTCGGTCAGCGCGGCCAGGGTCGGGCACGACCACAGCAGGGCGAAGGTCAGGCCGATGCCGGCTTTGACGAATGGGTTGAGCTTCATAGGGATTCCTCGCCGTCTTCTTCTTGCAGGGCGTGCAGTTGCAGCGTGCTCTGGGCCAGGGTGCCGCGTGCGGCCAGTTCCTGTTGCACCAGGCGTTGGCCTTGAGCGCGTTGCTCAGGCGTCAGCGGCGCTTCCAGCTGCGTGGCCAAGTCATTGGCCTCTGGCGTGCCCTGGGCTTTAGCCAATTGGCTGAAGACATAGGCATTCAGTGGGTCGGGCTTGGTGCCCTTGCCTTGAGAAAACAATTGGGCGATGGCGTAGTCGGCACTCTTCTGGCCGTTGCGCGCTGCCGTCAGCAAGTGGTCCAGCGCTTTTTGCGAGTAGACCTTGCCCAGGTAGCCACGGCGGTAGATCTGGCCGAGGTAGTAATCGGCAGCCACTTCGCGGCCTAAGGCGTTCTGAAAGTGTGCTTCGGCCGCCTTGGCGTCTGCCGGCACCCACTTGCCTTCGTAGTAGAGCTTGCCCAGCAACAGCTCGGCGCGCGGCTGATCGGCGGCGCGGCCGTTGTCCAGGTACTTCATCATCTGGTCGACGTCGCCGAGTTCCGGGAAGTCGTAGAGCAGTTGCGCCAGGCTGACCCAGGAAGCCGGGTAGCCAGGCGCGATTTTTTCCAGCAGCGCCTGGGCAGTTTTCTCGTCGGTCTTGCCCAGCGAAGCATCACCCAATACGCGAGCAACACTGTCGACGCGTTGTGCGGTGACGGTGCCATGGCTGTAGCCCGCTTCCATTTGTTTGAGCAGCTCGGCCTGTTTTTCGGGCTCGGCTTTTTTCTGGTAAACCGTGGCCAGCTCGACGTAGCAGATGTCTGTGGTGTTGAGCGCGGCTTTACAAATGCGCTCCACATCATCCAGATGCTGGTCGTAGGTGTCCTGGGTGCGATACAGCAGCACCTGGGCCAAGCCGGCTTCCGGATAACCCGCTGCTTGCCACTTGCTGATCTGCTGCTGGGCGTTCACGTTCGCAAAGCTGTGCGGGTATTGCAGGTACAGCATCGCCAGCGGAATTAACGTGTTGCCTTCGCCATTGGCGAAGGCTTTTTTCAGCAGGCCTTCGGCTTCATGGTGCTCGGCTTCGGTGGAGCCGGGCTTGGCCACCAGCAGGCGACCGAGACGAGCCTGGGCACGGGACGAGGTGCCCGCCGCTGCACGGTAAGTGGCTTCAGCCTGTTTGATTTGCGCCGGATCGCGGGTGCCTACCTGGATATCGGCCAGGCCCACTTGGGCCTCGCTGTAACCCAGGTCTGCCAGTTGCTGGTAATTCTGCTGCGCGGTGACGGTGTCGCCACGCTTGAGCGCTTCATTGGCCAGGCGTTGGTCGGGCAGGCCGGCGCAACCGGCGAGGCTGACGGCCAGAGCCAGAGCGCAATACACGGCGGCCGAATGAGATCTGCTCTGTGTGGGAGCTGGCTTGCCTGCGATGCGGGCACCTCGGTGTTGCAGGTGTACCGAGTCGATGCCATCGCGGGCAAGCCTGGCTCCCACAGGGGGCTGTGCTGTTCTTGAAATTGGGTTCACAGGCATGTCCTCGCTTACAGACCGTGAGCCATGGCTTTATCGATCAGCCAGTTCAGCGATGGGCCACGGTCGCTGGTCACTTCGACCGGGCGGCCGGCGTAAGTGCTGTCCAGCGGCGCGTCAGGCTTGATCTGCACGCGGATGTCCGAGGACAGGTCGGCACTGTTCAGGCTGGTGCTGCTGACGATGGTGCCCGTGCGCAGTTGTTCTTCGTCGGCCACCTGGAAGCTCACCGGTGTACCTGGGCGAACGTCACCAAACTGGCGATAGGTGAAGCGCGCTTCAACGTTGGCTTGGGCGCCGCGCGGTACCAGTTGGAAGATCACATCGCCTTTGCTGGCGTACTGACCGTCGGCGACCATTTGCTGGGCAACGATGCAGTCGCATGGCGAAGTCAGGGTGCCGGTCATTTGCTTGCCGAACAGCTCCTCAACCTTGGCCGGTTGCAGTTGGTCTTCATCCAGATGGCCCTTGAGCACATCCAGCATGCTGGTGCTGAAGGTGGCCAGTGGTGCGCCTTTAACCGCGATCGCATCACCCTTGAGCAGGCTTTGCACGGTGCCGTCGCGTGGCATGGTTACGTTCATGCCAGGCACGCTGACAATGCCGGCCTGGGCGTGGCTGACGAAGTACATGCCGTAGACCGACTTGAACACAAAGCCGAACGCGGCCAGACCCACCAGGAAGATTGCCAGGCTGAAAGTCACGGCGCGCAAGCGACCGAAGGCGCTCATGTTGCTGCCACTGTCCTTGACCTTGCGCGCCTTGGTGAAGTTGTCACGCTGCAGGGTCGCGAGCACGTCGCCCATGGTCACGATGTCACCGGACAAGTGCGAGGTGATCAGGTGGCGCAGGGTGGAAATATCCTGGGCATCGAGGTTCTGGAACTGGCAACCGGTGCGGCCGGTCTGGCGGTCGTAGGAGCGAATCTGCAGCTCCACGTCCATGGCCAGGCCGAGGTTGTCGATGACGAATTGCAGGCGCCCCTTGTGCACTTCACCGATGGTCAGCGGCTGCGTCGCTGTGAACGAGAGGCCGCCGGCGGACAGGTCGTGCACGCGTGCTTCGGTCGGCGTGCGGTCGGTGTTGAAAAAGCGCAGCTTGGCCGGGATTTTGACACGGGCGTGCTGGCGCTGGGCTTCGGATTCGTGGACTACGTTGGCGTTTACTGGACTGTTCATCAGGGCATTTCCTAGAGTTAATTCAGGCTTGGCAGGGTCAGACCATCATCAGCAACACGGCAACGAATATGCTGCCGGCGGAGAAGGTCATGGTCCGAGACGACCAGGTGTTGAACCAACGTTGAAAGCTGGCCAAATCGCGGGTCAGTTTGGTGTCCTGGCGGGTCCAGGACTGTTGATCAAGGCGGAAGAACACGTAGATCTTCACCAGTGCGCCCATGATCTGGTTGTAATAGAGAATCACCGGGTAGGCCGGGCCGATCTTGTGGCCGGAGCACGACAGCAGCAGGGTCAGGATCAGGCGGGTGATGCCGATCCACAGCAGGTACGCAAGGATGAACGCGCCGCCGTATTTGAAGGTGGCGATGATCGCCACGGTCAGGCCGAGCAGGGACGTCCACATCGACACGCGCTGGTCGAACAGCACCACGCTGGTGAACAAGCCCAGCCGACGAACACCCAGGCCCAGGGCACGGGAGTTCTGGCGCAGGTTGTTGCCGTACCAGCGGAACATCAGCTTGCGGCTGGCCTTGATGAAGCTTTTTTCCGGCGGGTGTTCCACGGTATTGATCGCGGCGTCCGGCACGTAGAACGTGTCGTAACCCAGGCGCATCAGGCTGAACCAGCTGGACTTGTCGTCGCCGGTCAGGAACTTGAAGCGGCCCAGGCGCCAGTGTTGCAGCGAGTCGCTTTCCACATCGGCGATAAAGCCCGGGTCGGTCACTACGCTGGCACGGAACACCGACATACGACCGGTCATGGTCAGTACGCGCTTGGACAGGGCCATGGAACACATGTTGATGTGGCGTTGGGCGAAGCGCAGTTTGTGCCACTCGCTCATGATGTAGCCGCCGCGCACTTCGCAGAACTCGTTGGTGGTCAGGCCGCCGACATTGCCGAACAGCTGGAACCACGGCACGGTCTTGCGCACGACGCCTTCGGCGAGCACGGTGTCGCCATCGATCACCGCAACCACTGCACGGTCATCCGGCAGGTGGCGGGAGATGGCGCGGAAACCAAAGGCCAGGCCGTCGCGTTTGCCGGTACCGGCGATCCGCACGAAGTCGAGCTTGACGTGCTCCGGTGGGTTCATGCGTTCCCACAAACTCTTCACCAGCAACTCGTCGGACATTTCCACCAGTGAGCAGACCACGGTCGTAGGGAAGCCGCATTCGATGGCTTCGCGAATCACCGAGCTGTAGACCTGGGCAGTGGTCAGCGCATCGATACGGAAGCTGGTGACCATCAGGAACACATGGGAGGGGTCGGCGGCCTTGCCCAGCTTGCGCACTTTACGGCGCAGGTGCGGGTAGACCACGTACAGGAACAGCATGCCGCGAAAGAAATGCGTAGCACCCATCGAGTAGCGCCAGATACCAACGGCGCCAATCAGGAAAATAAAATTCTTCGACTCAGAGTCGAACGTACTCGCCGGCAGCAGCAGGGCGAGTCCCAGCAGCAGGCTCAGGAAGAACAGCCAGCCGGCGGATTGGAGCAGTACGTGTTTTAACTTGGACATGAGCGTCATCCGAAGGTGAAGAAGGCTCCAGGCTGCAAGCGCTGGGGATTGGTACGCTTGCAGCCCGGAACTTGCCGTTGCTGTTACCAGCAAATGCCTTCGGTACGGCCGGTTACGCTGGTGGCTTTGGACATGAAGCCCACCAGGTCAACCACTTGCTTGCCGTGCGGGGCGTTCTGCGCCAGGGCACGGAACTTCTCATCGCGGTTGCCCAGGATGATCACGTCGGAGTTGTTGATCACGTCGTCGAAGTCCGAGTTGAGCAGGGACGACACGTGCGGGATCTTGCCTTCGATGTAGTCTTTGTTCGCGCCGTGGACACGGGCGTACTCGACGTTGCTGTCGTAGATGCTCAGGTCATAGCCCTTGCCGATCAGCATTTCGGCCAGCTCTACCAGCGGGCTCTCGCGCAGGTCATCGGTGCCGGCCTTGAAGCTCAGGCCCAGCAGCGCGACTTTGCGTTTGTCGTGGCTGGAAACGATGTCGAAGGCGTTCTGCACCTGAGACTCGTTGCTGCGCATCAGCGAGTTGAGCAGCGGCGCTTCCACGTCAAGGGTGCTGGCGCGGTAGGTGAGGGCGCGCACGTCTTTTGGCAGGCACGAACCGCCGAAGGCGAAGCCTGGGCGCATGTAGTACTGGGACAGGTTGAGGGTCTTGTCCTGGCACACCACTTCCATCACTTCGCGACCGTCGACGCCAACAGCCTTGGCAATGTTGCCGATCTCGTTGGCGAAGGTCACTTTGGCGGCGTGCCACACGTTGCAGGTGTACTTGATCATCTCGGCAACGGCGATGTCCTTGCGGATGATCGGCGCGTCGAGTTCTTCGTACAGCGACTGCAGGACATCGCCGGAGGCTTTGTCGAATTCGCCGATCACGGTCATCGGTGGCAGGTCGTAGTCAGCGATGGCGGTGGATTCACGCAGGAATTCCGGGTTAACCGCAACGCCGAAGTCCACACCGGCTTTTTTGCCAGAGCAGTCTTCGAGGATCGGGATCACCACGTTGGCTACGGTGCCTGGCAAGACGGTGCTACGCACGACCACAGTGTGGCGGGTGGCTTTGTCACGTAGGACCAGGCCGATCTCGCGGCATACCGCTTCGATGTAGTCGAGTTCCAGGTCGCCGTTCTTCTTGCTCGGCGTGCCGACGCAAATCATCGACAGGTCGGTATCGCGGATGGCTTCGGCGAAGTTGGTCGTGCCGCGCAGCCGGCCGGTTTCAATACCCTGGCTCAACAGTTCGCCCAGGCCTGGCTCAACAATCGGCGATTTGCCAGCGTTGATCAGGTCGATCTTATCCTTGGAGATATCTACGCCGACCACTTCGTGGCCACGTGCAGACAGGCAACCGGCACAGACTGCGCCAACGTAACCCAAACCAAATATGCTGATGCGCATCGCATTTACCTCATGTGTCATTGAAGACGGTGTTAATCATGCCAATAATTGGCCGGAGTTCATGTTTGCAAGCGTCACTGATGCCGCGAAAGTTGGGCGAATAGACGCCGACTTATCGCGTACAGGCATGTTAAATAGTGAGTGACTAACTATTGCACTCAAGTTGTGCGCAACGTGGCCTTATTGTTGGGGCCCGCCCTGAAATGCAGCCAGCCTTCCTGGGAGAAGGGCGTGGCGCCAGTGCCACAAGATTTTGATATGGGCTTTTTTAGCCTTAAATATCAATGTCTTGGATTGTGTCACTGACCCATTAGGGTAAGCACAGCCTTGGCCTCATAGTTCGTGGCAAATCATCCTTGTCGCCGCTCCTAACTAAGCATCTATAGAGTGACCACTCAGTCAAAGTTTAATGTGACAACTTCGATACTCTCCATTGGTCGCCATGTAAGTCATCTCCTACAGAAACAGAGAATTTCGTTACCGGTGGTATGAGCCGTGCGTATTGACGAAGTTCCGGGCCGCTCATCCTGTTTCCCGAAATTTCTTGAAATATTAGGCAAGATGGCACTGGTGCTATATTGATAGCACTTGCTATTTGGGGCAGTAGTTGTGGGGAGTTGGCGCGCAGAGATAGTTTTGTGCCATCACGTTATTAAAAAAGTGGTGCCACTACGAAAAAAAATGACGGATGTCGAGTGAAAGAATTGTTAGACATACTTCAAGATGTTTTTTGACGCCAAAAGTATGACGATCCGGCGTTGAAGCGCGGACAGAAATGTGGGAACTGCGGCGCGACAATTCGACTTGTCGCACCGCAGCTCCCACATTTGAACATCTGTGCCCGTGAAGGCCTTATTGCGGTGCGTGATCGCGCAAAAATACCAGGTTATCCGGCTTCGACTGCTCTGCATTGAAGCGATACCCCTGCACATCAAACGCTTTGAGCTTTTCCGGGTCGTTGATGCGTTCTTCGATCACAAAGCGGCTCATCATGCCCCGTGCCTTCTTGGCGTAGAAGCTGATGATCTTGTACTGGCCGTTCTTCAGGTCCTTGAACTCGGTGTTGATGATCCGCGCGTTCAGGGCCGTGCGCTTGACCGCCGAGAAGTACTCGTTCGAGGCCAGGTTGAGCAGCACGTCATCACCTTGTTCGGCCAGCGCTTGATTGAGCCATTCGCTGATGCGCGTGCCCCAGAAGGCGTACAGGTCCTTGCCACGGGCGTTGGGCAGTTTGGTGCCCATTTCCAGGCGGTACGGCATCATCAGGTCCAGCGGGCGCAACAGGCCATAGAGGCCCGAGAGCATGCGCAGATGGTCCTGGGCGTAGGTGAAATCGGCATCGCTGAAGGTGTCGGCATTCAGGCCGGTGTAGACATCACCCTTGAACGCCAGCAGTGCCTGTTTGGCGTTGGCGTGGGTGAACGCTGGGGTCCAGCTGCCGAAGCGGGCGGCGTTGAGGCCACCGATCTTGTCGGATACGTGCATCAATTCGCTGATTTGCGCCGGGCTGAGGGTGCGCAATTGCTCGATCAGTGCCTGGGAGTGGTCCAGGTACTGCGGCTGGGTGAAGCGCTGGGTCACGGGCGCGGTCTCGAAATCGAGGGTCTTGGCGGGGGAAATCACCATCAGCATGAAGTTGGCTCCTGGAATCGTGGGAGGGATTCTAGGGGCTTGAGCGTTTTGACTCCACCTATGATGGCGATAGGCGCGATCCGCTATGATGGCCGACGACTCTGGAGAGGGAGACCCTGTGTGCGAATAGCGCTTTTATTGTCGGCGTGCCTGCTGTGCCTGAATGCCCAGGCGGCGCCCGTGGATGTGGTCAGCCTGGACCGTGGCACCTGGCCCGAAAAACTCGGCAGCCCGGCGTTGTTCGACGTCGCCTCGCGCGCGGAAATCCTGATGTTCGCCCATAGCCTGTTGGCCAGCGAGAATCAGGATGAAGCCGCGCTCAAACAGCGCCTGGGCCTGAAGATCATCAATCTGTCCGCCATCGATGACCTGCGTCGTCAGCTCTGGCAGCGCCTGCTCGAAAACTACACCTTCGCCCAGCAGAGTTGCGAGGAAGATGCTTCGTTTTGCTACCTAGTGGAAAACATGGAGGACCTGCGCGAGCAGGCCGGCAAGTTCGAGGTCAGCAGCGATTCCTTCTATATAAGCTGGGCCGGCCCCAGTCATACCTTCCATGAACGCTACTTGGATGAACTGCTGCGCAAGGCTGCGCTGTTTCCACAGATCAGCAGTGAAATCGCGCGGTTTGGTGACCATGAGCGTAATGGCGATGAATTCAACGACCGGCTGTTCCTGCTGACCTTCGACGGCGGTCCGGCCCCGGTCAGCGGCAACACCGACTGGCTCACCGACTACCTGCGCAAGCAAAAGATGAACGCCACGTTCTTCGTCCTCGGCAGCAGCCTGCAAACCCGGGTGGAGCGCAGTTCCGTTGCTGATGTGCAGGCGCTGTACCAGGGCCAGTGCGTGGGCACCCAGGGTTGGCAGTACCGTTCCCACAGTCATTGGGTGGATTGGCAGAGCTCCATCACCCGCAGTGCCTCACTGGCGCAAAACCTGATGCCGGAAAACTACGTGCCTCTCTTCCGTCCGCCCTACGGCCAGCGTCGCGCCGACAGCCAGGGTTTCTTTCAAGCCCAAGGCTTGCAGGTGGCATTGTGGGACATCGATTCCCAGGACGAGCCCGGTAAGCTCAAGGCCGATGAGTCGGCGCAACGGGTGCTGACATTGATGCTGCTGTGGCGCAAAGGCGTGATTGTGTTTCACGATACCCAGGACAAGGCGCGGGTTGCTTTACCCATCCTGCTACAGGCAACGGCGCAGAGTGGTCTGGGTTGGCAGGACTGCCGAGAGGCGTTTCGCTGAAGAGCCCGACCCTGTTCGGTGTGAGGCATTTTCGGGGTGATTTTGTACGGTAATTCGATGTAGGCCGACTTCCGACTTTAACGGGGTACTTGGTACTCGGCTAGTGCTATTCGTCATCTTGAAAAATAAACTTCAAAAAAGCGTCAAAGTGCTTTTTCCTGTCATGGGTTTTGCGGTATTACGAAGTCAGATCGCCGAAACCTGCAACACAGGTGGCGTCTTTCAAGACTCCTCATGTGGGCACTGCGCTTGACGTCACTCAGGTGCAGTCGGTGGTCGAATCGAGGCGCAGCACCGCCCAGGTATTGCGTCGACTGGCTCCCACAAAGGTGACCGAGTATGGATGATCATGGACGTAACCCTTCTTCCGACCAGCCAATCCTTTATGTGCTTGATACCAACGTACTGATACACGACCCGAACGCACTGCTTAACTTCGAAGAACACCACGTCGCCATTCCGATGATCGTGCTTGAGGAGCTCGACAAACTTAAAGGCGGTCCCCACAGCGTTGCCGCCGAATGCCGCCAGGCCATCCGCCTGATCGACAAGACACTGGGCGAAGCATCGCCGGAGGATGTTGAAGTCGGCGTACCCATCCAGCGTGGCAAAAGCGGGCCCAAGGGCTTGCTGTCGATTCTGATGAGCAAGCGCAGCGAGCCCAACAGCCTGCTGCCGGAAAATCTGAACGACAACAAAATCATCAACCAATTGATCGACCTGCACGCCCGCGACAAGGACCTGCGCGTGGTGCTGGTGACCAAAGACATCAATATGCGCCTCAAGGCACGCGCGTGTGGGATCGCCGCCGAGGACTACAGCACCGACCAACTGGTCGACGACGTGTCGATGTTGTCGCGTGGCTATCACACGGTAACAGGCTCCTTCTGGGACCTCGTCAGCAAGGTCGAAACCCGTCAGGACCATGGCCGCACCTGGCATCAGGTACAGCTGATCGACAACCTGCCGGCGGTACACATCAATGAATTCATCATCGACGAACAGGGCTTTGTCGGCTGGATCAAAGAAATCCAGGTCGACAAGCTGCTGATTCTCGATCTGCATCAGGAACCCCTGTTGCACCAGGAAGCCTGGGGCCTGAAACCGCGCGATATCTACCAGAGCCTGGCGTTGTACGCGCTGCTCGACCCGGACATTCACTTGGTCAACCTGACGGGTGCTGCCGGTTCCGGTAAAACCATCCTTGCCTTGGCTGCCGCCATCGAGCAGACCATGGTGACCAAGCGCTATCGCCGCATCATCGCCACCCGCAGCGTGCAGGGCCTGGACCAGGAAATCGGTTTCCTGCCCGGCACCGAGGCGGAAAAAATGGAACCGTGGCTAGGGGCGATCACCGACAACCTCGAAGCCTTGCACATGGATGACGAAAACACCCATGGCAGCGTCGACTACATCCTCAGCAAAGTGCCGTTGCAGTTCAAATCCCTCAACTACATTCGAGGTCGCAGCTTCCAGCAGAGCCTGATTTTGATCGATGAATGCCAGAACCTGACCCCACACCAGATGAAAACCATCATCACCCGTGCCGGTGCCGGTTCCAAAGTGGTGTGCCTGGGCAACCTGGCGCAGATCGACACCCCTTACCTGTCCGCGACCAGCTCCGGGCTGACGTACCTGACGGAGCGCTTCAAAGACTTCCCGAACGGCGTACACATTGCGCTGCAGGGTGTTCCACGTTCGATCCTGGCTGAATACGCAGAGTCGCATCTCTGAGTAGCAAGCTTTAAGCTACAAGCTGCAGGTTGGTCCAGTGAGCTTTTCACTGGCCGCTTGCCGCTTGTAGCTTTTTTGCTGCCTCAAGGAGGCCTCGTGCTAACTCATCTCGATTCCCAAGGTCGCGCCCATATGGTCGACGTCACCGACAAGTCCGTGACGTTCCGTGAGGCGGTGGCCGAAGCGCGCGTGCGCATGTTGCCCGAGACCCTGAAAATGATTGTTGACGGCGCCCATCCCAAGGGCGACGTGTTTGCCGTGGCCCGCATTGCCGGAATCCAGGCCGCGAAAAAAACCAGTGACCTGATCCCTCTGTGCCACCCGTTGATGTTGACGGGCGTCAAGGTCGAACTGAGCGCCGACGGCGCAGACTCGGTGCATATCTTGGCGCGCTGCAAACTCTCCGGCCAGACCGGCGTGGAGATGGAAGCGTTGACTGCCGCCAGCGTCGCGGCATTGACCATCTACGACATGTGCAAGGCCGTGGATCGCGGCATGACCATCGAAAGCATTCGCCTGCTGGAAAAGCTTGGCGGTAAAAGTGGGCACTTCAAGGCGGACCAGCCATGAGCATCAACGTACTGTTTTTTGCGCGTTACAGCGAAGCGGTTGGCCTGGACTCCTTGGAAATGGAAGGCGACTTCGCCACCGTCGATGCGGTGCGCCAAGCGTTGGCCGGTGATCCGGGCTTCGAAGTGCTCAACGAAACCAGCCTGATGTGCGCGCGCAACCAGGAGTTGTGTGGTCTCGACGAGCCATTGCAAGCTGGCGACGAAGTGGCGTTCTTCCCGCCCGTGACGGGAGGCTAAGCATGGGCATTCGTGTGCAGGCCCAGGCGTTTGATCCGGGCGTCGAGGTGAATGCGATGCACGCGGCCAATGTCGGCGTGGGCGCGGTGGTGAGTTTTGTCGGCTACGTGCGCGACTTCAATGACGGCCGCGACGTGTCTGGCATGTTCCTGGAGCACTACCCCGGCATGACCGAAAAGGCCCTGGCCAAGATCGCCTTGGAAGCTGAACAGCGCTGGCCGTTGCTCAAGCTGGAAGTGCTGCACCGCATTGGCGCGCTGGAGCCGGGTGAGCCGATTGTGTTTGTTGCGGCAGCCAGTGCCCATCGCCAGGCGGCGTTTGATGCCTGTGCGTTTGTGATGGACTACTTGAAGACACGGGCGCCGTTCTGGAAAAAAGAAAACACCCGTGAGGGGCCGCGCTGGGTAGAAGGGCGCAGTAGCGACCATGCAGCCGCTGATCGCTGGAAATAGCACGCCGAACGCAGAACAAAATGTGGGAGCGGGCAAGCCCGCTCCCACATGTTTTACTGCGTTTCAGCCTGGGGGCGTTTACGCTCAACGGCTCGCAGCAGGTGCGTCGGCGGCGTCTCGCAACTGATCTTGCGCCCCAGCAGCGCCTCGATCGACGGCAACTGATACGAGTCATCCTCGCCCGCAAAGCTGATCGACACACCCGCCGCCCCGGCACGGCCGGTACGGCCAATGCGGTGCACGTAGTCGTCCGGCACTTCCGGCAGGGTAAAGTTGATCACGTGGCTGATGCCATCAATGTGAATCCCGCGACCCGCCACGTCGGTGGCGACCAATACGCGGATCTTGCCTTCGCGGAAGCCTTCCAGCGTCTTGATGCGTTTGTGCTGCGGCACGTCGCCCGACAGTTGCGCGGCGTTCACACCATCGCGCACCAAGCGCTCTTCGATGCGGCGTACTTCGTCCTTGCGGTTGGCGAATACCATCACGCGCTCCCAACCGTTGTCGTTGACCAGGTTGTAGAGCAGCTTGTACTTGTCGGCACCGGCCACGGCGTAGATGTGCTGCTCGACGTTTTCGCTGGCGACGTTAAGCGCCTCGATCTCGACGATGGACGGGTCAGTGGTCCATTGCTTGGCGAGGTTCATCACGTCTTCGGTGAAGGTCGCGGAGAACAGCAGGGTTTGGCGCTCGGCTTTGGGCGGGGTCTGGCGGATGATCTGACGCACTTGCGGGATAAAGCCCATGTCGAGCATGCGGTCGGCTTCGTCCAAGACCATCACTTCGACCATGTCCAAGTGCACGTCGCCGCGCTGGTTGAAGTCGAGCAGGCGGCCCGGCGTCGCTACCAGGATGTCGCAGTGACGGGCTTCGAGGTGCTTGAGCTGCTTGTCGAAGTCCATGCCACCGACGAACGTCATGACGTTGAGGCCGGTGTACTTGGTCAGGTCGGCGGCGTCCTTGGCGATCTGTACCACCAGCTCCCGGGTTGGGGCGATGATCAGCGCGCGCGGTTCACCCATGTAGCGTTCTTTCGGCGGCGGCGTCTGCAGCAGTTGGGTGATGATCGAAATCAGGAACGCGGCGGTCTTGCCGGTACCGGTCTGGGCGCGGCCGATGGCGTCTTTGCCCGCCAGGGTAAAGCCCAACACCTGCGCCTGGATCGGCGTGCAGTACGGGAACCCCAGGTCCTGGATGGCGTGCATCAGTTCCGGGGCCAGTTTGAAATCGTGGAAGCGGGTCTTGCCTTCCTGGGGCTCGACGGCGAAGTCTTCGAGTTTCCAGGGGATGACGACCGGCTTTGGTGCGCGTTCGCGGCGAGGCTTGGGAGCCACTGGCGCGGGCGCGGCTGCAGCCGGTATTGCCTGTTCAGGCGGTGTTACCTTCGGCTGGGCAACGGGTGCTGTCCGGCCGGGTTGTTCACCGTCGTTGCGGCTGCCGGTAATAGAGACAGGAGCACTGGAATCAGGCGCGAGCGGCTCAGCCTCGCTTTTGCCGAACATCTTCTTGAGTGCTTTGAGCACGGTGATCTCATTAATTGGTTAAGGAATGTACGCCGGCCAGTGTAATGCAAGAATCGGGCGCGGCGTAGTGCGTCTGTCATACGGCTACACAAACGGTGGTTTTCAGCCCAGGCGAGCAGTCAACCAGGCACCGATATCACGGATCTCTTCCGGTAACACTTCGTGTCCCATTGGGTATTCCTGCCATGTCACGGTGACACCACGGCTCTTTAAATGCTCGTAGGCGCTGCGGCCCATGGCGTTCTGCACCACTTCATCGTACTGGCCGTGCAGGCACAGCGTTGGAATGCGCTGCTGGCTGGCGGATAACGCCAGCTCATCGCCGAATGTCGGTGCGTAGGTTGAGAGGGCAATAACGCCGCCCAGTGGGCCTTCCCAATTCAGGAATGCGGTATGAAATACCACGGCGCCGCCCTGGGAAAACCCGGCGAGGAAAATCCGCGACGCGTCTATTCCGGTTCTCTTCTGCGCTTCGATCAAATCCGCGACCATTTTTGCCGACACCTCCAGCTCTTCCAGGCTGATCGAGCGGGCCGGGCTCATGGCCTTGATGTCGTACCAACTGGGCATCTCATAGCCGCCATTGATCGTCACCGCACGAGTAGGTGCCTGGGGCAAAACGAAGCGGGTCGTCAGCAAGCTTTCCTGTAACGCCTCGGCCACCGGCAGGAAGTCGTAGCGATCGGCACCCAGGCCATGCAACCAGATTACGCAGGCGTCTGCGGGCTTGGAGGGCTGAAGAATCAAGGGTTCGGTCATGCCTGCTCCATTAATGTGCGTGCGCTCCGATTAAGTGCAACGGAACGGTGCGCGACGGGTTGATCTGTTAATAAGATGTCGCACGGTTGAATCTTTTGCTATTGACCGTGGGCTGAATCGACTCAGCCGGCACTATGGTACGGGCCTTGCTACGTGTTGGACGATGTCAGCGCTATCTCAGGACGGTAACACTATCAGTGACTGCCGCTTGCGGGATAGGAACTGGATTGACTGCAACAACCTCATGCCGCTTGACCCTAAAAAAAGCCAACACGGGTCGATATCGCCTCATAAGGGTGCGCTGAGGTTCGAGCTCCGACACAACAAGAGCAACTGGAGGTTTGAATGAAGTTATTGAAATCCACCCTGGCCATCGTTTCCGCGGCGGCTGTACTGGGTGTCAGTGGTTTTGCCCAAGCTGGCGCCACGCTGGACGCCGTGCAGAAGAAAGGCTTTGTGCAATGTGGCGTGAGTGACGGTCTGCCGGGTTTCTCGGTACCGGATGCCAGCGGCAAGATCCTGGGGATCGACGCTGACGTGTGCCGCGCTGTGGCCGCTGCCGTTTTCGGAGACGCGACCAAGGTCAAATTCAGCCAGTTGAACGCCAAGGAGCGTTTCACCGCACTTCAATCGGGCGAAGTCGACATTCTGTCCCGTAACACCACCATGACCAGCTCCCGCGACGCCGGCATGGGCCTGAAATTCCCAGGCTTCATCACTTACTACGACGGCATCGGCTTCCTGGTAAACAAAAAGCTGGGCGTTAAAAGTGCCAAGGAATTGGACGGTGCAACCATCTGCATCCAGGCCGGCACCACCACCGAGCTGAACGTTTCCGACTACTTCCGCGGCAACAACCTCAAATACACCCCGATCACCTTCGACACCTCCGATGAAAGCGCCAAGGCGCTGGAATCCGGTCGTTGCGACGTACTGACCTCCGACAAGTCCCAACTGTTCGCCCAGCGCAGCAAGCTGGCCGCACCGAAAGACTACGTGGTTCTGCCGGAAACTATTTCCAAGGAGCCGCTGGGCCCGGTCGTGCGTAACGGCGACGACGAGTGGCTGGCCATCGTGCGCTGGGTTGGCTACGCCATGCTCAACGCTGAGGAAGCCGGTATCACTTCGAAAAACGTTGAAGCTGAAGCCAAGTCCACCAAGAACCCGGACGTCGCTCGTCTGCTCGGTGCTGACGGCGAATACGGCAAAGACCTGAAAGTGAAGAAAGACTGGGTCGTACAGATAGTCAAGCAAGTCGGTAACTACGGCGAAGTGTTCGAGCGCAACCTCGGCAAGGACACCCCGCTGGAAATCGACCGCGGCCTGAACGCGCTGTGGAACGCCGGCGGCATTCAATACGCACCCCCTGTGCGCTGATCGCTGATGGTTCTGTCACCCGGTGGGCCAACTGCCGGGTGATGTTCTGTTCCATTATTTTCGGGGCACTTCATGCAAAATAAAATCGGCGCACCCAAGCAGAAGCTCAGCTTCAGCGATCCCAAAGTGCGTGCGTGGCTCTTCCAGATCATCACGATTGTGGCGGTGGTCTGGCTCGGCTGGTACCTCTTCGACAATACCCAGACCAACATGCAGCACCGGGGCATCACCTCGGGTTTCGACTTTCTTGAACGCAGTGCCGGCTTCGGCATCGCGCAGCATTTGATCGACTACACCGAATCGGACAGCTACGCCCGGGTCTTTGTGATCGGTTTGCTCAACACTTTGCTGGTGACGTTCATCGGCGTGATCCTGGCAACGCTGCTCGGCTTTATTATCGGTGTGGCGCGACTGTCGCCGAACTGGATGATCAACAAACTGGCGACCGTGTATGTGGAAGTGTTCCGCAACATCCCGCCGCTACTGCAGATCCTTTTTTGGTATTTCGCAGTATTTTTGACCATGCCGTTGCCGCGTAACAGCCATAACTTTGCCGATATGTTCTTTATGAGCGCCCGGGGTTTGAATATGCCGGCCGCGCTGGCAGCTGAAGGTTTTTGGCCGTTTGTGGTCAGCGTCGTCGTCGCTATCGTGGCGATCGTGCTGATGGCGCGTTGGGCCAACAAGCGCTTTGAGGCTACCGGCGTACCGTTCCATAAATTCTGGGCGGGCCTGGCGTTGTTCATCGCAATCCCCGCGTTGTGCACCTTGATTTTTGGCTCACCGCTGCACTGGGAGATGCCTAAATTACAAGGCTTCAACTTTGTCGGTGGCTGGGTATTGATCCCCGAACTGCTGGCGCTGACCCTGGCGCTTACGGTTTATACGGCCGCGTTTATCGCCGAGATCGTGCGCTCGGGTATTCAGTCTGTGAGCCACGGCCAGACCGAAGCCGCGCGTTCCCTGGGCTTACGCCCTGGGCCGACGCTGCGCAAGGTCATCATCCCGCAGGCCCTGCGGGTGATCATTCCGCCACTGACCAGCCAATACCTCAATCTGGCAAAAAACTCGTCGTTGGCCGCCGGTATCGGTTACCCGGAAATGGTTTCGTTGTTTGCCGGCACGGTGCTCAACCAGACCGGCCAGGCGATTGAAGTCATGGCCATCACCATGAGCGTGTACCTGGCGATCAGCATCAGCATTTCCCTGCTGATGAACGCGTACAACAAGCGCATTGCGCTGATTGAACGGTGAGGAAACATCCATGAGTACGCATACGTTCAAACCTGACATGCCGCCGCCGGGCAAGGTATTCGGCCCGATGGCATGGATGCGCGCCAACCTGTTTTCCAGTTGGCTCAACACCCTCCTGACATTGCTGGCGATCTACCTGGTCTATTTAGTGGTACCGCCGCTTTTGCAGTGGTCAATTTTAGACGCGAACTGGATCGGCACTACCCAAGCCGATTGCACCAAAGAGGGCGCCTGTTGGGTGTTTGTCCAACAACGCTTCGGGCAGTTCATGTACGGCTACTACCCTGTCGACCTGCGTTGGCGTGTGGACCTCACCGTTTGGCTGGCGATTGTCGGCGCAGCGCCGTTGTTCATTTCGCGCTTCCAGCGTAAGGCTGTCTACGGCCTGAGCTTCTTGGTGCTGTACCCGATCATCGCGTACTACCTGCTGCACGGCGGTAGTTTCGGCCTGACTAACGTGCCTGCCAACAAATGGGGCGGCTTGATGCTGACCTTGGTCATCGCCACCGTCGGCATCGCCGGCGCATTGCCGCTGGGCATCGTATTGGCGCTGGGGCGACGTTCGAACATGCCCGCGATTCGTGTGCTCTGCGTGACCTTCATCGAGTTCTGGCGCGGCATACCGTTGATCACCGTGCTGTTCATGGCCTCGGTGATGCTGCCGCTGTTCCTGCCTGAAGGCATGAACTTCGACAAACTGCTGAGGGCGCTGATCGGCGTGATCCTGTTCCAGTCGGCTTACGTGGCGGAAGTGGTGCGCGGCGGCCTGCAGGCGATTCCCAAAGGTCAGTACGAAGCGGCCGCTGCGATGGGCCTGGGTTACTGGCGCAGCATGGGCCTGGTGATTCTGCCGCAAGCCCTGAAGCTGGTTATCCCCGGCATCGTTAACACCTTTATCGCGTTGTTCAAGGACACCAGCCTGGTGATCATCATCGGCCTGTTCGACCTGCTCAACAGCGTCAAGCAAGCCGCCGCTGACCCGAAATGGTTGGGCATGGCCACCGAAGGCTACGTGTTCGCGGCCCTGGTGTTCTGGATTTTCTGTTTTGGTATGTCGCGCTATTCCATTCATTTGGAACACAAGCTCGACACTGGCCACAAGCGTTAGGAGTTGTTGTTATGAGCGAAGCGATCAAACAGCCTGTGAGCCCTGAAGGCATTATCCAGATGCAGGGCGTCAACAAGTGGTACGGCCAGTTCCACGTGTTGAAAGACATCAACCTCGACGTCAAGCAGGGCGAGCGTATCGTGCTGTGCGGCCCGTCGGGTTCGGGCAAGTCCACCACCATCCGTTGTCTCAACCGCTTGGAAGAGCACCAGCAGGGACGTATTGTGGTCGATGGCGTAGAGCTGACCAACGACCTCAAGCAGATCGAAACGATCCGCCGCGAAGTCGGCATGGTGTTCCAGCATTTCAACCTCTTCCCGCACCTGACCATCCTGCAGAACTGCACGCTGGCGCCGATGTGGGTGCGCAAGATGCCCAAGCGCAAGGCCGAAGAAATCGCCATGCACTACCTTGAGCGCGTGCGCATTCCGGAGCAGGCTCACAAGTTTCCGGGGCAACTGTCCGGCGGCCAGCAACAGCGCGTGGCGATTGCCCGGGCGTTGTGCATGAAGCCAAAAATCATGTTGTTCGATGAACCCACTTCGGCCCTCGATCCGGAGATGGTCAAAGAAGTGCTGGACACCATGATCGGCCTCGCCGAAGACGGCATGACCATGCTCTGCGTGACCCACGAAATGGGCTTCGCCCGTACCGTGGCCAACCGCGTGATCTTCATGGATAAAGGTGAAATCGTCGAACAAGCGCCACCGAACGACTTCTTCGATAACCCGCAAAATGACCGGACCAAGCTGTTCCTGAGCCAGATCCTGCATTGATGCGCGGCGCAAGCTGAACAAAAAACCCGGCCTGGCGCCGGGTTTTTTTGTGTGTTTTCGGCCAATATGCAGCGCTCTTTGCTGGCAGTTGATCAATGAACCTTGAACCCGAGAACCCAATGTCCCCTTCAGAGCACGCCTCGCCCAAGGCCGAAGTTGAACAATGGCTGATCGACGCCGAAGCCGATGATGCCCAGGTGCAGCACGCTCAACCGGTTGTGGGACGCCCGTGGTTACTGCTGCTGGGCCTGATTCTGGTGGCGTTGAACCTGCGCCCGGCGTTGTCGAGCCTGTCGCCGTTGCTCAGTGACGTCTCTGCAAGCCTGGGCTTGTCGGCGGCCAGCGCCGGCCTGCTGACCACCTTGCCGGTGTTGTGCCTGGGCCTGTTTGCGCCATTGGCGCCGATTCTCGCGCGACGTTTTACCGCCGAACGGGTGGTGTTGGGGATTTTACTGACGTTGGCCGGTGGGATTATTTTACGCAGTTCATTCGGTCAAGCCGGGCTGTTCGCCGGCAGCCTGGTGGCTGGCGCGAGCATCGGCATCATCGGCGTATTGTTGCCCGGCATCGTCAAACGTGATTTCGCAAAGCGGGCAGGGGCCATGACCGGCGTCTACACCATGGCTTTGTGCCTGGGGGCGGCGCTGGCGGCCGGCGCCACGGTGCCGTTGAGTCAGTACTTTGGCGACAGTTGGAGCCTTGGCCTGGGTTTCTGGATGCTCCCGGCGCTGTTGGCGGCCCTGTTCTGGTTACCGCAAGTGCGCACCCAACACGGCGTCCACCGCGTGGCCTATCGCGTGCGCGGATTGCTGCGTGATCCGCTGGCCTGGCAAGTGACCTTGTACATGGGCTTGCAATCGTCCCTGGCCTATATCGTGTTTGGCTGGCTGCCGTCGATCCTCATTGATCGCGGCCTGAGCGCGACCCAGGCCGGGCTGGTGCTCTCCGGCTCGGTGATCGTGCAACTGGCAAGCTCCCTGGCTGCGCCCTGGTTGGCCACGCGCGGCAAAGACCAGCGCCTGGCGATTGTGTTGGTGATGCTGCTGACCTTGGGTGGCCTGTTCGGCTGCCTGTATGCGCCGCTCGACGGCTTATGGGGCTGGGCGATTTTGCTCGGCCTGGGCCAGGGCGGCACCTTCAGCCTGGCGCTGAGCTTGATCGTGCTGCGCTCGCGCGATTCCCACGTGGCGGCCAACCTGTCGAGCATGGCCCAGGGCATCGGCTATACGCTGGCATCCATGGGGCCGTTGGCGGTGGGCGTCTTGCATGACTGGACCGGTGGCTGGGGGGCCACCGGCTGGGTGTTCGGCGTAATCGGCCTGGGCGCGATGGTTGCCGGGCTGGGTGCCGGTCGCGCTTGTTATGTAGGCGTCACCAGCGAGAAGGTGTAAGGCATTCACGGCGCAGCGTATGCGAAGGAGCGGCAGGTCGGTCGTGGCGCAACGGCAAGTACTTGCAGGCCTGCGTTGCGCCCTTAGGCATTACAGGTATTTGACGGTCAGTGTGACGGAACCATCGATGGTTTCCTCTTTGGTGAACGTCAGATCCTGGGCTGGGGCGATTGCCGCTTTGATCTGCAAGTCGGCAGTGAGGCGTTGTACTGGCAAGGGGGTGAGGGTGTCCAGTTCGGAGACGGCGGTGAGGCCGTCATCCATAAAGCTACCTTCGCGTTGCCAGGTCACCCCGCCATCCCTTGAGCCGATCGCTCTGACAGGCATCCCATCCGCTATCAGATTGGAGGTGGATATCGTGAGAAAACCGAGTTTTTCACTGCCGTTGATCATACCCAGACCAAAGGTGTAGTAATCGTATTGGGCGTCCGAACCTTCGCGATTGTCTGTGGCGGCGATGGCGATCAGCGTCGCGGCATCGCAGGTCACGGTCATCTGCATGTCCTGTCGGGGCAGGTAGGTTGGCCAGTCAAGTCGAAGATCCTGAACGGAAATTTTGCCCAACTCGACCACGCCGTCATTGGCCAGGGTGGGCTCGCAGGCGCTTGGGGTAATAAGGCCGCGCACGCTCAGGTCGACACTGGAGGCGGCGACGGCCTGGGCGGCGGCGCTCAGCAGCAGCGCGGCGATCAGGCTGTGAAGGGACTTGCTCATGGTGTGGCTCCTAGGGAAAGTAGAGGGTTTGAGGGTCACAGGTACATGACCGTCAGCGTCACCGATCCGTCGATGGCCACCTCGTTGTTGAGGGTCAGGCTGTTGGTGGGGGCGATAGCGGGAGAGATCGCCAGTTCCGCGCTGAACACTTGGACCGCAATGGGCACTAACGTCCCCAACGCGGCCACTGAAATTATATTGTTGCGATACAGATAGTTGTCGTTGTACCACGTTGCACCGCCGTCCTCTGAGCTGACGGTGCGGGCCGCCACACCGTCGGCTAGCGGCTTGATGAGCCGCATTCCCAGGGCGCCTAGCTTCTCGTCACCATTGATCAAGCCCAGGCCAAATTCATATATCTCGTCGTTTTGAAAATGGGAGCCGGCTCGATTGTCTTGGGATTGCAACCCCATCAAGGTCGGCGCGTCGCAAGTCACGGTCATTTGAAGAGAGTGATAGGGGAAAAAGCTCGGCCGGTCAGGATTGAGGTCCTTGGCGGCAATTTTGCCCAGGTCATACACCCCGCCATTTGACAACGTGGGCTCGCAGGCGCTTGGGGTAATAAGGCCGCGCACGCTCAGGTCGACGCTGGAGGCGGCGACGGCCTGGGTGGCGGTGCTCAGCAGCAGGGCGGCAATCAGGGTTTGAAGGGACTTGCTCATGGTGTGGTTCCTAGGGAGCGCAGCGAGTTTGAGGGTCACAGGTACATGACCGTTACGGTGGCGGAACCGTCGATAGGCACTTCTTGCGTCAGGGTCAGGGTATTGGTGGGGGCGATGATCACTTTTACGGTCATCTCCATGCTCAACGTCTGTACGGGCGTCGGGACGAGGGTGGCATTCTCGGCAACAGACGCAATGCTATCGGTCGCCAGATAACCGCCCCGAATCCAAGTCGATCCGCCATCCAGTGACTCGATGATTTCAGCTGAGGCGCCGTCGGCCACCGCCGATGCCAACGTGACCCAAAAGGCGCCAAGTTTCTCGTCGCCATTGATCAGGCCCAGGCCAAAACCGCCCTCGTCGCGAAATGCCGTTCCCGGGCGATTGTCCTTGGGTTGCAGGGCGAGAAGGGTGGCGGCTTCACAGGTCACCTTCAGTTGCATGTTGTGCGGGTCAAGTCGGGTATAGGTTTCGACATTCAGGTCTTTGGCGGAAATCTTGCCGATGTCATACACCCCGGCGTTGGATATTTCAGGGACGCAGGCGCTTGGGGTAATAAGGCCGCGCACGCTCAGGTCGACGCTGGAGGCGGCGACGGCCTGGGTGGCGGCGCTTAGCAGCAGCGCGGCGATCAGGGGGTGAAAGGACTTGCTCATGGTGTGGCTCCTCACTAGGGAAAGTAGAAGGTCTCAGGGATTTACAGGTACACAACTTCCAGGGTCGCGGAGCCGTCCATTGGCGTTTCCGTGCTCAGGTCGAGGTTCTGCCGCGCGTTGATCGTGGCTTCCAGCTTCAGGGTGCTGGTGAGTGTCTGGATCGCCGATGGGCCGGAGGTGCTGCCCCCTACATCGGTGAAACCGAGCAGACTGCGCGAGCCGATATCGATGGGGTTGAGGTTGGCGGTGCGCCAGGCCATGCCGCCGGTAGTGGACTCGGTGCCGTACACCACGGCAAGGTCGTCGACCACGGTTTGCTTCGGATCAAAACTCACCGAATACACGCCGATTTTGTTGCCGCTGCTGTCCAGCCCCAGCCCGTAAAAAATCTCGCTGTTAACGTGGGCGGTGCCGTCGCGGTTGTCGCGCATGCGCAGGGCGAAGCGCCCGGTGGCGTTGCAGTTGACCGTCAGCGTCAGATACTTGTGCGGCAAGCGGGTGCCGTTGGTGAGGTTGAGGTCATTGCGCGAAATCTTGCCGAAATCCACCAGCCCGCCGCTGGACAACAGCGGCGTGCAGGCCATCGGCGTGATCAGGCCCTTGACGGTCAGTTCGACGGTGGAGGCGGCGTGTGCAGTGCCGGATAGAAGGAGCAAAGCAATCAGAATAGTTTTCATGGGAGGGTACCTAGAGGTAGGTGATGTCGAGGGTGGCCGACCCGTCGATGGGGACTTCCCCGGTCAGGGTCAGGGTGTTTGCCGGGGCAATTTTCGGTTCGATCAGCACGTCAGCGGTCAGTCGCTGGATCGGCGCCGGTGCCATACCCGGCGTGCTTATGTCGTGGGTGAAGGAGGTGAGGAACGCCGGTGACAGGACTTGCGTTGGCCCCCAACCGGTCGTTCCCACGGAGCCGATGCCATACATCGGGGCACCATCGGCTACGATCGACTCCAAGCTCAACCCCATGCCTCCGACCTTTTCGTTGCCATTGACCAGCCCCAGGCCGAATCTGAGTGAGTTGTCGCTTTCGTAATGGGAGCCGGGACGATTGTCCACGGACCTTATCGCCACCAGCGTCAATGCCTGGCACGTGAGTGTCATCTGCAGGCTTTTGGCCGTAAGGGGTGTCGGTTGATCGACATTCAAGCCCTTGGCGGGGATCTTGCCCAGTTCGTATACGCCGCCATTGGACAGGCCAGGTTCGCAGGCGCTGGGGGTGATCTTGCCGTTGACTTTCAGGTCGATGGAGGACCCGGCCTGGGCGAGTGAGCTGCCTGCAAACAGCGACAAAACGGCCAGTGGTATCAGAAGGTTTTTCATGGAGAGGCTCTTAGAGGTAGTTGAGTTCGAGCGTGGCAGCGCCGTCGAGGCGCACCTCGCTGCCCAGGTCCAGTGAACCCAACGGCGCCATCACCGCCTCCAGGCTCGCCGTGGCGCTGAGTTGTTGAATGGCGGCGGGGCCACTGGTGGTTCCGGCGCTCGCGTTGAACCCCAGGTGTCGGCTGGCGCCGATGGCCAAAGGGCTGGCGCTGGCACTGCTCCACGGAGCGTTGACGGTCGGGGAATCGGTGCGGTAGAGCTGGGCAAAACTATCGGCGGTGGCGCGCGCGGGATCGAAGATCACCGCGTAGCGTCCGATTTTTTGCCCCTTGGCATCGAGCCCCAGGCCGTAGGTGGTTTCGTCGTTGTGACCGGTCGCTGAGCCCTGGCGGTTGTCCTGCAAACGCAAGGTGAAGGCCGTGGGGGCATCGCACGCGACGCTGACCACCAACGGTCGGTCGGGCAGGGCGGTTTCCTTGTCCATGTGCAAATCCATCACCGACAATTTGCCGAAATCCACCGTGCCGCCGTTGGACAGGCTCGGCGTGCAAGCCGCCGGAGCGAAGCGCGCTTGCAGGCGTAGTTCCCGTGAGCGTGCGGTGCTGATCGCGTCAAACACTCCGCTGGTTTCCCAGGTCACGGCATCGCTGACCCGCGAGGCCTCTTCACTGGCCCAGGCACTCGCCTCAAGCTGCAACGACAAGCTGCGCCCACTGACCGGCACCCCGGCGCGCATCGGCACGATGCCGTGCTCCGGGCGCCAGCGCAGGGTGGCGCCGGTGCTGACGGCAGGCTGGCCGCTGCCCGCAAGCAAGCCCAGTTCGACGGCCTGGCCGTCGAGTAACGCATCGCTTGCCCGCAGGCTGTAACTGCCGCGCGAGGTAAACTGAAAACGCTCGGCACCGGCTGCAATACCGCGATAGAACAGGCTCATGTCAGTGGGGTTCGGGCAGTTCAGGGTCAGGCTTAAACGCCGTTCCCCAAGCAGGCGTTCGTCTGCTGGAACCAACGCGATAGCGCGGTTCATCAGTCCGAAATCCAACACGGTTTCGTTCAGGCTCAACTGGCACTCATCGCCCCAGGCATTGGCGCCCAGTAGCAAGCCGAGCGAGAGCAAGACGGGTTTCAGGCCCATGGTAGAAGTCCTCATGATTGGCACCGCGCCGGCGCGGTTTCGTAGTACACCTCGGGGTCGCCTTTCTCGGGCAGTTCAAAGCTCAGGCGACAGCGGGGTTGGCCGGGGGCACTGATCCATAGCGGGCGACCGTCAAGCACATCGGGCAGGAACACTTGGCTGCCTTCCTGCACCAGCGTCACGAACTCGCCGTCCTCGGTAGTCACGGTGGCGCCACGGGGCAGTGGTTGGCCATCCTTCGTGGTGACGTTGAGCAGTGCACGACGGGTCAGGGCTACGCCAAATTCGACCTTGTCCACCGCGCCACGCCCGACGGAAAGCACGGCCAGGCCATTGCTGATATCAGCGTTGCGCGGCAGCGAGCGGGTGTGCACCTCCACCGGGCTGCGGCCATAGGCGCTGAGTTGCGGCACCACGGCCTGGCCTTGCCAGTCGGTCCACACGGGGCCGCTTGGGGTGCTGACCTTGATCCCAGCCATGTCGCCCACCGACATCACCGCAAATGTTTCGCGTACCGGGTACGGCGAGAACGTCAGGCCATCGCCATGCAGCACCACCCCACCGCGCGCGCCGCCTTGATAGCTGGAGCGCTCGGCGTCGTTGCGGGTGTAGTTGAAGTCCAACTGGCTGTAATACGGCAAGGCCGAAACGCCCACGGACGACTCCACCGCACGGTCGCGGCTATCGCGTTCCACGCCGACGCGGTAGCTCAGTTGGTCGTTGAGTTGTTCGTTGATGCCCACGCCGAGACGATGCTCGCCGCCGGCATGACGTGCCCATGAGCGGCCACGGCGGTTTTCACCGAGGGGCACGCTGATGTTCAGGTAGACACTGTCATCGCTTTGCTGGCGGCCGCCGACTTGCCATTCGGCGCTGGCCGATACCGATACCTGACCAAAGCTGGTACCCCATGACGCCAGCGCGCGGCTGCTGCTGTCGCCGGTAAAGGTCGACGAGCGCGAGAACCCTGCACTGAATGCCCCCAGCATCGGATGCGACCAGGATGCCGTGGCACTTTGTTGGTCGCGGTAGCGCGAGCGCTGTTGTTCGCGGGTGTCAGTGGTGTAAGTCGAGTCCTCAAGGTCGCGATAGCCCATCGTGCGCCAAGAGCCGGCGGTGGTAATCGCCCAGTTCTCGGTGAGGCGCTGCGACCACGACAGGTCGGTTTGCACGCCGCGTTCATTGCCTGGGCGACTGGCCTGGGCGAGTTGTGTAGAGACTTGAAACTGGCCGTCTTGCCACGGCAACCACCCCAGGTTCAGCCCGGTTGCGCGATAGTCTTCGGCCGCCAACACCCCGGCGCCGACGCTGACTTGCGGGTGCAGCGCACCGCTCCAGCCGCCACTGACCACCCAGGGTTCAGCGCCTTCGCCGTCACCGATTTGACGTAGGCGACCGGCGGCCACCGAGTAACCTGGCGCCGGCAAACCCAGACCTAGCATGGCAGCTGGTACTGTGAAACGGCGTTCTTCACCCGTGGTTTCCTTGACCGTCACCTCCACGTCGGAGCGGCTGTTAAGGCGTCGCACATCGGTCAGGGAAAACGGCCCGGCGGGCACAACGGTGGAATGAATCAACGTACCGTTCTGGCGGATCTCCACCTGCGCCGGGCTGTTGGCGATGCCGGTGATGGTCGCGCCCTGATTCTGGTCCTGCAGCGCGGTTTCGGTCAGCACCTGGGCGCCGGTGATCTGCGCACCGGCCAGCACCGGGTTGTAGAGGTTGATCTGTCCTGCCTGGAACACCGCCTGCTGTTTGGCAAAGGTGCGCTGGGCGTAGGCGTCCAGATGGGTCGTGCGCGAGACTTTGTCTTGCCAGGTGCGCACCTGGCGGCTGCGCACGATCCAGTCGCCGGCATTGAAGCCAACCTCGGTATTGGCCGACGCGAAGCGGCTGTTGTCGTCGCCGTACTCGTTTTGCAGGCCGGTGACATCGTAGTTGAGCACGCCGGCATACCCGCCGGTCTGGTAGCCGGAGATATCTTGCACGGCGGGGCGCAAGGCCTCGGTCGGCACGATCAGGAACAGGCTGAGGCTGGCCGGGTCTTGCTCGATCACGGTCTGCGGGTACGTGCTGAGGAAGTCATGGCATTCGGCATTGTCAGCCGGCATTTTCAAGCTGCCTGCGTCCAGCAGTGCCTGGTTGAAACACAACCCGCCCTGGTCGTTGAACACCACGTCGATCCGGCCGCGCCGCTGGCCGTTGACGTTCAGATTGAGGGCATGGCGCCCGGCGGCGAAGCGCGGTGCTTGCAGCAGCAGGTTGGCCAGCGTCGGGTCGATGCCACGCTGGGACAAGGTTTGCGGATCGAACGAACCGGCGACCTCATCCGCCAATGGTTTGGCCGCTGGCAGGGTGGTCCCGACGGCCAGTGCCAGGCCCGCCAGCCACCTACGGCGCGCCCGGCGCAGTGAAACGCCAGGCTCGGCTTCGCCGTCGCGATCAGTCATTACTGTGCTCACAAGTCGTACTCAAATAATGGAGGCGTTCCCGTTCCACTCCCTGGCGCGGGCAGGCTCCTGGTGGCCTTCACGGTGAGGCCACTTCGTTATCAGGGCGCCGGGAACCAGTCCTCCCGGCGCTGCGATCAGAGGGTGATCGGTGCTTGGTACGGTTCCACGGCAAAGCCATAAACGGTGGCCGGTTGCAGTTGCACAGTGCTGGCCGTCGGTTGGCTGGCAGCAACGCTCAAGGTCTCTCCCGGCAGTACGTAAGTGCGTGGCAGCAGCGCCGAACCATCGCCCGGCAGCAGCTTCAATTCCTGGGCCAGACGCACCACGTAGGGCGTCGGGTTATGCACGCTCAGTTGACTGTTTTGCAGGCTCCAGGTCAGCCCGGTCCAGGGCGTGCGGTTGGGTGCCAGGCCCTTTGGATGCAAGATCACTGGCAGGTTCTGGCGCACGGTCACGCCGACCCGCGCATGCCCGGCCTGGCCTGCGGTCTTGCCTTGGGGCATGCCCTCGAAAATGACGCGCATCAGGTGTTGGGTTTGCAACGGTTCGGGGGTTTGCAGGATGAAGCGGATCAACTGACTCTTGGAGGGTTCGACCCGAGACAAGGGGGGGTAACGAAGACTCGCGAAGCGGTGTCTTCAGGAATGTTCTCCAGGGTCACGTGCAATAGCGCCAGCTTCGAATCGGTGTTGGTCACCGACACCGAGGCTTCGCCGTCGGCTTCGTTGACGATCACCACTGAGGTATCCGGCACCATCCCGTCGGCGAGCACCAGCGTTGGGCCCCACATGGGCAACGCTACCGCGCCGAGGTACAGGCAGGCATAACGCACGACGTTGAAGGCCCGTGAGAAAACTGCAAAACAAGGAAGAGGGAACATGACTACAGGTACCTCAGGTCTAGCACGATGGAGCCGTCCAGCGGCACCTCTTGGTCGAGGGTCAGGTAGGCGGCGGCGTTGATCGATGTATTGATTTGCAAGGTGGCAGTGACCAGGCGGTGGGGGGCCGGGATCAGGGTGCCGGGTGGCGCAAAGCCCATGTAGTTGTCGGGGTAGGCGTTGGGTTCCGGAAACCAGGTCTCGCCCTGATTACTCGAGGCCAGCACCAGCGCGGGCTGGTCGTCAGCCATCACTTCATGGATGGCCAGAGATACCGAGCCGAGGCGCTCATCGGGCGCATGAATGTTGTTGCCCAGGCCGTAATAAAAGCCGGGCCCCACTGACGAATCAGCACGGTTGTCCACGCCTACCAGCACAAACAGCACCGGCTCGTTGCAGCTCACATGCAGCTCCAGTTGCTTGCTGGGCAATGGGGTGAACACGTGTTCATTGAGGGAACGGGCCGGAACCCGCCCATGATCGACAATGCCACTGGGCGATAACGTCGGCGTGCAGGCACTGGGAATGATGCTGCCGGACAACGTCACCTCCACCGATGAGGCGCACAGGGCAGGGGTAGCGCACAGGCAAAGAAAAGTCGGCATCAAACGGCGTGAGAGCATGTTCATGGTCGGGTGTTGGAGCCTTGGTCAAGGGGCCATCTGTGAAAACGGCGATGGGCGCAAGGCATTGCGTTGCGCCCGCGTGCCATTACAGGTATTTGACGGTCAGGGTGACGGAGCCATCAATGGCCACTTCGTCGAGCAGGGTCAGGCTGCTGGCGGGGGCGATGGACGGCGTGACAGCCAAATCAGTGGTGAGCACCTGGACCGGAATCGGCGCCATGGTCGTGTTGTCGGCAACCGATGTAATGTTGCCGGTTGCCAGGGTCGGTTGCCGGACCCAGGTCGTGCCGCCGTCCGTTGAGCCAATGATGCGTCCTGCTACGCCGTCGGCGAGCGGAGCTTCGAGCCACATCTCGAGGAACCCGAGCTTCTCGGCACCGTTGATCAGGCCCAGGCCGAAGCGCGACGGGATGCTGTCAGAGCTGGAGCCTGCGCGGTTGTCCTGAGGTTCGATCGCCATCAAGGTTGCAGCGTCGCACGTCACGGTCAGTTGGAGGCGGTATTCGCCCAAGTTGGTGATGTCATCGAGCTTGAGATCCTTGGCGGAGATTTTGCCGACATCGACATTTCCACCATTGGGCAAGCTCGGCTCACAGGCGCTCGGCGTGATAAGGCCCTTCACGGTTAAATCAACGCTGGACGCCGCGAGCGCATTACCGGCGCTCGCGATCAGCACAGTGGCAAGCAGAGGGTTCAGGCTTTTGTTCATGGTATTGCTCCTTAGCGGGAAAAGTTGAAAACGGCTGCTCACAGGTACTTCAGTTGCAGCGTGGCCTGGCCGTCGATGGGCACTTCATCGAGCAGGGTCAGGTCGGTGGATTGAACGATGATGGTGAAGGCGCGGAACCTGACGCTCAGTTTTTTCAGCGCGATGGGCGTGTGGGGGGGCGCGCCCACGGCGGCAAACGACGTCAGCGCCTTGTGGCCCAGGTAGGGCGAGAGGCTCCAGCTGGCACCGCCATTGCGCGAGATGATCACGTTTACCGCGTTTCCATCCGCCACGGGGTCAAACAGTGAGAACGCCACACTGCCCAGTTTCTGGTCTTCAGGGGTGGTACCCAAGCCATGGTGCGCCGGGTTGATCGCCGAGCTGCCCGCGCGGTTATCCACCGTGCTCAGGGTGAAAAAAGTCTCTCCCTCGCACTGCACTTCCAGGCGCATTTCTGCCGGATCAAGCTGGGTCGGCTTGGTCGGTTGCAGGTCTCGGGCGGTCATTTTGCCGTGATCGATCACGCCGCCATTCGACAGCATGGGCGTGCATGAACTGGGGGTGATGGCCCCGGTTACATTCAGGTCGGTATTGCTGGCGGCGAAAGCGCCTGGCGTAAACGCCGCCAGCAGGAAGGTAAGAGCGGTTTTGTTCATCAGCACATGTCCTTGTGAGGGCGCGCAGTCGGCCTGCAGGCAAGCGCGCCTACCGTGGGGCGGTCGCCCAGCGGAAATTTCCAATCGAGAGGGGTCACAGGTAACGCAGTTCAAATGTGGCAGAGCCGTCCAGCGCTATCGTTGTGCCGGTCGGAATATCCGTTTTCGAGTGGATGAAGGACTCGACTAACAGGTCTAGAGAAACGGTCGTGAGGTGGACCGGTACTCTGATGCCTGAGGTCTGATTGCCGAACGCTATAAGCGTGCTGGACGGCAAGTCCTGTTCAGAATTGAACAGCCAGGTCGAGCCGTTATCGAAGGAGTAGATCGCATAGGCGGCAGGGTCATCGGTCAGGATGTTTTGCATCGTCAAGACATAAGAACCGATCCACGTTGTTGGCGTCAGACGCCCCATGACCCAACGAGAAGAAGGGCCAGGTGCTAAAGCACGATTGTCTACGGACGCCAGTGCGAACAAACTTGCGCCCTCGCAATCAATTCCCAGTTTCAGGACGGCGTTAGGCAGTTCGGTTGGCCCTGTGGGTTCGAGGTCCTGTACCGAGATCTTGCCGTGATCCACCAACCCGTTATTGCTGATGCTGGGGGTGCAGGCGCTCGGCGTAATTGACCCTTTGACCGCTAGGTCCACCGTGCTGGCGGCCATTGACACACTGGCGTGGGCAATGAGCAGGGCGCCGGTCAGGGCTGCGAGAGAGTCTTTCATGTCGTCTGGTATTCCTGTGCAAGGGCCATGGGGACAGGTTCGTGCGGTGAAGTTGCCCAAGGGTTTTTGGTTGTTGCGGGCGGGCGCAGCTTTAGCGAAAACCGGGAGAGAATGTATCGCCGGGCCCCTATACAGGAAATGCAACTATTACGAATGACAGGTCGGCACTGTCAAAAGGGGCTTGTTTCTTGAAAGTTCGTGCTTGAGCGTCGGTTGTCGTACTTGTTGTATCGCCGTTTCCCATACATTCGGATACTTTTCCGCGCTCTTTGATTACCTGAATGCCTTCATTCGGACTCGCGTAATCGTCTCGCTGCGAGCAAGTCGGCTGTGATCCACGTATTGCTCGCGCAGGTGGGACGGTTGGACTGATCGCTCTTGATGAGGGCTCTATGCCGGGCAACTTTCCAGACCCAGGTGCGCCCGAAGAAGCCCTGGCGAACCCTTGGTCCCGTGTGCGGGTGTTGGTGGTGGACGACCACTGCACCTATCGCCTGCTGCTGGGCTCACTACTGGGAAAACTCGGTGTGGCCCATCAGTGCTGCTGTAATGGCGAGCAAGCATTACAGGCGCTGGCGATCAAGCGTTTCGACCTCGTGATCAGCGATTGCCGCATGCCGGTCATGGACGGTTACGGCATGACCCGCGAACTGCGCCAGCGCGAGCACGCCGAAGGTCGCCTGCCCATTACGGTGCTGGGGATGACCTCCAGCCTGGGCCCGGAAGAAATCCGCCTCTGTGTGGCATGCGGCATGGATGGATGGTTGCCCAAACCCATCGGTTTTGCGCAGTTGCGTGACGTCTTGCGTTGTTGGCTACCGCCGCCGCAATGCGCCGCTTTCGACGGGACGCGAACAGGTTCGACGGTGGCGCACAACAGCACTTTCCCGAGCCGCGCCAGCCTGATCGAGGCATTTGGTTCCTGGGATGTGGTGGAACCGATGCTGTTCAGCCTGATTCAGGAAGCTCACGCCGACTTGGCAATGCTGATCCATGCGCAAGCGACGCTGGATGCGAGGATGGCCGCACAATGTTTGCACCGCTTGGTGGGCAGTGTGGCGTTCCTCGGGGAAACCGGATTGGAAGGACCTACGGTGGCGTTGATCAACAGCGTGCATTCAACAGGCATGGCGTTGAACCGAACGGCCTTGGATGCGTTACGCCATGAAGTGGCGCGTTATTTGGATTATCTAAGTTGTCTCTGAAGGAATACACCCTTTTGTTATGTAGTACTTTTCTGTATTACTTTTCTCTCTTTTGTGTAGGCGCTTTTGTTGGGGCTTTAAATGCAGGGTTAAACCGAAAGTTGGAGATTTATTACCTATTGTTGCAAAAAGACTATCGCGGTATTTTGCCGGTCTCAAATTGCCATCATGGAGCAGTCGATGATCCGCATTATTATTGCTGACGATCACCCTATAGTTCGTGTTGGACAACGCGTCGTGATCGAGGCGAGTGGTAAGTGCAAAGTTGTGGGTGAGGCCGAGGGTCCGGATCAACTGTTGGAGTTGGTGAGTCGTGTGCCGTGTGATCTGATCGTCACTGATTTCGCGATGCCCGGAAACCAGCAGGCTGACGGGTATGGGCTGTTGGGATTATTGAATCGCACCTATCCGGATCTGCCGGTGATCGTGGTGACGATGTTTGCCAATGTCGCAACGCTGCGGGCGGCCTTCGGCCATGGCGCGCGCGGTGTGGTTGCCAAGAGCGCGTCTGCCAGGGAATTGCCCCAGGCCCTTAACACCGTGGCTCAGGGGCGCACCTTTGTCAGTGAGTGTTTGCGCGTTCAGTTGGACCAGGCATGTTTGGCCCAGCCAACCGCAGCGCCTACGCTTTCCGGCAAGGAGCAGGAGGTGGTGCGCATGCTGGCCAGCGGCATGACCGTCAGCCAGATTGCTGCGCGGGTTAATCGGAGTATCTCGACAATCAGTAAACAGAAGAGTACGGCGATGCAGCGGTTGTGTATTTCGACTGATGTTGATTTGTTTGCGTATGCACGAGATACCGGCATGGTGCCTTAGTTTGGAAGACCTTGAAGGGTCGTAATTATTGTATTGGGTGCGCAATAGCGGCGTTGTAAAGTATTGCAGGCTCTCGCGCGAAGAGTGTAGGCGCCTCAGTCACTAGTTTGATTGCAAAGGCGTACTGTTTAGACGTCTGGCGAACAAGTATGCCTTATGTTTGTCGATAAAGATGCACGCTGGTGATCAGGGTGTTAATGAATAAATTACCGATCTCAGTGGCGGTTGTTGTTGCATGGGTCGCGATAAAAATCGCGATAAGCGGCGAGTAGTTCATCCACTACGACCCTGTTACGGACGCCGCTGCCCAAGGATCAAGAAATACCCATCGACGGCAGCGCGACCCTGGACATCGTCTACCTCTAACCGCACCGCCCTCATCTATGTGGCAAATGGGCATAGCCTTCCTCTCACGTGCAGACTATCGTGCAGCCCTGATAACAACGAACTGCGGAGCCTGCCCATGAGTGATGCCCACGACGCCTTGATCACCCGATTCTACCAGGCGTTTCAACGCCTCGACGCGCAAGCCATGGCGGCCTGCTACACCGACGATGTGGTGTTCAGCGACCCGGCCTTCGGCGAGTTGCACGGCCGTGATGCCGGCGACATGTGGCGCATGCTCACCACCCGCGCCAAGGATTTCTCCCTGACCTTCGACAATGTGCGCAGCGATGAAACCACCGGCAGTGCTCACTGGGTCGCGACGTATCTGTTCAGCGCTACCGGCAATACGGTGGTCAACGATATCGGCGCGCGATTTGTATTTCGTGATGGCAAGATCTGTGCGCACCACGACCACTTCGACTTGTGGCGCTGGTCGCGTCAGGCCCTGGGCGTCAAGGGGCTGTTGCTGGGCTGGTCGCCGGCGCTGAAAAACGCCGTGCGCGCCCAGGCGCTCAAAGGCTTGAAGGCATTCCAGGCCAGTCGTTGATAAGCTTGGCATCCCTTGGTCTTACCGAATGCACCCGTGACCACGCCTGAACCCAAACCCTGGTTTGTCTACCTGGTGCGCGCCGCCAATGGCGCGCTGTACTGCGGCATCAGCAATGACCCGGTGCGTCGCTTTGCCGCTCACCAGAGCGGCAGGGGCGCGCGGTTTTTCCTGTCCAGCCCGGCGGTGGCGCTGGTGTACACCGAGCAGTGCGCGAGCAAGGGCGAAGCGTTGCGTCAGGAGCGGCTGATCAAAAGGTTGAAGAAGAGCGCCAAGGAATGCCTGGCGGCGAGTGGCTCATTGATTTGACTGATGGATTGCCATCACGCCACCCAATGGTTTTGCACGCTAAGCTGCGGGTTCCTTTGTTAAGTGGACCCAAGCATGTCTGAGCTGATCCTGCACCATTACCCCACCTCTCCGTTTGCGGAAAAAGCTCGGCTGCTGCTGGGTTTCAAAGGCTTGTCCTGGCACTCGGTGCACATCTCTCCAGTGATGCCCAAGCCGGGCCTGACAGCCCTTACCGGCGGCTATCGCAAGACCCCAGTGTTGCAGGTCGGCGCCGATATTTACTGCGACACTGCCTTGATCGCGCGCCGGTTGGAGCAGGAGAAGGCCGTGCCGGCGCTGTTCCCGCTGGGCCAGGAAATGATCACTCAAACCTTCGCCACCTGGGCTGACAGCGTGGTGTTCGCGCATGCCGTGAGCCTGGTGTTTGAGCCTGAATCGGTGGCGGTACGCTTTGGCAAACTGCCGCCAGAGGCAATCAAGGCGTTTCTCGCCGACCGCGCCGCGCTGTTCAGCGGTGGCACCGCGAGCAAGCTCCCGGCCGAACTGGCCAAGCATCAATGGCCGGCGATAATGGCGCGCCTGGAGCAACAGCTACAGCGCGAGGTAGGGGATTTTCTGTTTGGCGAACCGTCGATTGCCGACTTTGCCTTGGCGCATTCGTTGTGGTTCCTCAAAGCCACCCCAGTGACTGCGCCGTTGGTGGATGCTTATCCGGGCGTGTTGGCCTGGTTGGGCCGCGTACTCGGTTTTGGCCACGGCACGGCCAGCCAGATGAGTGCCGAGCAGGCGTTGGACATCGCGCGTGATTCCACGCCCGCTGCTTTGCCGGACGAGGTGTTCGAGGATCTGAATGGTTTCAAGGCAGGCCAGCACGTCACCGTTTCGGCGATCGATTACGGCGTCGACCCGGTCGCAGGCGAACTGCTATTTGCCGGCCGCGAAGAGCTGATCCTGAGGCGTACCGATGAACGCGCGGGCACCGTGCATGTGCATTTCCCACGCTTCGGTTTCCACATTCAGGCGCAATAAGTAAAAATATTTGCAAATAAGAGTGAGGTAAATTGCCGTCCCATCCGTGTAGTGCATGAAACTGCGATCTATTCGCATTAACAGCGTTTTCTACACGGGTTCTCACAGCATGAAGTCGACGGCGGGCGGTTTGGTTAAACAGTGGTTGGGCGCCTCGGTATTGGCAGCGTCGGGGCTGGCGTTGCTACCCCTCTGCGTGGCGCAGGCGCAGGCGCAGCAAAGTGTGCAGTTCAACTTTGCCCTGGCGGCCAAACCGCTGCCCCAGGCCCTGAGCGATTTCAGCCGGGTCACCGGGATCAGCGTGATCTACACCGATGAAGCGCCCTACGGCCTCAAGGCCCCGGCGGTCAGCGGGCAGATGAGCGCGCCCCAGGCCCTGCAACGCCTGCTCGGTAACAGCGGCTTTACCTTCCGCCAGATCGACGCCCGCACCCTGGCCCTGGAACCGGTGCCCACCGAGGGGGCGGTCAACCTCGGTGCCACCACCATCAGTGGCGTCGGCCAGCAGACCCAGGACAGCACCAGCTACCAGCCACCGCCTACCAGTTCGGTGATGCGCTCCCACGGCCTGCTGCTCGAAACCCCGCAAACCGTCAACGTCGTCCCCGCCCAGGTACTGCGTGACCAGACCCCGCGCAACCTGGATGACGCCCTCGCCAACATCAGCGGCATCACCCAGGCCAACACCTTGGCCAGCACCCAGGACGCGGTGATGCTGCGCGGCTTTGGCGACAACCGTAACGGCTCGATCATGCGCGACGGCATGCCTATCGTGCAGGGGCGTGCGCTGAATGCCACGGCGGAGCGCGTGGAAGTGCTCAAGGGCCCATCCTCGCTGCTGTACGGCATCCAGGACCCGGGCGGCGTGGTGAACATCGTCAGCAAAAAGCCTGAGCGGGTGCAGTCCACGGCTCTGACCGTGCGCGGTTCAACCTTCGATGACGGCAAGAACGGCAGCGGCGGCAGCCTCGACACGACCGGCCCGATTGGCGACAGCGGCCTGGCGTATCGGTTGATCGTTGACCATGAAGACGAGGATTACTGGCGTAACTTCGGCACTCGCCGTGAGAGTCTGATCGCGCCGTCGCTGGCCTGGTATGGCGACACCACCAAGTTGCTGTTGGCCTACGAACATCGCGAGTTTCTCTCGCCGTTCGACCGTGGCACCGCCATCGACAAGTCCAACCACCCGCTGGACATCCCGTCTACCCGGCGTCTGGACGAGCCGTTCAACAACATGGAAGGCCGCTCCGACCTGTACCGCTTCGAAGCCGACCATGATTTGAACGACGACTGGAAAGCTCATTTCGGCTACAGCTGGAACCGTGAAACCTACGACGCCAGCCAGGTCCGTGTCAGCGCCGTGGCCACCAACGGCAACCTGACTCGCAGGATGGACGGCACCCAAGGCGCGATCACCACTGACCGCTTCACCACCGCGAGCCTTGAAGGCAAGGTCAATGTGTTCGGCCTGCAGAACGATCTTGTGTTTGGCATGGATGATGAGTACCGCAAGGTCTACCGCGCCGACCTGATCCGCCAGAATTCACGCAGCCCGTTCAATTACAACAACCCGGTGTACGGCAACGAAGTGGCGGGCACCACCGTCAGCGCCGCCGACAGCGCCCAGACCGACCTGCTGCGCAGCGACTCGCTGTTCTTCCAGGACGCGATCCACCTGACCGATCAGTGGATTTTCGTCGCCGGCGCGCGCTACCAGATGTACGACCAATACGCCGGCAAAGGCGTGCCGTTCAAGGCCAACACCAACGGCAATGGCCAGGCCTGGGTGCCGCGTGCCGGCCTGGTGTATCGCTACACCGATGAGCTGTCGTTCTATGGCAGCTACACCGAATCGTTCAAACCCAACTCCACCATTGCTGCCTTGGCGGATGGCAGCACCTTGACCGGCGACCTCACGCCCGAAGCATCCAAGTCCTGGGAACTGGGGGTCAAACTCGACATTCCGGGGCGTATCACCGCCAGCGCGGCGTTGTTCAATATCGACAAGCGCAACGTACTGGTGTCGGTCGGTTCCGGCGCGAATACGGTCTACAGCATTGCCGGCCAGGTGCGTTCGCGTGGCCTGGAACTGGACGCCACCGGCCAGTTGACCGACCGCTGGAGCCTGATCGGCAGCTACGCCTACACCGACGCCGAAGACATCAAGGACAACGACCCGACGCTGGAAGGCAACCGCCTGCAAAATGTGGCCAAGCACACTGGCTCGCTGTCGGTGGCCTATGACTTTGGCAACATTTTTGGCGGCGATCAGCTGCGTGTGGGCACCGGTGCGCGCTATGTCGGTGAACGCGCAGGTGATGCGGCCAACGATTTCACCCTGCCGGGTTACACCGTGGCGGATGCATTTGCCACCTACGACACCAAAATCGATGGGCAAAAGGTCAAGTTCCAGCTCAACGTGAAGAACATGTTCGACCGCGTCTACTACACCTCGGCCGCGAGCCGGTTGTTCGTGTCCATGGGCGATGCGCGACAAGTGTCGGTCTCCAGCACCCTGGAGTTCTAATGTGGGCTTGTCGTGAACGGGCTTGTCGAATCATCGCACCGCCCCGCAGCGCGGGACGAGCCCGCTGACTACACCAGCGCGCTCGCCACGCAGGGAGCGAGCTGGTAGCGTGGCCGCACAGTTTTTTGCGGAAATAAAGCACCGATGTTTTTTGGAAAATGGATATACGCCAGCGTCATACTGTTTCTGCTGGGTGGTTGCGCGAGTGTTTCGCCAACCTCCACCCAGGCCTCTCTGGACCATCTCCTGGCTGATCCAGCGCTGCATGGTGCCACCGTCTCCCTGATGGTGCGCGACGCCCGCAGCGGCAGCACCCTCTACCAGCACAACCCACGTACGCGATTGGTGCCGGCTTCCAATCTCAAGTTGTTCACCACTGCTGCGGCGATGGACGTGCTGGGGCCGCAGTACCGGTTCTCCACTCAACTGCTCAGTAATGGCGCGCAGCAAGGTGAGCGCCTCAGCGGCAACCTGTACCTCAAAGGCCTGGGCGACCCGACCACGCAATTCGCCGACTACCAAGCGCTGGCCGCGCAGCTGGCGGCGCAAGGCGTGCGCCAGATCCAGGGCGACCTGGTGTTCGACGACACCTGGTTCGACGCTGAGCGCCTGGGTGTTGATTGGGCCCAGGACGACGAAAGCACTTACTACGGCGCGCAGATTTCGGCGCTGACCGTATCGCCCAATACGGACTTCGATGCGGGCACCTTGCTCGTCACGGCGAAGGCGCCGGTCGCGGTCGGCCAGCCGGTAAGCGTGGTGATAAGCCCAGCCACCGACTATGTGCAACTGAGCAACCGTGCCGTCAGCGGCCCAGGCAACAGCTACGGCATCACGCGCCAGCACGGCACTAACCTGTTGCAACTCACGGGCGCTTTGGCACCGGGCAAGCAAAGACGGCAGTGGGTGAGCGTGTGGGAGCCGACACAACTGGTGGCCAATCTGTTTGAACAGGCATTGGCGCAGCAGGGCATTCAGGTGATGGGACGGCGTGTGATCGGCGGTGCAAGCCCTGTGACGGCCAGGGTCCTGGCGGAGCATCAATCGGCGCCTTTGCGGGAATTGATCACGCCGCTGCTCAAGCTGTCGAACAACAACATGTCCGAAGCCTTGCTCAAGGCCATGGGGCGCAAAGCATCCAATGCAGGTACGGCGCAGGCCGGTGTCGCGGCAGTGGCGGACTTCATGCGCCGCCAGGGTTTGGACCCGATGACGCTGAGCCAGGTCGATGGTTCGGGCTTGTCGCGGCGCAATCTGGTGTCGTCGCAGAACCTCACCGATCTGTTACTGGCCACGGCCAAACAGCCCTGGTTCGAGGCTTGGTACAACGCCTTGCCGATCGCCGGCAACCCGGACCGCATGACCGGCGGCAGCTTGCGCTACCGCTTGCGTGGGACGGCTGCAGAAAACAATCTGCACGCCAAGACCGGTTCCATGGCCGGGGTTTCCTCGTTGAGCGGCTACATCACCGACGCCGAGGGCCGACGCCTGGTTTTTTCAATAATCAGCAATAACTACCTGAGCAATGCCGCGCCCATCCGTGCGCTGGAGAATCGCGTGGCACTTGCACTGACCCAATGGCACGACTAGCTCACGGCTGATAGCCCATGCGCCAACTCACGGCCCGGGTCGCCGCCAGCAAGCGCTGCGCCGCCGGGCCATCTTCATCGGCGTGGAACAATGAGGTGGGACCGACCACGGTCATCACCGCCGCCACTTGGCCGATGGCGTTGAACACAGGCGCCGACAAGGCATCCACCCCCGGCATCAGCAGACCATGCACAAAATGCAGGCCACGGCTGCGGATCTGCTGGCAGACGGTGGCGTAAGCCTGGTCATCGGCCAGGGCATGGGCGATGCCAGCCTGGATCTCGCGTTCACGCAATTCCACGGTTTCCCGCGACGGCAGAAAGGCGCTGAACACCAGCCCGGTGGACGAGCTGAGCAGCGGCAACACGGAACCCAATTGCGTCACCACCGTGACGGCGCGCACGGCGGGTTCGATCTGCACCACGGTCGCCCCCTGGTTGCCCCACACCGCCAGAAAGCAGGTCTCATTCAACGCGTCGCGCAACTCCGCCAGCGGCATTGCGCCGACTTTCAGCACGTCCATGCTGCCCAGCGCCGCCAGGCCCACGCGCAAGGCTTCGCGGCCCAGCCCATAGTGGTTGGTGGCGGTGTTTTGTTCGGCAAATCCCGAGGCGATCAACGCCTGCAAATAACGATGCACCTTGCTCGCCGGCATCTGCACGTGCTCGGCCAGGCGCGACAGCGAGGTGGCCGGCGACAGTTCGGCCAGGGCCTTGAGGATGTCGGTGCCCACTTCGGCCGAGCGGACTTTCTGTTTACCGGTGTCGCGGGGCTTTTCCATGGAAGGGCGAGAATCCGAGAGATGAATGGGCGTCTTTATAGCTTGACGGTCGACAGTGATCAAATTACGTTATGCGTAACTGGATTACGATAAAAACAACTTCCGTGTAGAGGACGATCCATGAACCTCGAATACCTGTCGGGCTTCGGCAATGAATTCGCCAGCGAAGCCCTGCCCGGCGCATTGCCGGTCGGCCAGAACTCCCCGCAAAAAGCGCCTTATGGGCTGTACACCGAGTTGTTCTCCGGCACAGCGTTCACCATGGTGCGCAGCGAAGCCCGGCGTACCTGGCTTTACCGCATTCAGCCGTCGGCTAATCACCCTGCGTTCGTCAGGCTTGAGCGGCAATTGGTCGGTGGGCCGTTGGGCGCGGTGACGCCCAATCGCTTGCGTTGGAACCCGTTGGATGTTCCAAGTGAACCGACGGACTTCGTTGATGGGCTTGTAGGAATGGTCGCCAATTCGGCGCTGGAAAAACCCTCTGGCATCAGCATCTATCACTACTGTGCCAACCGTTCCATGGAGCGCGTGTTCTTCAACGCCGATGGCGAATTGTTGATCGTCCCCGAGCAAGGTCGGCTGCGTATCGCCACGGAATTGGGCGTGCTGGAGGTGGAACCGCTGGAGATCGTCGTGCTGCCGCGAGGCCTCAAGTTCCGCGTCGAACTGCTGGATGCCCAGGCGCGTGGCTACGTCGCCGAGAACCACGGCGCGCCGTTGCGCCTGCCGGACCTGGGCCCCATCGGCAGCAATGGCCTGGCCAATCCGCGCGATTTCCTCACGCCGGTTGCTCACTACGAAGACCTGAAAAAGCCTACGACGTTGGTACAAAAATTCCTCGGTGAACGCTGGGCCTGTGAACTGGACCATTCCCCGCTCAACGTCGTCGCCTGGCACGGCAATAACGTGCCGTACAAATACGATCTGCGCCGTTTCAACACCCTCGGCACCGTGAGTTTCGATCACCCGGACCCGTCGATTTTTACTGTCTTGACCTCGCCGACGAGCACCCACGGCTTGGCTAACCTCGACTTCGTGATTTTCCCGCCGCGCTGGATGGTGGCCGAAAACACCTTCCGCCCGCCGTGGTTCCACCGCAACCTGATGAATGAATACATGGGCCTGATCCAGGGCGCCTACGATGCCAAGGCCGAAGGCTTCCTGCCCGGCGGCGCGTCGCTGCACAGTTGCATGAGCGCCCACGGCCCGGACGGCGAGACCTGCACCAAGGCGATCAACGTCGATCTGGCGCCGCACAAGATCGATAACACCATGGCTTTCATGTTCGAGACCAGCCAAGTGCTACGTCCCACGCGGTTCGCCCTGGAATGCCCGCAACTGCAAAACACTTACGACGCGTGCTGGGCCTCGCTGCCCGCCACCTTCAACCCGAATCGGAGATAACCCATGACTCAGCCAACACTAACGCGCAGCTGGGTGGCCTCGGCCAATGGTCACGCGGATTTCCCCCTGCAAAACCTGCCGCTGGGGGTGTTCAGCCTCAACGGTTCGGCGCCGCGCAGTGGCGTGGCGATTGGTGATTCCATCCTTGATCTGCACGCAGCCTTGGATGAGTTCGAGGGTGAAGCGCGTCGCGCCGTTGAAGCGACCGCCGGCGGCCAACTGAACGCGTTTTTTGAACTCGGCCGTGGCCCGCGCGTGGCCTTGCGCGAGCGTCTGCTGGAACTGCTGGCTGAAGGCAGCACACTGCAAACCCGCGAGGCACAGGTGCTGCACCGCGCCGCTGATTGCCAGATGCACCTGCCGGCGAAAATCAATGACTACACCGACTTCTACGTCGGTATCGAACACGCGCAAAACGTCGGCAAACTGTTTCGCCCCGACAACCCGCTGCTGCCCAACTACAAGTACGTGCCGATTGGTTACCACGGCCGCGCATCGACCATCCGCGCCTCGGGCACCGAGGTGCGTCGTCCCAAAGGCCAAACCTTGCCAGCCGGCCAGACCGAGCCGACCTTCGGCCCGTGCGCGCGCCTGGACTACGAACTGGAGCTGGGCATCTGGATCGGCCAGGGCAATGCGATGGGCGATTCGATCGCCATTGGTGACGCGGCCGAGCACATTGCCGGTTTCTGCCTGCTCAATGATTGGTCGGCGAGGGATATCCAGGCCTGGGAATACCAGCCGCTGGGGCCGTTCCTGTCGAAAAGCTTCATCACCACCCTTTCACCGTGGGTGGTGACCGCCGAGGCCTTGGAGCCGTTCCGCAAGGCACAACCGGCGCGGCCTGAAGGCGACCCGCAACCGCTGCCGTACTTGCTGGATAAGCGTGACCAAGCTGCGGGTGCGCTGGATATCGAATTGGAAGTACTGCTCACCACCGCCGCCATGCGCGAGCAGAACCTGCCGGCTCATCGCCTGGCTCTGAGCAACAGCCTGCACATGTACTGGACCGTCGCGCAGTTGGTTGCGCACCACAGCGTCAACGGCTGCCAGTTGCAAGCGGGTGATCTGTTTGGGTCGGGCACCTTGTCGGGGCCGCAAGAAGGCCAGTTTGGCAGCCTGTTGGAAATGACCGAAGGCGGCAAAAAGGCTATCGAGTTGCCGTCCGGCGAAGTGCGCAAGTTCCTTGAAGACGGCGACGAAATCATCCTGCGCGCCCGTTGCAGCCGCGAAGGGTTTGCTTCGATCGGCTTCGGCGAGTGCCGCGGCACTGTGATCGCGGCGCGCTAGGAGGGCAGGGTGATGGAACTCTACACGTACTACCGTTCGACCGCGTCGTACCGGGTGCGTATTGCCCTGGCGCTCAAGGGCCTGGATTTCAGCGCCGTGCCGGTCAACCTGCTGGTGCCGTCGGGTGGTGCCAATCGCCAGCCGGAGTACCTGGCGATCAACCCACAAGGTCGCGTGCCGGCGCTGCGTACTGATGAGGGCGAGTTGCTGATTCAGTCACCGGCGATCATCGAATACCTGGAGGAACGTTATCCACAGGCGCCGTTGCTTTCCAAAGACTTGACGACCCGCGCGCATGAGCGTGCGGTGGCGTCGATTATCGGCTGTGATATCCACCCGCTGCACAATTCGAGCACCCAGAACCTGCTGCGGCAATGGGGGCATGACGAGGCGAAGGTGTTGGCGTGGATCGGTCATTGGATCAGCCTGGGGCTTGGCGCGGTGGAGCAATTGATTGGTGATCAAGGTTATTGCTTTGGCGAGCAGCCGGGGTTGGCGGATGCGTTTCTGATCCCTCAGCTGTATGCGGCAGAACGCTTCAAAGTGCCATTGGCGGCGTACCCGCGCATTGGCCGTGTGGCGGGGCTGGCGGCGCAGCATCCGGCATTTATACAGGCTCACCCTGCCAATCAACCTGACACACCCCAACCCTGAATGTGGGCGCGGGCTTGTTCGGCGTCATCTCTATAAAAATAATAGGTACCTTGCGATGCACAACCAAATTGCCAGCTTTCGCGCGGCACTCGACGCCCGTCCGGTGTCGCGCTATCAGTGGTTGATTCTCCTGTTGCTCGCGCTGCTGCTGGTCACCGATGGCTACGACGCCCAAGTGCTGGGTTATGTCGTGCCGGCGCTGGCCAAGGATTGGGGGCTGGAGAAAGCCGCATTTGGTCCGGTGTTCAGCGCCAACCTGCTGGGGCTGACGCTCGGGTCATTGCTGGTCACACCCTTGGCCGATCGCTTTGGCGTGCGCCGCATCCTGCTCGGCTGTGTGCTGATCTACGCCAGCCTCACCGTGCTGATGGTGTTTGCCAACTCGCTGAACACGCTGATGGCCGCGCGGTTTATCTGCGGTATCGGCATGGGGGGCGCGATGCCGAGCGCGATGGCGTTGATGTCGGACTACTCCCCACCGCGCTTGCGCACGTTGATGGTGACCTTGGCAGCCTGTGGCTTCTCGTTTGGCGGGGCCGCGGGTGGTTTTGTGGCGGCGGGGTTTATTGAAGGCTTCGGGTGGCAGGCTGTGTTTCTTGCAGGAGGCGTGACACCGTTGTTGCTGTTCCCGTTTCTGGTGTGGCTGCTGCCGGAATCTCTGCCGCGTTTGCTGCGTGATGCCCCGTCCTATGCAAGGTTGCGGAAGGTGACGGTGCGTATGCTTCCCGACTGGCAACCGCCGTTGGCGACCGAGGCTGAAAACCAACAGGCGCAAAGCAGCAAGCTGACGGTCGTGGAGTTGTTCCGTAACGGCTACGCGCGCCCGACCGTGCTGATCTGGGCGACCTTTTTTGTCAGCCTGATCCTGCTGTATTTCATGATCAGCTGGTTGCCGTCGCTGCTTCTGGAAAGTGGTTTGACGCTGAAAGACGCCAATCTGGTGACGTCGATGTTCCTGTTCGCCGGCACCTTGGGCGCCATCGGCATGGCTTGGTTCGCCGACCGCTTGAAAAGCAAAGTACGACTACTGTCAGGCGTGCTGGCGGCGGCTGCTGTGTGCACCGTTTTACTCGGCCTGAACCATGACAACCCTCGCTACTTGGTGGCCTGCGTATTTGCGGCCGGGTTTTGCATCATCGGTGGCCAGTTGACCCTCAATGCCTTTGCCAGCAACTTCTACCCGGCGCATGTGCGCGCTACCGGTACGGGCTGGGCGTTGGGGGTAGGGCGATTTGGCTCAATCCTGGGGCCGCTCTTTGGCAGCATGCTGCTCGCGATGCATATCCCGGTGGAGCAGATTTTCTTCTTCTGCGCGATACCGGCGGTGATTGCGGCATTGTTGATTATTCAGGTGCGTTCGCCCGGGGTTGATGTGCCGAAGAGCCGGATGACAGGGGATATTCTCAAGACGCCACAGGCTTAGTGCACCACTGAATTGGGTGGCAGGTGCCCCAGCCGCTCGGTCAGGCGCAGGCGTTGGATGGGATCTTCGCTGAGCATCAGTGCGTGCTCCAGGTCGAAGCGTTCGGCGTTAGGGCAATCCAGGCGCTGATACAGGCTGGCCCTCGCCAGGTAATCGGCGGCGCTGGCGTTGCCCAGCTCCAGCACGCGTTCGGCATCGACCAGCGCTTCAAGCGGGGCGTCATTGGAAAGGTGCAGTTGCCGCAAGTTGCGCGACAGCCGTTGCAGGATCGAACGCGGATCGGCGGTGTACAGGTGGTCGGCCTGCAACTTGAGGTTGGGGCCGTACTGGCGTTGCAGTAGGTCCCGACAATCATTGGGGTACAAACGCCGCCCGCCGCAGGGGTCCAGCAGGTGATCGGCACCGGGTACCCGCAGCAGGAAGTGGCCGGGGAAATTCACGCCGACCATGGGGATGTCCAGGCGCCGCGCCAGTTCCATAGCGATCAGCCCCATGGCCAAGGGTTGTCCACGTTTGCGTCGCAAGACCTTGTCCAGCAGGGCAGCGGCGGGGCGCAAGGGGGTGAATTCATCCTGGGCAAACCCCAGGTCATTCATGCGCCGCAGCAGCGGCTGGGCCTGCTCATCCGCTGGCAGCATGGGCATGCCCAGGCTCACCTGCTGTTGCAACAGGGTCAATTCCTGCAGGATCAGCAAAGGCTGCACCGCCGGGTCGTGCTCGGCGGCAATCCACAGCGCCGCTTCAAACAGCGCAGGTGGTGAGCGTTCCAGGCAGGCGAAAAAGGCTTTGCGGGGATTCATTGCATTCTCCGACATAGGCCCCCGTTTTAGCCTTGCTGGGGTTTTTCGTCCAGTGGCTTAGCAAATATCCAGCGCGCTTATGTCCCAAATCCTGCAAAAACGGGCGTCTTATTCCAGCGTGGTCCGGCATTTTTCTGCCGCAAGCCTATACTTGGCCCACTACCAGAAGTGATTCGGGAGCTTGACGATGTTTGCTCTCATGCATAGCACCCGCCTTGAATCGCTGCACTTGAGCGTCGACCCGGTCACCGGGCTGAAGGCGGTCATCGCCATCCATAACAGTCGCCTTGGGCCCGCCCTCGGTGGTTGCCGTTACCTCTCCTACCCCGACGACGAAAGTGCCGTGGCCGATGCCGCGCGCCTAGCCCAGGGCATGAGCTACAAGGCCGTACTGGCGGGGTTGCCGGTGGGCGGCGGCACCGCAGTGATACTGCGCCCAGGCCACGTGGAAAACCGCGCGGCACTGTTTGAAGCGTTTGGCCGTTGTATCGAACAACTCGACGGCCGCTACATCACCGCCACCGACAGCGGCACCTCGGTGGCGGACATGGATTGCATCGCCCAGTACACCCGTTACGTCACCAGCACCACCGCCGCGGGCGACCCTTCACCCCATGCCGCCATGGGCGTGTTTGCCGGCATCCGCACCACCGCCATGGCCCGCCTGGGCAGCGACAACCTCGAAGGGTTGCGCGTGGCCATCCAGGGCCTGGGCAATGTTGGCTACGCCCTGGCCGAACAGCTGCACGCCGCCGGTGCCGAGTTGCTGGTCAGCGACATCGACCATGGCAAGGTGCAACTGGCCATGGAGCAACTGGGCGCGCACCCAATCGCCAACGAGGCGCTGTTAAGCACGCCGTGCGACATCCTCTCGCCCTGCGGCCTCGGCGCCGTGCTCAACCGCCAGAGCGTCGGCCAGCTGCGCTGCGCCGCCGTGGCCGGTTCCGCGAGTGCGCAACTGACCAACCTGCAAGTGGCCGACCAACTGGAAGGGCGCGGCATCCTTTACGCCCCCGACTACGTGATCAACTCCGGTGGCCTGATCTACGTGGCTCTTAGGCACAGCGGCGCAGAGTTGCCGATCATTACCGCGCACCTGTCTAACATCGGCACGCGCCTTACCGAAATCTTCGCCCACGCCCAGGCCGAAAAGCGCTCCCCCGCACGGGTGGCGGATGAGCTGGCCGAACGGTTGCTGTACCAATAGCCAGCTATTAAAAAGGCCCTGAATCCATGATTCAGGGCCTGTTCAATTCTGGCTTTACTCCGCTGCAGCGTTGAGCAACTCGGACAACGCGTCCGGTTGGCTCTTGAACGCCTTGGCAAATACATCGCGGTTCTTCGCCATGTAGATCCCGGCTTCTTCCACCTGCTGCTCACTCAGGGACGGCACTGCTTTTTGCAACACTTCTGCCAGCAACTCAGCGAGTTCAAGCATCTTGTCATGACGGTCAGCTTCGGCTTTATCCATGAACAAACGCTCCAGATCTCGGCTGCTGCGGTATACCACTTCGACGGCCATTCACCACCTCACATGCCTTCACGATAGTTGTCTTTTGCGACTACTGTATTTATATACAGCAAAAAGAGTAAGCCAAACCGTGGGGTTTGGATAGCAGTTTTTAATGTAGCCGGTAAATACAGGTTAAGCGTGCCTCATGTCACCCGGCCACCATCTCATACCTGCCCTGGCCTTTTTTCTGCATGCAACAGCAGAACAACCGTCACGTCCAACCCGCATTATCCGGTCGAGTCGACCTAAGGAAGCATCATCGTGAAAATCAACTGGGCCGAAAGGCTGCGCCAGCAAGTACATGGTCTGGCCGAGTCCCTGGGCAATCTGTTTGTCGAGTCGTTCCACTTCCTGGCGTTGTTCGCCATTGGTGCGGTGACCGCTTGGGCAGCGGTGATGGAGTTTCTGGGGATGCTGGAGAACGGGCACATCAAGATTGATGACATCTTGCTGCTGTTCATTTACTTGGAATTGGGCGCCATGGTCGGGATTTATTTCAAGACCAACCACATGCCGGTGCGCTTCCTGATCTACGTGGCGATCACCGCCCTGACGCGGCTGCTGATTTCCAACGTGTCGCACCACAACCCACCAGACGTAGGAATCATCTACCTGTGCGGCGGGATTCTGCTGTTGGCGTTCGCCATCCTAGTGGTGCGCTACGCGTCGTCGGCGTTCCCGTCGGTGAAGGTCGAAGGCCCGCGTCGCAAGGGTGGTGCGAGCCTGGAAACCGAGAAGGGCGAGCTTTAAAGCCCGGCGCTGAAGGGCAGGGGACGGGGGGGCAGTCGCTGTAGCACTGTGTGATCGCCATCTGTCATCACGGCGAGGATTTCCATGGCGCTGTGGCCTTGTTCGATGGCAATACCGAATTGGATGCTCTGCACCAGACGCTTCAGCCGCTTTGGATCGTTGCGCTGTTCGGCGCTGATCATGCGTTTGGCCACCACCCCGTCGTCATTGGAGAGGGTGAGCATAATGCTGCCGTCCAACCGTTGGATGCTCAGGTTGACCCGATAGTCCGGGGTGAAGGTGTCGGTGATGATCTGAAAAGGATTGTCCATGGTGCGTACCGCCTGATAAGAACATGCAGTCATTGACGACCGGTGTTGGGATTAGTTCGTGTCTCCTGACCACCGGCCACTTCGTCGCTGAAGCGTCACAAGATCCGTTTGCTTCGTAAGCTGTACAGCAAGGGGCGTGCCGTGTGGCGGTCTATCAGCCAGTGAGGTGTCAATGTGGGCGCGGGCTTGCTCGCCCGCGCCCATATTGAATGGGCGTTGTGGGCTATTTCAGGGCAGTACTGAAAAAACGATCGCAGACAGCGCAATCAGCCCGATCCTCCCAAAAATACATTCGAGACTTGGCCCGAATACTGGCGCAGGGAAGGCACGCGGCGGATTGCGTACATTGGCATCAGGAGCAGCAGGCACGCGATGATCGGCCCGCCCATGGTCTCGATCATGCCCAGAATGCTCGGGTTGAAAGTGGCCACGGCCCAGCAGGTCAGCACGATGGCCATGAGGCCGAGGGTCAGTACCAGCGACAGGATCGCCCGCGGCAGCGGGGTCATGTGCTGTGGGTGCTCCATGAAACTGCCCAGGGTGTTGGTGAGCGCCACGCTGTACACAAGCAGGATCGGAAGACCGCAAAGAAATAGAGCAGGGTGCGGATCACCCGGTCGAGGGAAATAAAGTGTTTGCCGTCATCGCGCAGGGCCATTTGCACGAATTATCCTAAGACAACCTTTAGCAGCACTAAACGCTATGACCCGACCCCTCCATGGTCAGACTTACGTCTGGCTGCACGTTTTTTCCAGTGCGGCGCGGCATTTGTCGTTCACCCGCTGCGCTGAAGAACTACACATCACGCCAGGTGCGCTGAACCATCCGGGCGTGCGGGCAGTCCATGATTGGCTGGTGGAAGAAGCGATGATTTTTCGCGGATTGCACCCCTTGGGAGAAGGGCAATTGTAGGGAATTGGGAGCGTAGGAAGATGTACCCAACTCCCGAAGATAACAGCGTGTTTGATCCTTGTCAGACTTAATTTGTAATGTGTGATTTATCTTTGCAAAGGGCTTGAATTGTTTCGCGGACTGCCCAATTGTGTAATCAAGAGGTCATGGTTTTACCTGCCGGGTAAAGCAGTCGTGACCTCTCGCGAGCTAGCTGAAATAAGGGAAAAACTATGCAAATCCAAGTCAATAGCGATAACCATATTGAAAGCAGCATCCGACTGGAGGAGTGGGTACGTACTACCATTGAAAGCACGCTCGAACGTTATGAAGAAGACCTGACCCGCGTTGAGGTCTACCTTAAAGATGAGAACGGGGATAAGCCCGGTCCCCACGATTTAAGTTGCCGCCTGGAAGCACGGCCAAAAGGCCACCAGCCGGTTTCGGTACTGCACAAGGCCGATACCCTGGAACAGGCGATCGACGGTGCAGCCACCAAGCTGGACCATGCGTTGGAACATTTGTTTGGCAAACTGCAAGGCAAGCCGCGCGCTGCCGGTAAAAACCTGTCGGTCAATAAAGTGAATGATGACGCGCTTGAAGAGGAATTCCTGGAAAACGAAAATGCTGCACTTAACAGCTGACAGTTTTTTCACACCCCACTAAAAACGGGCCTGCATTTGCAGGCCCGTTTTCGTTTCAGTCTTAAAACGCGATGGAGGTTTGCACGTAGACCGTACGCGGCTCTCCCACGTATTTGCCCTTGTTGTTATCGTCGAACGAGCGGGTGAAGTACTGCGTGTTGAAGATGTTTTTCACGCCGACTGCCACGTTCAAGTCCGACAACTGCGGGCCGAAATCATATGCCGCGCGGCTGCTGAATAACAGGTAGCCCGGGATGCGTCCGTTTGCGCCGTCAGCACTTTCCTTTTGGGTATTGGCGTTGTCGGCGAACTGGCTGCTCTGGTAGCTGCTGTCCAGGTTGAGCTTCCAGCGGCCTTCGGTGTAACCCACGCCCAGGGTGCCCTTGTGCTTGGACGAGAACGGCACGCGGTTGCCTTTGTTCGGGCCGTCTTCGCGGATGGTGGCGTCGACGTAGGCATAGGTGGCATACACATCAAAGCCGGCCAGCGCCGGGCTCAAACCGTCGAGCGAATAGTTGACGCTGGTCTCGATGCCTTGATGGCGCGTTTCGCCACGGGCAATCACCGAGTCGTTGGTCTGGTTGCTTTCGTACTGGTTGTCGAAGTTGATCAGGAACGCACCGATTTCTGCACGCAACGTGCCGTCGTCGTAGCGGGTGCCCAGTTCCCAGGTGCGGGCTTTTTCCGGTTTCACTTCGCCGCTGGTCACGCGGTTGGGCATCTGGCTGTATTGGACGCTGCCCAACGAGCCTTCGGTGTTGGCGTAGAGGTTCCAGCTGTCAGTGAGGTGGTAGAGCACGTTCAGCGCCGGCAGCGCGGTGTTGTAGTCGCCCTTGTATTTGACGTTGGTGAGGTTGTTGGTCTGCTGGGACTCGATCATCTCGTAGCGAATGCCCGGGGTGAGGGTCCACTTGCCGATATCAATCCGGTCATCGACGAAGAAGGCATTGGCTTCGGTGCCGCCACGGGTGTCGCGGTCGTTGCGGCTGTCGGTGCTGGGGATTTGCTGGTTGGCGGCGATCGGCGTGCGGTAACGCAGTTCGTGGCCAGCCTCGTTGATGTAGCGGTAACCGACGCCGACTTCATGGCTGGTCGGGCCCAGGTCGAAGCCTTGGGCGAAGCGGGTCTCGATGCCACGTACCCAATATTCACGTGGGGACAACGAGAGGAACGTGCCCTGGTCCAGGTAGCCGCTGCGCAGGGTCTTGGTGAAGAAACTGTTTACGGTGAATTCGCGACGGTCCTGCTCATAGCGATAGCCGATGTTGAACATCGTACGGCGGCCCCAGAATTTGTCGTAGGGGCGGGTGGACTGGTCCGGGTCGGCCTTGTAGTTAGCGACATTCAGGCCTCCAGGCATATCGGCCTGGCCTTCGTAGTACTGCGCCATGGCGTTGAAGCTGTTGGCGTCGTCGAGTTGGTATTTACCCTTGAGGATCAGGTCGTCGATTTGCGTGTCGCTGTGTTCGCGCCAGTCGCCGCCACGGGTACCGGAGTACAAAATCGCCCCGCCCAGGCCGTTGTCGGCAGTGCCGCCCGCCAGCAGGTTGCCGGTGGTCTTGAAGCCGTCGTGGCTGGAAGAGGGGCTGGTTTCGGTCTGCAAACCGCCTTTGACGGTGGGCGCATCCGGAATTGCGCGGGTCACGAAGTTGACCACACCGCCGACGTTTTGCGGGCCGTAGCGCACAGCGCCGCCGCCGCGCACCACGTCTACTGCATCCATATTGCCCATGCTGATCGGTGCAAACGAAAGCTGTGGCTGGCCGTAAGGCGCGAAAGGCACCGGGATGCCGTCCATCAGCACTGTGGAGCGTGATGCCAGGCGCGGGTTGAGGCCGCGAATACCGAAGTTCAGCGCCATGTCATGGCTGCCGGTGCCGTTATTGTCCGGGGCGTTGACGCCGGGAATGCGGTTGAGCACGTCTTTGGCCTGGGTCGCGCCCTGGCGTTCGAATTCTTCACGGCGGATCACATCACGGGCGCCGGGGTGTTCGAAGACGTTGGTTTGCGCGGCGTCGCCGAGCCAGTCGCCGACCACGCTGGAGGTGCCCAGCTCAATGCTGGCTGGGGCAGTGGCCGGTTGCAGGCTGTAGGCATTGTCGCCTTCGGCGCGGGCTTGCAGGCCGGTGCCTTCCAGCAGTTTTTGCAGGCCTTCAGCCGCGCTGTAGTTGCCCGTCAAGCCACGGCTCTGCATGCCCGCCGTCACTTCGGAACCAAAGGAGATCAACACGCCGGCTTCGCGGCCAAATTGATTCAGTGCGGCTTCCAACGAAGTCGGCGCGATGTGAAAAGGCTTGGCGTCGGCGGCCATGACCTGAGGCAGTACGGTAAGACTCAGGCTGGCGCCGAGTAGGAGTTGGCGCAGTGAGCGGGCGAGAAGCGTCGGTTGCTGGGGCATGACGGGCGGTCCTGAGAAGGAAGGATCTAGGTGGCTTTCCTTCTCTGTCACGCGAGGTGTGGAAAACGGCTCATCGTTTTTAAGAAAAAGTTCAGGCGCGGGCCTGGACGGTCACCCAGTAGCGGGTAAACCGCCGAACGTTGACCGGCAGGCTCACTTCCAGCAGGTCGAGAATGCGTTCGCTGTTGTCCAGTGGATAGCTGCCGGAGATCAGCAGATTGGCCACCTGTGGGTCGCAATTAACCTGGCCACGGCGATAACGGCCGAGTTCGGCGAGGAAATCTTCCAGGCGCATGTGAGACGCGACCAGCATGCCGTCGGCCCAGGCGCCGCTGTTGGCGTCGGTAGGGCGCGGGGTGTCCCAGCCTTTGCGCGTGAAATTGACCTGATGCGAAGCCTGGACTGTCAGCGGCAGGCCGCTATAGGTATTGGGCATGACGTCGACGCGCCCCTCGAACACCGACAGTTGAGTGTGATCGCTGAACTGACGCACGTTCAAACGCGCCGCCTGGCTGCTGAGCAGGCCCTGGCCGGTCAGCACCTGCAGCGGCGTATTGCCTGCGGCGCCGGTCAGCAGGATCTCGCCTTCGAGCAAGCGGATCAGGCGTTGCTGGCCGTCGAAATGCACATCCACCGCACTGGCGGTATTGAGCTGCAATTGGCTGCCATCCGCCAGTTGTACCTTACGGCGCTGGCCGACGGGGCTGCGGTAGTCGGCGCTCAGCGGCGGCAATATAGGTTGCTGGCACAGGCTCCAGGCGGCGGCCGAGCCTGCGCCGAGTATCAGCAGCAGCTTCAGGGCCTGGCGTCGGCTGGTGGAGGTGGGTGCGTTCAGTGCCGCGTGGGCCAGGGGCAGCGGCATGCCGCGCAGGCGCTGGTTGACACGCTGCATGTGGTCCCACGCGCGCTGGTGTTCGCTGTGGGCGTTCAACCATTGCTGCCAGGCGGCTTGCTGGCGTGGATTGAGGGCGCCTTGCTGCATTTCCATCAGCCAATGCACGGCTTGTTCGGCGACGTGCGTGGAAAAATTCATAGGGCGAAGTAGCAGCGCATCGCCGCTTTGCTCAAGTGGCGTTTAACAGTGGCGATGGAAATGCCCAACTCAGCGCCGATTTGCGCGTAGGTCAGGCCATCCAGTTGGGCCAGCAGGAAGGCACGCTTGACCTGCGTGGGCAGGCCGTCGAGCAGTTGGTCCAGTTCAACCAGGGTTTGCAGAATGATCGCGCGTTCTTCTTCCGACGGTGCAACGTGTTCGGGCATTTGCGCCAAGGCATCGAGATAGGCGCGTTCCAGGTCTTGGCGACGGTAGAAGTTGAACAGCACGCGCTTGGCGACAGTGGTGAGGAACGCGCGGGGTTCGATCAGCGTTGGCGTTTCCCGCGCGGTGAGCACGCGGATGAACGTGTCCTGAGCCAGGTCGGCGGCACTTTCCGGGCAGCCGAGTTTGCGTCGCAACCAGCCGGTGAGCCAGTGGTGATGGTCGTTGTACAAAACTTCGACGGTAGTGGACGGGCTCAACGGGAACGCTCCGCAAGCATCGGCATGCTTTAGAGAACAAGAATTGTTCGCATTGTAGAGCGCATGGCGGGCTTCGGCAATCCATCTGCACAGGTGTTTCATCCGTTCTCTTTTGCTTATGAGAATATTTATCATTAATATCGCGTGCTGATGAACCTGGCGCCTCTCGCATGAAAAGCAAAACCTCGCTGCCTGTCTCCTATCGTCTCGCTGTGACCTCGCGCGTACTGGCTGCTGTGGTGGGCGGTTACCTGATGGCTTCACTGGCCAGCATCTGCCTCGCGCTGTGGATGCCCACGTCGCGTGCCGACGCTGTGATCACCGGGATGATGAGTTCATTCGTGTTCTATCTGCTGGCCGTGCTCTGGTGTTTCGCCTGCCGCAGCGCCATACGCGCCTGGTTCGGCGTGATGCTGCCGAGCGCAGCATTTGCCACGCTGGCGGGCGTGGGCTTTTGGATGGCGCGCACATGAAAGAGGGCTTTCGACAGGCCATGGCCTGGTTGCACACGTGGGCTGGATTGATCTTCGGCTGGCTGTTGTTTGCGATTTTTCTGACAGGCACGTTGGCGTATTTCAAAGACGAAATCAGCCACTGGATGCAGCCCGAAGTGCAGGCTCGTCCCTTGGACGATGCGCGTAGCCTGAACGTCGCTCAAACCTATCTGCAGCACGTCGCGCCGACCGCTGCCCGCTGGTTTATCACCCTGCCGGACAGCCGCGACCCCAGCCTGTCGGTAATGTGGCAAGACAAAGTCGACCCCGGCAAGCGTGGCAACTTTATCCAGAAAACCCTCGACCCCGTCACCGGCCAGGCAGTGCAGGCCCGTGAAAGCATGGGGGGCGAGTTCTTCTATCGCTTTCACTTCCAGCTGCAAATGCCGCATCCCTGGGGCCGCTGGCTGTCGACCATTGCCGCGATGGCGATGTTTGTTGCACTGATCACCGGGATCATCACCCACAAGAAAATCTTCAAGGACTTCTTCACTTTCCGCCCCCGCAAAGGCCAGCGTTCCTGGCTCGACGGGCACAACGCGGTGGGTGTGTTAGTGCTGCCATTTCACCTGATGATCACCTACAGCAGCTTGGTGATTTTCATGAGCCTGGTGATGCCGGCACCGATCCTGGCCTCGTATGGCAACGACACCCGCGCCTTCTTCAGTGAGGTGTTCCCGGCGACAAACAATGCACCGGCGCTCGGGCAACCTGGGCAGTTGAAGCCGCTGGTGCCGATGTACGAACAGGCGCGTGAGCAGTGGGCGGGTGGACATGTCGGGCGTGTGGCGGTGAATAACCCCAGTGATGTGAACGCTTCGGTCAATGTGTTTCGCGCCGGCTCTGACAGCGTGGTGCATGATTTCGGCAGCACGGTGTCCTTTAACGGCAACACGGGCGAGCTGTTGCGGGTCAGTGGTGAGCAGTCACTGCCCGCCGTGATCGGCGGCAGTTTTTATGGCCTGCACATGGGCCATTTCGCCGGCCCGGTACTGCGCTGGTTGTACTTTATCTGTGGTCTGGCGGGCACGGCGATGATTGGCACCGGGCTGGTGATCTGGCTTGGCAAACGCCAGCTCAAGCACGCTAAAAGCGCGGTGATGCCGTTTGAATTGCGCCTGGTGGAAGTGCTGAACATCGCCAGTATGTCCGGACTGATGATCGCCATCGCGGCGTTTTTCTGGGCCAACCGTTTGTTGCCGGTGAGCTTCGCCGAGCGTTCCGACTGGGAAGTGCAAACCTTCTTTATCGTCTGGGGCCTGAGCCTGGTGCACGCCATGCTGCGCCGCGGTCGCCAGGGGTGGATCGAACAGTTGAGCGCTGGCGCGCTGCTGTTTATCGCCATTCCACTGCTCAATGCGCTCACGACCTCCCATCACCTGGGCGTTTCCCTGGCAACGGGCGACTGGGCCATGGCCGGCTTCGACTTGACTTGCCTGGCCAGCGGCGTGTTCCTGGCCTGGGCCGCCTGGAAAATGCAGCAGCGTATGGTGCCTGCCTCCAAGCCTGAACGCGCACGCCGGTTGACGCTCAAGCGGGAGGCGAACTGAATGCTGCTCGCACTGCTGATGTGCTACGGGGGGTTCACCGCATTGTGCTTGTCTACCGACCGACATCACGGCGAACTGCTGCACAGCAAGCCATCGCCCCGTCGTCGGCTGGCCCTGCGTGTGGCCGGGTGGGTGCTGCTGACGGTGTCGATCTGGCCCGCCGTGAATATCGCGGGTTGGGGCCAGGGCCTTGTGCAATGGTGCGCGGTATTGATGCTCAGTGCGCTATTGCTGGTGCTGTTGTTGCCGTATCGGCCAAGGCTGGCCTTGATCCTGGCGGGCGTCGGCCTGCTCGCCAGCCCTGTTGCGGCCTTTGCCACTCTTTGAGTTCAGCCTGATGATCAGCACCCCACCCGAGTCCCAGGACAGCCCGCACGCTGACGCGGTAGGTGGACGTGCGCATTTCCTGCAGGTGTTTTTGTCCCAGCGTTCGCAGATGGAGGCCTTGGTGAACCGCCGTGTGGGATGTCGCGCCACGGCGGCCGACCTGGTGCAGGACCTGTTCCTGCGCTTCTGGCGCAGGCCATTGGTGCAGGTCGAAGAACTCAGCACCTACCTGTTGCGCTGCGCCGGCAATATTGCCATCGACCACCTGCGCAGCGAAAGCGCGCGGGTGCGCAGCAGCGAAGGCTGGCTGCCCGAGCAGCAGGACAATCAGGGTTGCGAGCCGCAGGCAGCGCTGGAAGCCGGCAATGATTTGCGCCACGTCGAAGCCGCCTTGCGCAGCTTGCCCGAACGCACGCGGCAGATTTTCCTGCTCAACCGCATTCACGGCCGCAAATACGCGGAGATCGCCAAGGCCATGGGCCTGTCCCAAAGTGCCGTGGAAAAACATATGATGCGTGCCCTCGAAGCCTGCAAAGCCAGCCTTCGCGAACCATCGCCCCCACGCACGCCAGGGAAAGCACCGTGAACGTCACCCCCACGCCCGCGCAGGAGCAGGCCGCACTGGCTTGGCTGAGCCTGTTGCATGACCAACCCAGCAGCGGCGACCAGGCCACGTTCAGCCACTGGCTGCGCGCCGATCCCGCGCACGTCGAGGCCTATGCACAGGCGCAGGTGCTGTGGGAGGTGAGCGAAGTGCCGGCACGCAAACTGGCGGATGAAGAGGCCATGGCCTTGCAGGGTTATCTCAATGCGATGAACACCTCGAAGCGCTCACGGGTTGTGCGTTGGTCTGGCGCGTTGGCAATGGCCGCCTGTCTGGTGTTGATGGTGTCGATGGGCGCCGGTTGGCAGCCGTCGCGCTGGGTCGATGACTTCGGCGCCGACTACGTGACGGCGCCGGGGGAGGTCAGAACCTTCACGCTGGCCGACAAGTCCCAAATCACCCTCGATGCCGACAGTGCCATTGCCGTGGATTTCAGCCAGGGTGAGCGGCATATCCAGTTGCGTCGCGGTGCCGGGTTTTTCAGCGTAACTCACACCGGGCAATCCTTTGTGGTGGAGGCGGGCAGCGGTGAAGCGCGGGTGTTGGGTACGCAGTTTGAAGTGCGCCTGCAACCGGAGGGGGCTGAGGTAACCGTGTTGTCCGGGCGCGTTGGCGTCATACCGTCCAAGCAGGGCCCGCAGCAAATTCTTACGGCAGGCCAGCAAGTGACCTACGCCGACGGTGTCGCCGACCCTCTGCATGCGGTCGACAGCGAATCACGCCTGGCTTGGCGTGACGGCTGGCTCAACTACTACAACGCGCCGCTGGCCGATGTGATCAATGACTTGGGGCGCTACTATCCTGGACGCATTCTGTTGCTCAACGAAGAGGCGGGCGCCAAACGGGTCAGCGGCAGCTTCCCGAGCAAAGACCCGCAGGCGGTGTTGAATGCGTTGCAGGCTGTGCTTGGCTTTGAGCAGCACACGGTATTGGGGCGGATGATCGTGGTGCGCTGATTACTTCAGCGCAGCCATGATCTTCTCGGGGCTGTAATCGCGGATCAGCGTGCCATTTACATCCACGAACGGAATCCCACCGCCACCCAACGCCTTATACGCCTTGCGCGCCTGGGGGTTTTTCTCGATATCAAACGCTTGGTACGCAATGCCCTTCTGGTCCAGGAACCGGCGGATCTGCTTGCAGTAACCACACCACTCGGTGGAATAGAGCACCACGCGCGCCGAGGCGCGGGTCTGCTCTGGTACCACCTGCGATGGGTTGAACACCCGCTCGATCTTGCCCCAGTTCTGGATCACCACCACGACCAGCAACACCAGCAGGACTTTCTTGAAAACCCCGCCGAGCATCAGTTACGGCGCTTGAGCTGGTCGGTCAGTTGGGTCGGCAAGCCCTTGATGATCAAGGTCCCGGCGGCTTCGTCGTACTCAATCTTGTCGCCCAGCAAGTGCGCTTCAAAGCTGATCGATAAGCCTTCGGCGCGGCCGGTGAAGCGACGGAACTGGTTGAGGGTGCGTTTGTCAGCCGGGATCTCTGGCGACAGGCCGTAGTCCTTGTTGCGGATATGGTCGTAGAACGCTTTTGGCCGATCTTCATCGATCAGCCCCGAGAGTTCCTCCAGGCCCATCGGCTCGCCGAGCTTGGCCTGGCTGCTGGCGTAATCCACCAGGGTCTTGGTTTTTTCGCGAGCGGATTCGTCCGGCAGGTCCTCGCTTTCGACGAAGTCGCTGAAGGCCTTGAGCAGCGTGCGGGTCTCGCCCGGGCCGTCGACGCCTTCCTGGCAGCCGATAAAGTCGCGGAAGTACTCCGAGACTTTCTTGCCGTTCTTGCCTTTGATAAAGGAAATGTATTGCTTGGACTGCTTGTTGTTCTGCCACTCGGAGACGTTGATGCGTGCCGCCAGGTGCAGTTGGCCGAGGTCCAGGTGACGAGAAGGGGTCACGTCCAGCTCATCATTCACCGCCACGCCTTCGCTGTGGTGCAGCAGGGCGATGGCCAGGTAGTCGGTCATGCCTTGTTGGTAGTGGGCAAACAGCACGTGACCACCGACGGAGAGGTTGGACTCTTCCATCAACTTCTGCAGGTGCTCGACGGCAGTGCGGCTGAACGTGGTGAAATCCTGGCCGCCGTCGAAATATTCCTTCAACCAGCCGCTGAACGGGTGCGCGCCGGACTCGGCATGGAAGAAGCCCCAGGCCTTGCCTTGTTTGGCGTTATAGCTCTCGTTAAGGTCGGCAAGCATGTTCTCGATGGCAGCGGATTCGGACAACTCCGAGTCACGGGCGTGAAGAACTGCAGGTGTGCCGTCGGGTTTTTTGTCGATCAGGTGGACGATGCAATGACGGATCGGCATAGGCTTCTCGGCTGGTTGAAGGGGAGCGGTGCGCCCTCCCCAAAAAGTCGCCCAGTGTACCGCACCCATTGGGCAAGACGTGCTTCGAAGGCGGTTATGCGTACCCTCCGACGGTTCCTATACCTTTTTTTCACGGTTTAGAGCGATAAAGCTGACCAAATGGGTAGGTAGAGGCGGATATTTCCCCGTCTCTGTGCTAGTTTTGCCCCGTCTTACGCCAAGTCTCGGCGATAAGCGTGCATTCAGCATCTGTCAGGTCGAACCAATCCCCGTTTCAAGCATCTATAACCCCGATCTCCGTGGTTATAGCCGGGGGTGCCAGGCCGTGACGGTCGGGCTCGACGGCTGACACTGCACTCTGCAATCCATATGAATTTGATAGGGAAGGAACACCACAATGGCTATTACTAAAGACCAACTGATCGCTGACCTGGCTGAAGCAGTAGACGCACCGAAGACCACCGTGCGCGCTCTGCTGGACCAACTGAGCCAGATCGTTGCTGATCAGCTGGAAAACGGCGGCGAAATCACTCTGCCAGGCGTTGGCAAACTGAAAGTGACCGAGCGTCCTGCCCGTACTGGCCGTAACCCTTCGACTGGCGCTGCCATCGAAATCGCTGCCAAGAAAGTTATCAAGCTAGTTGTGGCCAAAGGCCTGACCGACGCTGTTAACAAGTAAGACGCAGCAAAAAAACCGTGCTCCGGAGCGATCCGGGCACGGTTTTTTGTTGCCTGCGATTCTACTGTGATGAAGGGCTAGTCGCGTACCCAGCGCTGGCGCCAGATCTGCTGTTCGTTCTTGGTCTGGAAGGTCCAGGCCACAAAGCGGCTTTGCTTCTGCCCCTGAGACATTTCCACCACTTGGCTTTCCAGCACGCCGGCTTTTTTCAGCGCAGTCTCGATGGCGGGCAAGTTCGACGCTTTTGACACCAGAGTGCTGAACCACAACACCTTGTGGGCAAAGTGCGCGCTCTCGGCGATCAACTGGGTCACGAAGCGTGCTTCACCGCCTTCACACCACAACTCGGCCGATTGGCCGCCGAAGTTCAGCACCGGCAACTTGCGTTTCGGGTCAGTCTTGCCCAAGGCTCGCCACTTGCGTTCGCTGCCCTTGGTGGCTTCGTCCATGGACGCGTGGAATGGCGGGTTGCACATGGTCAGGTCAAAGCGCTCACCCGGTTCCAGCAAGCCCAGCAGGATCTGCTTAGGGTTAGCCTGCAGGCGCAACTGGATGACCTTGCTCAGGTCATTGGACTGCACGATGGCCTTTGCCGCGGCCACGGCGGTAGGGTCGACCTCCGAGCCCAGGAAGTTCCAGCGGTACTCCATGTAGCCAATCAACGGGTAGACGCAATTGGCGCCCATGCCGATGTCCAGCACCTTGACGATTGAACCACGCGGGATCTTGCCGTCGTTGACGCTGGCCAGCAGGTCGGCGAGGAAGTGTACGTAGTCTGCACGTCCCGGCACCGGTGGGCACAGGTAATCCGCCGGGATGTCCCAGTGCTGGATGCCATAAAAAGCCTTCAGCAGTGCCCGGTTGAACACCCGCACCGCATCCGGGCTGGCGAAGTCGATGCTTTCCTTGCCGTAGGGGTTGAGGATCACGAACTGCGCCAGTTCCGGCGTGGTTTTGATCAGCGCAGGGAAGTCGTAACGGCCCGTGTGACGGTTGCGCGGGTGCAGGGTGGCCTCTTTGCGCGGCACGACGGGCTTGGCCGTGACTGCGGTTTTAGGCTTCTTGCGCGGAGGTTTTGGCGTGCTGGGGGGGGTCATGATGATTCTGGTGTTGGCTCAAAGTGGTGGGCATTGTCACACATTCTTGAGGTGATCTCGGTCAAATGTGGGAGCTGGCTTGCCTGCGATGGTATCAACGCTCTCTTGCAGGTACACCGAGTTGCCTGCATCGCAGGCAAGCCAGCTCCCACAAAAAGCAAAAAAAAGAGACCCGAAGGTCTCTTTTTTCACGAGGTTCACACCTTACAGGCTGGAAATCCGCGCATGTTGCTCCGCCAGCTTACCCAAGGCCTGTTCAGCCTCTGCCAGCTTGGCGCGTTCTTTTTCGATCACTTCAGCCGGCGCCTTGTCGACGAACGCCGCGTTGGACAGCTTGCCGCCCACCCGCTGCACTTCGCCTTGCAGGCGCAGGATTTCTTTGTCGAGGCGGGCCAGTTCAGCGCCCTTGTCGATCAGGCCAGCCATCGGCACCAGCACTTCCATGTCGCCCACCAGAGCGGTGGCGGACAGCGGTGCTTCTTCGCCCGCAGCCAATACAGTGATCGACTCCAGCTTCGCCAGCTTCTTGAGCAGTGCATCGTTCTCAGTAAGACGACGCTGATCCTCAGCGCTGGCGTTCTTCACAAACACTGCCAGTGGCTTGCCCGGCCCGATGTTCATCTCGGCACGGATGTTACGTGTGCCCATCATCAACGTCTTGAGCCATTCGATATCGCTTTCGGCCGCCTCATCGATACGCGCTTCGTTGGCCACCGGCCAAGGCTGCAGCATGATGGTCTTGCCTTCGATACCGGCCAGCGGCGCGAGGCGCTGCCAGATTTCTTCGGTGATGAACGGCATGAACGGATGCGCCAGGCGCAACGCCACTTCCAGCACGCGCACCAGGGTGCGACGGGTGCCGCGCTGGCGTTCGACAGGTGCGTTTTCGTCCCACAGCACGGGCTTGGACAGTTCCAGGTACCAGTCGCAATACTGGTTCCAGATGAACTCGTACAAGGCCTGTGCGGCGAGGTCGAAACGGAACTGGTCGAGTTGGCGGGTCACTTCGGTTTCGGTGCGTTGCAGTTGCGAAATGATCCAGCGGTCAGCCAGGGACAGTTCGACCTCTTCGCCGTTCTGGCCGCAGTCTTCGCCTTTGTCCAGCACGTAGCGCGCCGCGTTCCAGATCTTGTTGCAGAAGTTGCGATAGCCCTCGACACGGCCCATGTCGAACTTGATGTCGCGACCGGTAGACGCCAACGAGCAGAAGGTGAAGCGCAGGGCGTCGGTGCCGTAGCTGGCGATGCCGTCGGCGAACTCGTCGCGGGTCTGCTTCTCGATCTTCTTCGCCAGTTTCGGCTGCATCAGGCCCGAGGTGCGTTTCTGCACCAAGGTTTCCAGGTCGATGCCGTCGATGATGTCCAGCGGGTCCAGGACGTTGCCCTTGGACTTGGACATCTTCTGGCCCTGGCCATCACGCACCAGGCCGTGCACGTACACGGTTTTGAACGGTACTTGCGGCGTGCCGTCTTCGTTCTTCACCAAATGCATGGTCAGCATGATCATCCGGGCAACCCAGAAGAAAATGATGTCGAAACCGGTAACCAGCACGTCGGTGGAGTGGAATTTCTTCAGGAATTCGGTCTGCTGCGGCCAGCCCAGGGTAGAGAACGTCCACAGGCCCGAGCTGAACCAGGTATCCAGTACGTCGTTGTCTTGTTGCAGCGCAACGTCCGGGCCGAGGGTGTGCTTGGCACGCACTTCGGCTTCGTCGCGGCCTACGTAGACCTTGCCTGATTCGTCGTACCAGGCCGGAATGCGATGGCCCCACCACAGTTGACGGCTGATGCACCAATCCTGGATGTCACGCATCCACGAGAAGTACATGTTTTCGTACTGTTTCGGCACGAACTGGATTCGGCCATCTTCCACTGCGGCAATCGCAGGCTCGGCCAGCGGCTTGGTGGACACGTACCACTGGTCGGTCAGCCACGGTTCGATCACGGTGCCGGAACGGTCGCCCTTCGGCACTTTCAGGCCGTGGTCGTCAACGCTCACCAGCAAACCGACGGCGTCGAAGGCGGCAACGATCTGCTTGCGCGCTTCGAAGCGGTCGAGGCCGACGTATTCGGCCGGGATCTTGCCGTCGATGCTCTCGTTCAGCGTGCCGTCCAGGTTGAACACCTGGCAGGCCGGCAGTACGGCGGCATTCTTGTCGAAGATGTTCAGCAGCGCCAGGTTGTGACGCTTGCCGACTTCGTAGTCGTTGAAGTCGTGGGCTGGGGTGATTTTCACGCAGCCGGTGCCGAATTCAGGGTCGCAGTAGTCGTCCGCGATGATCGGGATGCGACGGCCAACCAAAGGCAGCTCGACGAACTTGCCGATCAGCGCCTGGTAGCGTTCATCGTTCGGGTTAACCGCTACGGCGGCGTCGCCGAGCATGGTTTCCGGACGGGTGGTGGCGACGATCAGGTAGTCATTGCCTTCAGCGGTCTTGGCGCCGTCGGCCAGTGGGTACTTGAGGTTCCACAGGAAGCCTTTCTCGTCGTGGTTTTCCACTTCGAGGTCGGAAATCGCCGTGTGCAACTTGGTGTCCCAGTTGACCAGGCGCTTGCCGCGGTAGATCAGGCCGTCTTCATGCAGGCGCACGAAGGCTTCTTTCACGGATTCCGACAGGCCATCGTCCATGGTGAAGCGCTCGCGGCTCCAGTCGACGGACGAGCCCAGGCGGCGGATCTGACGGCTGATGTTGCCGCCGGACTGGTCTTTCCATTCCCAGATCTTTTCCAGGAATTTCTCGCGACCCAGGTCGTGACGGCTCTGGCCGGTCGCTTCGAGTTGGCGTTCCACCAGCATCTGCGTGGCGATACCGGCGTGGTCGGTGCCTGGCTGCCACAGGGTATTGCGGCCCTGCATGCGGCGGAAACGGATTAACGCATCCATGATCGCATTGTTGAAGCCATGGCCCATGTGCAGGCTGCCAGTGACGTTCGGTGGCGGAATCATGATGGTGTACGAGTCGCCCGCACCTTGTGGGGCGAAATAGTTCTCGGACTCCCAGGTGTTGTACCAGGAAGTTTCGATAGCGTGGGGCTGATAGGTCTTATCCATGCGCGGCGGGACCCTAGTTGGCGTTAATTCAGGAAAGCCGGCAAGTATAACGGGGGGGAGCAGTTGCAAGCTACAAGCTATGAGCTACAAGCTTGGGGGCAACTGCTCTTGCAGCTTGTAGCTAATTGCTTGTAGCTGCGGCGATCAGCCGCTCCATCCGTGCATCCAACCGACGCTTTATCTCGGTCTCGATATGCGGGGCAAAGTCGTCGATCACGTCTTGCATGATCAATTGCGCAGCGGCGCGCAGTTCTTTATCCAGGTGCAGCAGCAGGGCGTCGGGCCCTTTTTCGGCGGGAGCGGGTTCTGCTACTGCAGTGACTGCTACCGGGGCTGCGGGCTTATTACCGACCATGTCGAATAACAGCGGAATCTGGACCTCGCCATTGACCGTCTCGGTCAGCAGCGGCGGCTGCAAGTCATCATCACCCAGCAACTGGCGGATCGACTCAAGGTCGTCCAGCAGGTGGTCGTCTTTTTTTACAGAATTGGGAGTGTCCATCGTGTGCTCAAAGTCGTTGTAACCGGTGATCTTGCAGAGGATAGCCCTGTTCGCGGTAGAAACGGAAACTCTCCCGCGCGGCCTGACGAATAGCCGGATCTTCCACCACCACTTCCGCCACACGGGCGAACGCCTTGGCAAAGGGCGGTACTTTCAGGTCCAGGTTGACCAGCAGGTCCTGATGAGCGCCGCAGTTGTCGCCTAAGCCCAGCACCACCAAGCCTTCAGGTTCAGACTCGGCGGGGCCGTGGGGCACGAAGCTTTCGCCCTTGAAGCGCCATAGGCGGGCATCAAGCTCGTCACGCTGCGCAGCATCGCTGCAATGCAGGTAAATACGGTGGCCCAAGCGCCAGGCTTTTTCGGTGAGTTTGCAGGCAAAGTCCAGGCGCGCGAGCGGGTCGGCGCTGGGCAATATATAGAAGTCGACTTGGGTCATTGGGGTTCCTGAGACCGGGACGGCGTGATGGCCGTCCCGGAATCGTCAGTTTCAGGCCTTGGCGCGATCCAACAGGTATTGGGTCAGCAGTGGCACCGGACGGCCAGTGGCGCCCTTGTCCTTGCCGCCGCTGGTCCAGGCCGTGCCGGCGATGTCCAGGTGGGCCCAGTTGAAGTTTTTGGCAAAGCGCGACAGGAAGCAGGCAGCAGTGATGGTGCCGGCTTTCGGGCCGCCGATGTTGGCGATGTCGGCGAACGGGCTGTCCAGCTGTTCCTGGTACTCATCGAACAGCGGCAGTTGCCAGGCGCGGTCGTCGGCAGCCTTGCCGGCGCTGAGCAGTTGCTCGATCAGCTCGTCGTTGTTGCCCAGCAGGCCCGAGGTGTGGGAGCCCAGCGCGACGATGCAGGCGCCGGTCAGGGTGGCGATATCGATCACGGCCTGTGGCTTGAAGCGCTCGGCGTAGGTCAGGGCATCGCACAGCACCAGGCGGCCTTCGGCGTCGGTGTTGAGGATTTCGACGGTCTGGCCGCTCATGGTGGTCACGATATCGCCCGGGCGCGCTGCGCCGCCGCTTGGCATGTTCTCGGCGCAGGCCAGTATGCACACGAGGTTGATCGGCAGTTTGAGTTCCAGCACGGCACGCAGGGTACCGAACACGCTCGCGGCGCCGCCCATGTCGTACTTCATCTCGTCCATGCCCTGGCCCGGCTTGAGGCTGATGCCGCCGGTGTCGAAGGTGATGCCTTTGCCGACCAGGGCGTAAGGCTTCTCGGACTTCTTGCCGCCGTTGTATTGCATCACGATCAGGCGTGGCGGCTGGTCGCTGCCCTGGCCTACGGCATAGAACGAGCCCATGCCCAGTTCCTTGATCTTTTTCTCGTCCAGCACTTCAACTTTCAGGCCCTTGAACTCTTTGCCCAGTGCCTTGGCTTGTTCGCCCAGGAAGGTCGGGTGGCAGATGTTCGGCGGCAGGTTACCCAGGTCGCGGGTGAACGACATGCCATTGGCGATAGCTGTCGCGTGGGTCACGGCGCGCTCGACTTCAGCCTGGGCCGCCTTGATGGTCAGCAGAGTGATTTTCTTCAGGGCACGCGGTTCGGCTTTCTGGCTCTTGAACTGGTCGAAGAAGTAACCGCCATCCACCAACGTTTCAGCCAGCAGGCGGGTCTTGCCGTAGCTGTCACGGCCTTTTACAACGATTTCATCGAGTGCCAGCGCTGCATCGCTGCCGCCCAGGCCCTTGAGGGTGGTGAGGATGGCGCTGATGATCTTGCGGAAAGGGCGGTCGCCGAGTTCGGCGTCCTTGCCCACGCCCACCAGCAATACACGCTCGGCTTTGAGGTTGGGCAGGCTCTGCAGCAGCAGGCTCTGGCCGACTTTGCCGGCCAGGTCGCCGCGCTTGAGCACTGCGCTGATAGCGCCGCCGCTGAGTTCGTCGAGTTGCTTGGCGGCAACGCCGAGTTTGCGGCCTTCGCCAATGGCGACCACGAGGGTGGCGGTTTTCAACGTTTCGGGGCTAACGCTTTTTACAACCAATTCCATTTTCGGGTCCCTTATAAAGGTCTATTAGCCAGGAGTCTGTACTCCGGCTTTAATACCCGGCAGCTGTGTAAACCGCCGGCGACAAAGGCCGCAGTTTGAACCTCGCCGGCGGAGCCTGACAACCCTTGCCGCCAGCTTTGTGCACGTGCATGAGGTTGCGCAGTGACAGGCGCGGTCAATCACAGGATAATGCGCCATCTTTTTAGCCGGCCCTGTGTAAAGGGGCTGACTCGGTATGCTTGCTTGTTTGGCCGCCTTAGCCTGACAACCCTGGAGTGTCTGGTTTGATCGTCTTCCGTTATCTGTCCCGCGAAGTCCTGTTGACCCTGAGTGCCGTGAGTGCGGTATTGCTGGTCATCATCATGAGTGGTCGTTTCGTCAAATACCTGGCCCAAGCCGCTTCGGGCGCCCTGGACCCAGGCTCGCTGTTCCTGATTATGGGCTTTCGCCTGCCGGGCTTCCTGCAACTGATCCTGCCGTTGGGCCTGTTCCTGGGGATCCTGCTGGCATACGGCCGCCTATACCTCGAAAGCGAAATGACCGTGCTCTCGGCCACAGGCATGAGCCAGCAGCGCCTGCTGGGCATGACCATGATCCCAGCCGCCGGCGTCGCGCTGATCGTCGCCTGGCTGAGCCTGAGCCTGGCTCCCCAGGGCGCCATGCAGTTCCAGTTGGTGCTGAACAAACAAGACGCGATGACCGAGTTCGATACCCTCGAGCCAGGCCGTTTTCAGGCGCTCAATGACGGCTCTCGGGTGACCTACACCGAAACCCTGACCGACGATCGCGCTAACCTGGGCGGGGTGTTCATCTCCGAGAAGCGCCTGGGCCAGGACAAGAAGGACCGTGGTATTTCCATATTGGTAGCCGATTCGGGGCGTCAGGAAGTGCGCCCGGACGGCAGCCGCTACCTGATCCTGGAAAACGGCTATCGCTATGACGGTAGCCCCGGCATGGCCGATTACCGTGCAATCCAGTACGACACCTATGGCGTGATGCTGGCGCGTCCGGATATCAGCGACGAAGTTACCGACCGTGACGCCATCCCGACCTCCGAGCTGTTCGGCAGCAAGGAACTGCGTTCCATCGCCGAACTGCAATGGCGCATCTCCCTGCCGTTGCTAGTGTTCATCGTGACCTTGATGGCCGTGCCGCTGTCGCGCGTCAACCCGCGCCAGGGGCGTTTTCTCAAGCTGCTGCCGGCGATCCTGCTGTACATGGCTTACCTGACCATCCTGATTTCCGCCCGCGGTTCCCTGGAAAAGGGCAGGCTGTCCCCGACCCTGGGCCTTTGGTGGGTGCACGGGATCTTCCTGGTGATTGGCCTGGGCCTGCTCTACTGGGAACCCATACGTTTGAAAATGATGAGCCGTCGTGGCCAGAAGGAGTTGGCTCGTGGCTAAGCTCGATCGCTACATCGGTAGCAGTGTACTGATCGCCATCCTGGCGGTATTGGGCATCATCCTGGGCCTGGCGTCGTTGTTCGCCTTCATCGATGAAGTGGGTAACGTCAGCGACACCTATACCGTGTGGGATGTGCTCAGCTTTGTCGCGCTGACCGCGCCGCGTCGTCTCTACGAGATGATGCCGATGGCCGCGCTGATTGGCTGTCTGATCGGCCTGGGTACCCTGGCCAGCAACAGCGAACTGACCATCATGCGCGCGGCCGGGGTTTCCATCGGTCGTATCGTCTGGGCGGTGATGAAGCCCATGTTGCTGCTGATGCTCTGCAGCGTGCTGATCGGTGAATACGTCGCGCCGCCGACTGAATCCACGGCCCAGGCTAATCGTGCCTTGGCTCAGGGGTCGGGCGATGCGCAAAGCTCCAAGCGCGGTCTGTGGCACCGCCAGGGTGATCAATTTATCCACATCAATGCCGTTCAACCGGGCGGCCTGTTGATTGGCGTGACCCGCTACAACTTTGACAAAGAACGCCATCTGCTGTCGTCAAGCTTCGCCAAACGTGCGCAGTACGGTGATGAAAAGTGGCAATTGAGCGATGTCACTACCACGTATTTCCGCGATATCGGCCAAGGTGCCAAGGCCAGCACCGAAGTGATCAACGTGCCAAGCGAAGAATGGGACATCGCCCTCAAGCCGCAATTGCTCAATACCGTGGTGATGATCCCGGAAAGCCTGCCGATCTCCGGGCTTTGGAGTTACATCCACTATCTGAAGGACCAGGGCCTGAACAACGGTCGTTACTGGCTGGCATTTTGGGTCAAGGTGTTGCAACCGGTGGTGACGGCTGCGCTGGTGCTGATGGCGATCTCGTTCATCTTTGGTCCCCTACGCTCCGTAACCCTGGGCCAGCGTGTGTTTACCGGCGTACTAGTGGGTTTCACATTCCGTATCGCCCAAGACCTGCTAGGCCCGTCGAGCCTGGTGTTCGGCTTCTCGCCGCTGTTTGCGGTGCTGGTGCCCACGGCCATCTGTGCCTTGGCTGGCTTCTGGCTACTGCGTCGAGCCGGTTGATACCACGCTTATGAACAAAAAATGCCCCGGTCCAGAGTTCGGGGCATTTTTGTTCTGGTCAGCAAAGATGACGCCTGGCCTGAGCATCAGGTACAATTCCCGGCTATTTTTCGGCGGGCAATCTGCCTGCAGCCTTTTTGAGTGTTGATCCGTGAGTGATTTGAGTCATATCCGCAATTTCTCCATCATCGCCCACATTGACCATGGTAAGTCGACGCTGGCCGATCGATTCATCCAGATGTGCGGCGGCCTTGCCGAGCGTGAAATGGAAGCCCAGGTGCTGGATTCCATGGACCTCGAACGCGAGCGCGGGATCACCATCAAGGCCCACAGTGTCACTCTGTACTACACCGCCAAAGACGGTATCAAGTACCAGCTGAACTTCATTGACACCCCGGGCCACGTCGACTTCACCTATGAAGTCAGCCGTTCCCTGGCGGCCTGCGAAGGCGCATTGCTGGTGGTGGACGCGGGTCAGGGCGTTGAAGCCCAGTCCGTAGCCAACTGCTACACCGCCATCGAGCAAGGCCTGGAAGTGATGCCGGTGCTGAACAAGATCGACTTGCCGCAAGCCGATCCGGACCGCGTCAAAGAAGAAATCGAAAAAATCATTGGCATTGACGCCACCGACGCCGTCGAGTGCAGCGCCAAGACCGGCCTGGGCGTCGACGAAGTGCTTGAGCGCCTGGTCAATACCATTCCTGCGCCAACCGGCAACTACGAAGATCCGCTGCAAGCGTTGATCATCGACTCCTGGTTCGACAACTACCTGGGCGTTGTCTCCCTGGTGCGCGTGCGCCACGGCCGTGTGAAGAAAGGCGACAAGATCCTGGTCAAATCCACCGGCAAGATCCACCTGGTGGACAGCGTCGGTGTGTTCAACCCGAAACACACTGCCACCGTCGACCTGAAAGCCGGTGAAGTGGGCTTCATCATCGCCGGTATCAAGGACATCCACGGTGCGCCGGTCGGTGACACCCTGACCTTGAGCTCCACCCCTGACGTCGATGTGCTACCGGGTTTCAAGCGCATCCAGCCGCAGGTCTACGCCGGCCTGTTCCCGGTCAGCTCCGACGACTTCGAAGACTTCCGCGAAGCCCTGCAAAAGCTGACCCTCAACGACTCGTCGTTGCAGTACACCCCGGAAAGCTCCGACGCCCTGGGCTTCGGCTTCCGCTGCGGCTTCCTCGGCATGCTGCACATGGAGATCATCCAGGAGCGCCTTGAGCGCGAATACGACCTGGACCTGATCACCACCGCGCCGACGGTTATTTTTGAGCTGGCGTTGAAAACCGGTGAAACGATTTACGTCGATAACCCGTCGAAGCTTCCAGACCTGTCTTCCATCGAAGACATGCGCGAACCAATCGTGCGCGCCAATATTCTTGTGCCACAGGAACACCTGGGCAACGTCATTACCCTGTGTATCGAAAAGCGTGGCGTACAGCACGACATGCTGTTCCTCGGTACCCAGGTGCAAGTGACCTATGATTTGCCGATGAACGAAGTGGTGCTGGACTTCTTCGACCGTCTCAAATCCACCAGCCGCGGCTATGCTTCGCTGGATTATCATTTCGACCGTTACCAGTCGGCTAATCTGGTGAAGCTGGATGTGTTGATCAACGGCGACAAGGTCGATGCCCTGGCACTGATCGTGCACAAGGACAATGCGCACTATAAAGGTCGCCAGTTGACCGAGAAGATGAAAGAACTGATTCCGCGCCAGATGTTCGACGTCGCGATCCAGGCCGCCATCGGCGGGCAGATCATTGCACGGACCTCCGTCAAGGCACTCAGAAAGAACGTACTGGCCAAATGCTACGGCGGTGACGTAAGCCGTAAGCGCAAGCTGCTTGAGAAGCAAAAGGCCGGTAAAAAACGCATGAAGCAAGTGGGCAACGTGGAAATTCCACAAGAAGCCTTCCTTGCGGTGCTCAGGTTGGATAGTTAGGTCCTATGTCACTAAATTTCCCGCTGTTGCTGGTCATCGCCGTTGCCGTTTGTGGCTTCCTGGCGTTGCTTGATCTGGTGTTCTTCGCCCCGCGTCGGCGGGCGGCTATCGCTTCGTATCAGGGCAGCGTCAGCCAGCCCGATGCCGTGGTGGTCGAGAAGCTGAACAAAGAGCCTTTGCTGGTTGAATACGGCAAGTCGTTCTTCCCGGTGTTGTTCATCGTGCTGGTGCTGCGTTCGTTCCTGGTGGAGCCGTTTCAGATCCCTTCGGGGTCGATGAAACCTACCCTGGACGTGGGCGACTTCATTCTGGTGAACAAGTTTGCCTACGGGATTCGCCTGCCGGTGATCGACAAGAAGGTCATCGAAATTGGTGACCCGCAGCGCGGCGATGTGATGGTGTTCCGCTACCCGAGCGACCCGAGCGTCAACTACATCAAGCGCGTGATCGGCCTGCCGGGCGATGTGATTCGCTACACGGGCGACAAGCGTCTGTTGATCAACGGTGAGTCGGTGGCCGAGAAGTTGCTCGGCTCCGAGCCAAGTTCCCTGGGCAGCGCCGAGCTGTACCAGGAAAAACTCGGCGCGGTAGAGCATGAGATCCGCAAGGAAATGTCGCGCTTCCGCCAGCCTGGCGGTGAGTGGAAAGTGCCTGCCGGGCACTACTTCATGATGGGCGACAACCGTGACAACTCCAATGACAGCCGCTATTGGAATGATCCCAACATTCCCAAGGACCTGCTGGGCATGGTTCCCGACCAGAATATAGTCGGTAAGGCCTTTGCGGTCTGGATGAGCTGGCCGGAACCCAAACTCAGCCACCTGCCGAATTTCTCGCGGGTCGGGCTGATCAAGTAATACAGGCGGCGCTGTGAACACAGCGCCGAATGCTTTTCTGGGGCTGGGACAATTATTTGCCCGGCCCCATGCAGCACCAACCAGGATTTGAATTTGAACACTGCGTCAATCGTCGATGGCCGCCGGTGCCACCAAACAGATATGGGTAAACCGTGAGCGTTTCTTTAAGTCGTCTCGAGCGCCAGCTCGGCTACACCTTCAAGGACCAGGAATTGATGGTCCTTGCCCTCACACACCGCAGCTTTGCTGGGCGCAACAACGAGCGCCTGGAATTCCTCGGTGATGCCATCCTTAACTTTGCCGCCGGTGAGGCGCTCTTCGAACGTTTCCCTCAAGCGCGCGAAGGCCAGCTGTCGCGCTTGCGTGCACGCCTTGTGAAAGGCGAGACCCTGGCCGTGCTGGCCCGTGGTTTCGGCCTGGGTGAATACCTGCGACTGGGCTCCGGTGAATTGAAAAGCGGTGGCTTCCGTCGCGAGTCGATCCTGGCAGATGCCCTGGAAGCGTTGATCGGTGCGATCTACCTCGATGCAGGTATGGAGACGGCCAAGGAGCGCGTGGTCGCCTGGCTGGCCTCGGAAATCGAAAGCCTGACGCTGGTCGACACCAACAAAGATCCCAAGACCCGCTTGCAGGAATACCTGCAGTCCCGTGGTTGCGAACTGCCACGTTACGAAGTGGTGGATATCCAGGGTGAGCCGCATTGCCGCGTGTTCTTCGTGGAATGTGAAATCACCTTACTGAATGAAAAAAGCCGAGGTCAGGGTGTGAGCCGTCGTATTGCCGAACAGGTAGCGGCCGCTGCAGCACTGATTGCCCTGGGCGTGGAGAATGGCCATGACTGATTCAACCGCAACACGCTGTGGCTATGTTGCCATCGTTGGCCGCCCCAACGTGGGCAAGTCCACGCTGCTCAACCACATCCTCGGCCAGAAGCTCGCGATCACCTCGCGCAAGCCGCAGACGACTCGCCACAACATGTTGGGCATCAAGACCGAAGGCAGCGTGCAAGCGGTCTACGTCGACACCCCGGGCATGCACAAAGGCGGCGAGAAAGCGCTTAACCGCTACATGAACAAAACCGCTTCGGCGGCGTTGAAAGACGTCGACGTTGTGATCTTCGTGGTCGACCGCACCAAGTGGACTGATGAAGACCAGATGGTTCTCGAGCGAGTGCAATACGTGACCGGCCCGTTGATCGTCGCGCTGAACAAGACCGACCGTATCGAAGACAAAGCCGAACTGATGCCGCACCTGAGCTGGCTGCAGGAACAACTGCCAAACGCCCAGATCATGCCGATCTCGGCCCAGCACGGGCATAACCTCGAAGCCCTGGAACGCGTGATAGCAGGCTACCTGCCGGAGAACGAGCACTTCTTCCCGGAAGACCAGATCACCGACCGCAGCAGCCGTTTCCTCGCCGCCGAACTGGTCCGCGAGAAAATCATGCGCCAGATGGGGGCCGAGCTGCCGTACCAGATCACCGTCGAAATCGAAGAGTTCAAGCAGCAGGGCAAGACCTTGCACATCCATGCGCTGATCTTGGTCGAGCGTGACGGCCAGAAGAAAATCATCATTGGCGACAAGGGCGAGCGCATCAAGCGCATCGGCACCGAAGCGCGCAAGGACATGGAATTGCTGTTCGATTCCAAGATCATGCTCAACCTGTGGGTGAAGGTTAAGGGTGGCTGGTCTGATGATGAGCGTGCGTTGCGTTCGTTGGGCTACGGCGACTTGTAACAAAGCCTGAGAACACCACCGGACAAAATGTGGGAGCGGGCTTGCTCGCGAAAGCGGTGGATCAGTCACTAATAAGTCGACTGACATAACGCATTCGCGAGCAAGCCCGCTCCACATTGGATAGTCGTAGTTTTCAAGGCCGTGCTCTGTCAGCGAGAACCTCATGTCCCAATCCCCGCCCCCCAGCCAACTCGCCTACGTCCTGCACAGCCGCGCCTACCGTGAGACCAGCGCCTTGGTGGACTTTCTCACGCCTCACGGTCGCCTGCGCGCGGTATTGCGCAGCGCGCGAGGCAAGGCGGGCACGCTGGCAAGGCCATTCGTGGCGCTGGACGTGGAATTTCGCGGCAAGGGCGAGTTGAAAAACGTTGGGCGGCTCGAGAGCGTCGGTACGTCGGCCTGGCTCAACGGTGATGCGTTGTTCAGCGGCCTCTACCTCAACGAACTGCTGATCCGCCTACTGCCCGCCGAAGACCCACACCCTGGCGTCTTCGATCACTACGCCGCCACCTTGCTCGCCCTCGCCGAAGGCCGCCCGCTGGAGCCGCTGCTGCGCGCCTTTGAATGGCGCCTGCTTGACGACCTGGGCTACGGCTTCGAACTCGCCAACGATCTGCACGGTGACCCCATCGCCGCCGACGGTATGTATCGTCTGCAAGTCGATGCCGGCCTTGAGCGCGTGTACCTGCTGCAACCTGGCCTGTTCCAGGGTACCGAGTTGCTGGCGATGAGCGAAGCCGATTGGAGCGCTCCGGGTGCTTTGTCCGCCGCCAAGCGCCTCATGCGCCAAGCGCTGGCTGTGCACCTGGGCGGGCGGCCGCTGGTCAGTCGCGAGTTGTTTCGAAAGCCCTGACAACCCCGTGTATGCTGTGCAGCGTTTCTTTCCCTATTCAGGAGCGCTTCCGTGACCACCAGCAATCGCATTCTTCTTGGCGTCAACATCGACCACGTCGCCACCCTGCGCCAGGCCCGGGGCACCCGTTACCCTGACCCGGTCAAGGCCGCGCTGGACGCCGAAGAAGCGGGCGCCGACGGCATCACCGTGCACCTGCGTGAAGACCGCCGCCACATCCAGGAGCGCGACGTGCTGGTGCTCAAGGACGTGCTGCAAACTCGCATGAACTTCGAGATGGGCGTCACCGAAGAAATGATGCAGTTCGCCGAGCGCATCCGCCCGGCGCACATCTGCCTGGTCCCGGAGACCCGTCAGGAACTGACCACCGAAGGCGGCCTCGACGTGGCGGGCCAGGAGGCAAGGATCAAGGCTGCGGTAGAGCGCTTGTCGAAGATCGGCAGTGAAGTGTCGCTGTTCATCGACGCCGACGAGCGCCAGATCGAAGCCTCGCGCCGTGTCGGTGCGCCGGCCATCGAGCTGCACACCGGCCGTTACGCCGACGCTACTACACCGACCGAAGTCGCCGACGAACTGCAACGCATCATTGACGGTGTGAACTGCGGCCTCAAGGAAGGCCTGATCGTCAACGCCGGCCACGGTCTGCACTACCATAACGTCGAGGCCGTGGCCGCGATCAAGGGCATCAATGAGCTGAACATCGGCCACGCACTGGTGGCGCACGCGCTGTTCGTCGGTTTCAAAGGCGCGGTAGCCGAGATGAAAGCGCTGATCCTGGCCGCCGCCAGGACTTAAGCCACAGCCTAAAGAACGCTGAATATCAGACGTGTGTGAGCGCCAGTGAATTCAGCCATGCGGCAATGCGAAGCCTTACTGTTTAGCCGTTGCAGGTGTATCGTATCTGCCCTTTGCAGGCCCTGGGCTTGCGGCAGATACGTGAGGTTGTTGTGTCCCGATCCTTTTCCCGTCGACAAATCCTGGGTGGCCTTGCAGGCCTGGCCGTAGTGGGCGTGGGGGCCGGTGGCGCCTACCGCTACTGGCTGGGGAAAGTCGCCGAGGCTGAGGCTGGGCACGATTACGAACTGATCGCAGCACCCCTGGACGTGGAGTTGGTACCGGGCCACAAGACCGAAGCCTGGGCATTCGGCCCCTCAGCGCCGGGCACCGAGTTGCGCGTGCGCCAGGGTGAGTGGTTGCGGGTGCGCTTTATCAACCATCTGCCAGTCGCCACCACCATCCACTGGCATGGCATCCGCCTGCCGCTGGAAATGGACGGCGTGCCCTACGTCTCGCAATTGCCGGTACTGCCCGGTGAATACTTCGACTATAAATTCCGCGTGCCGGACGCGGGCAGCTACTGGTATCACCCCCATGTGAACAGCAGTGAAGAACTGGGCCGTGGCCTGGTCGGCCCGCTGATCATTGAAGAGCGCGAGCCTACCGGTTTCAAACACGAGCGCACCCTGAGCCTGAAAAACTGGCACGTGGACGAAGAGGGCGCTTTCGTGGCCTTCAGCATCCCCCGTGAAGCGGCGCGGGGCGGCACCGCCGGGCGTTTATCGACGATCAATGGCGTGTCCCAGGCGGTCATCGATCTGCCCGCCGGGCAGATCACCCGCGTGCGCCTGCTCAATCTCGACAACACCTTGACCTATCGCATCAATATTCCAGATGTCGACGCGCAGATCTACGCGCTGGACGGCAACCCTATCGAGCCGCGCCCGCTGGGCAAGGAATACTGGCTGGGCCCCGGCATGCGCATGTGCCTGGCGATCAAGGCACCGCCTGCCGGTGAAGAACTGTCGATCCGCAACGGCCCGGTGCGCCTCGGTACGTTTCGTTCGGTGGCCAACTCCGATGCACCGAGTGAGTGGCCGCCCGCATTGCCCGCCAACCCGATCAGCGAACCGGACCTGGCCAATGCCGAGAAGCTCAACTTCAATTTCGAATGGGTTGGCAGCGTTTCAGTCGATGATGGCAAGCCTCCAAGCCTGTGGCAGATCAACGGCAAGGCGTGGGACATCACAGACAAAACCTGTGCCGACCGCCCGATTGCCAAGCTGGAAAAGGGCAAGAGCTACATTTTCGAATTGAAGAACATGACCCAGTACCAGCATCCGATCCACCTGCATGGCATGAGCTTCAAGGTGATTGCCTCGAACCGCCACAAGGTGATCCCGTACTTCACCGACACCTACTTGTTGGGCAAAAACGAACGCGCCCGCGTGGCCTTGGTGGCGGATAACCCGGGGGTGTGGATGTTCCATTGCCATGTGATCGACCACATGGAAACCGGCCTGATGGCCGCCATCGAGGTGGCGTGATGCGCCAGTTTCGCCCACCGGCGATCATCGACCGCAGTCGCGACCAGGACTTCATGCTTGAAGCCCTGGCCCTTGCTGCCCAGGGCGCTGCACTCGGCGAAGTGCCCGTCGGCGCAGTGCTCGTACAAGACGGCGAGATCATCGGTCGTGGCTTCAATTGCCCGATCAGCGGCAATGATCCCAGCGCGCATGCTGAAATGGTCGCCATCCGCGCCGCCGCGCAAGCGATCAGCAACTACCGCCTGATCGGCAGCACCCTGTATGTCACGCTGGAGCCGTGCAGCATGTGCGCCGGCCTGATCGTGCATTCGCGTGTTGCGCGGGTGGTCTATGGCGCGCTGGAGCCCAAGGCGGGGATTGTGCAAAGCCAGGGGCAGTTTTTTACCCAGGGATTTCTGAATCACCGGGTGTTGTTTGAGGGGGGAGTGTTGGCTGAGGAGTGTGGGGCGGTGCTGAGTGAGTTCTTCAAGGCCCGGCGGGCCAAGCCCACACTCTAACGATTACGGGTGAGCAAATGTGGGAGCGGGCTTGCTCGCGAATACGGTGTATCAGTCACACATGTACCGACTGACCCACTGCATTCGCGAGCAAGCCCGCTCCCACATTTTGATCTCCACTTGGCAGGCAGATTGGAGGTTACTTCTTGGCGATGATCACTGCGCGCATCGGCGCCGGCAGCCCTTCGATGGTCTTGCTGTGATCCTCCGTATCAAGAAAATCACTCAGCGACTGAAACTTCATCCACTCGGTCCCGCGCTGTTCTTCAACCGTGGTCACGCTCACATCCACACAGCGCACATCGCTGAACCCTGCACGGCGCAGCCACAGCATCAACGCCGGCACCGACGGCAGGAACCATACGTTACGCATTTGCGCATAGCGGTCTTCCGGCACCAGCACTTGCTGCTGATCGCCTTCCACCACCAAGGTTTCCAGGACCAGTTCTCCGCCTTTGACCAGCGTGTCTTTCAGCGCCAACAAGTGCTCGATCGGCGAGCGGCGGTGATAGAACACGCCCATGGAAAACACCGTGTCGAACCCTTCAAGATTCGACGGTAAGTCTTCGAACGGGAACGGCAAGTGCCAGGCGTTGGGTTCGGACAGGTAACGCTGTACCGCCTGGAACTGGCAGAAGAACAACCAGTTCGGATCGACCCCAATCACGCTGTCCGCGCCGGCGCCGAGCATGCGCCACATGTAGTAGCCATTGCCGCAGCCGACATCAAGGATGCGCTTGCCTTTCAGATCCAGGTGCGGCGCGACCCGCGACCACTTCCAGTCCGAACGCCATTCGGTATCGACATGCACGCCGAATAGGTGGAACGGGCCTTTGCGCCACGGGCTCAGGCCCATCAGCGCAGTGTGCATTTGCGCGCGGGTAGCGTCGTCGCAATCAGTGTCCAGGGTCAGGTCATTCAGCAAATCGACTTCGCTGGGCATTATTTTCGGTAAGGCATCCAACGCACTCTGCCAACGCTCCAGGTCGCCATGACCTTTCTCCATCTTGCTATCGAGTTGCGCTTGCAGGCCCTGGGCCCAAACGGCCAAAGGAGTGCCCACCAAGTGGCGGGCAAGGGGGGAGAGATCAATCATGGCAGGGCAATCAACGAGGCAAAGTTAAGACACTGGAACCACGGCACGACGTTCGAGAACCCCGCCGCCAGCAGGCGTTCGCGGTGTTCTTCGAGGCTGTCGGGCTTCATGACGTTTTCGATGGCGCTGCGCTTCTGGGCGATTTCCAGTTCGCTGTAGCCGTTGGCGCGTTTGAACGCGATATGCAGGTCGGTGAGTAGCGCGTGTTCTTCAAGGTCATTGAAGCGCAGCTTTTCCGAGAGGATCAGCGCTCCGCCCGGCAGCAGCGACTGGCGGATACGCGAGAGCAAGGGCAGGCGTTCATCCGGTGCGATAAATTGCAGGGTGAAGTTGAGTGCAACCACTGAGGCCGGTTGGAATTGCAGCGCGAGTATATCGCCCTCGATAACCTCGACCGGCAGCAACTCCTGGAACATCGAGTCCTGGCCATTGAGGTACTCGCGGCAGCGCTCCACCATCGCCGCCGAGTTATCCACTGCAATCACCCGGCACCCGTCGGTGCGCACATGGCGGCGCAGGGCCTGGGTCACTGCGCCGAGGGAAGAGCCCAGGTCGTACAGCACGCTGCCCGGCTGGGCAAACTGCGACGCGAGCACGCCGAGGTTCTCGACGATGGTCGGATAACCCGGCACCGAGCGCTTGATCATGTCCGGGAACACCCGCACCACGTCCTCGTTAAAGGCGAAGTCCGGCACCTGGGGCAGGGGCTGGGCGAATAGGCGATCGGGTTCTTTGCTCACGGTTGTTCCGGCGACGAAGGGGAAAGGCCGGCATTTTAGCCAAGTTAGCCTTCGTGCGCGCGAGTTGTCTGATAAACCGCGATGTAACAGGCAGTGTTGGCTTCACCACCCCTTCGGGTTGACCGGGAGGCGGTGGAGCGCTTTGTCACTGTTTGGAGAGTGGATTCGTGCGGATATCACAATCACCGACTACGCCAATAGTGTCTTTTGGCTGAAAAAGGTTGTTTGCAGTGAAGTTGAAGTGGCACCTGTAGCGGCCATTTTCACGGTCGAAATCAACGTTCACGCTACCGCTCTGAGTCAAATAGTGCGCAGGAGCAGATTTTCCACCGGCTGTGAGTGCACAAATCTGCTTGCTCGGAAAAACATAGTCGCCGTTCGGTGTATTCGACAGCATCTCAATTTCGATGATGCGCAGGGGGCCGGGTGAATTTTCCTCGACGCCTACGATAGTTATCTGCTCATTCTCATTAGTCAGGTCAACCGCGCCTGCATTGAAACTCACGACACCGTTGACGGATGCGGTCAATGTTCCCGTTGCTTCCCCGTAAGCAGTACTGTTGGTCATGATCGAACCCTCTTGAACCACTCGCCCACCGGATTGTGTGCGATGTCGTGGAACGATAGAGGCAGGCACCCATCTGCGTAACTGTTAGAAATACCAGTTCTGCAGAGGTTATTAATCTAAATAGGCGGTGTTTTTTCAATGATGGCGCGTAGGGTGTTCAGTCTGTGGATTGAGGGCAAATGCAGCCGCAGTGATCCCCCACTGTCCCAGCCAGTAAGTACTGATCAGCACATACGGCGCCGCATCGAATGCCACCACAAACCGACTGATGCCGATCAGCGTGTCGAAAAAAACAAACGACAGCGCGCCTGCTGCCGCCAGCAATGCCGAGCGTTTCGGCACGTCAGTGCCCAAGCGTGCCAGCGCACGCCAGAGCATCGCACTGATCACCAGCGCATAAACCACTACCGGCATCAGCAGGTCGCCAAGGCCGTGGGAGATCAGGATGCTCAGCAGAATCGCGCCCACGCCCAGGGCCAATGCCAACGGCAACAGGGCTAAGCGGCGGCAGTCGCTGAAGTAGGCTTTGAGGTAGGCCAGGTGCGCAAACAGAAATGCGCCCAGCCCAAAGATAAACAGATCGCCCGGCCAGGCGAGCAGCACATCGCCTATCAGGGAAAAGATCAAACCCAGGCTGATCCAGCGTCGATACTCGGTGGGCGGCGCATCATGCAGCCAGCCCAGCAGCGCCAGGACCGGCAGCGGCTTGACCAGCAGGCACAGCAACGTGGCATGGGTGGTCAGGCCGTAGATAAAAGTGCCGGCGCCCATCAACGCAAGAATCAGCCATGGCATATCAGTTCACCGTGATGGCGCAGTCGAACGTTTCGGCGGGTTCGGCTTCCGGCTCCCAGGGTTGCTGGGACGTCAGGCGCAAGCGGCCCTGGCCGGTCGCGAACGCCTGGAACCGCCAGGTCGACTGGCCGCCGCCACCGACCACGCCGGATTCCGAGCTGGTGTAGACCTCCGGGCTCAAGGCGCGCAACACACCGCCAGCGGAATCCTGGATGGCCCAGCGGTAACCCGTGGTGGGGTTGCTCGGCAGGGTGAGGATCAGGTTTTGACCGGTTTTAAGCTGAAGTGGGCAGGCGCTCTGGTTGTCCACGCTGACGTTTTGCTTGGGGGCACTGGCGCAGGCGGCCAGCAGGGCAAGGCTCAAGGGGAGAAACAGGCGAGCAGCGGTCATGAGGGCTCCGTTGATTGGCGACGAAGGGCGAGCATAACCGAAGATGGGACGAGGTGTGACTGGGTGGGATTTTGTGGTGACCGGGCCGGCCCTTTCGCGAGCAAGCCCGCTCTCACATTTCGACCGCATTCCAAAGGATTTACTCGGTCAACATGTGGGAGCGGGCTTGCTCGCGAAGAGGCCAGTAAAGGCGCTACATAACTATCAGAAGAGCACTTTAGCCACATCCGCAAACCGCTTGGCAAAGTGCACTGTCATCCCTTCCTTCAGGTACTCCGGCAACTCCTCAAAACTGCCCCGATTCGGCTCCGGAAGGATCAGCTCATGGATCTTCTGGCGCCGCGCCGCGATCACTTTCTCGCGCACCCCGCCAATCGGCAGGACATGCCCGGTCAACGTCAGCTCACCGGTCATGGCCACGCCTTTTTTCGGCGGCTGGTTACGTGCCAGCGACAACAGCGCACTGGCCATGGTCACCCCCGCACTCGGGCCGTCTTTGGGCGTGGCGCCTTCCGGCACGTGCAGGTGCACGAAAGCTTCGTCAAAAAATTTCGGATCACCGCCAAACGACTTCAGGTTCGAGCTGATGTAGCTGTAGGCAATTTCGGCGGACTCCTTCATCACTTCACCCAACTGCCCGGTGAGCTTGAAGCCGCGATTGAGCGTATGGATACGTGTCGCCTCAATCGGCAGCGTCGCGCCGCCCATGCTGGTCCACGCCAGGCCGGTGATCACACCGGTGCCGGACAGCACCTGCTCATTGCGGAACACCGGTACACCCAGTGAGCTTTCCAGGTCTTTGTTGCCAATCTTGATCACCAGGTCCGGCTTATCCAGCAGCTTGACCACGGCCTTGCGCACCAGTTTGCCCAGCTGTTTTTCCAGCTGGCGCACACCGGCTTCGCGGGCGTAGCCGTCGATCAATGCGCGCAACGCGCCGTCGCTGATGGTCAGGGTGTTTTTCGACACGCCGGCTTTTTCCAACTGCTTGGGCCACAGGTGGCGCTTGGCAATCGCGACTTTTTCTTCGGTGATATAGCCCGACAGGCGAATCACTTCCATACGGTCCAGCAGCGGGCCTGGGATGGAGTCCAGGGTATTGGCGGTGCACACGAACAGCACTTTGGACAGGTCCAGGCGCAGGTCCAGGTAGTGGTCGAGGAATTCGACGTTTTGCTCGGGGTCGAGGGTTTCCAGCAGTGCCGACGCCGGGTCGCCCTGGAAGCTCTGGCCCATCTTGTCGATCTCGTCGAGCATGATCACCGGGTTCATCACTTCCACATCTTTGAGCGCCTGCACCAGCTTGCCGGGCATGGCGCCGATGTAGGTGCGGCGATGGCCCTTGATCTCGGCCTCGTCGCGCATGCCGCCGACGCTGAAGCGGTAGAAGGGCCGTCCCAGCGACTCGGCGATGGATTTACCGACGCTGGTCTTGCCCACGCCCGGCGGGCCGACCAGCAGCACAATGGAACCGGCGACTTCGCCTTTATAGGCACCCACCGCGAGGAATTCGAGGATGCGACTCTTAATGTCGTCCAGGCCTGCGTGGTGCTTGTCCAGCACCTTGCGCGCATGTTTCAGGTCGAGTTTATCCTCGCCAAACACACCCCACGGCACCGAGGTGGCCCAGTCCAGGTAGTTGCGCGTCACCGCGTATTCCGGCGAGCCGGTTTCGAGGATCGACAGTTTGTTCAGTTCTTCATCGATGCGTTTTTTCGCCTGGGCCGGCAGTACTTTGCTTTCCAGGCGTTGCTCGAATTGCTCGACATCCGCACTGCGGTCGTCCTTGGTCAAGCCCAGCTCCTGCTGGATGACCTTGAGCTGTTCCTTGAGGAAGAACTCGCGCTGATGCTCGCCGATCTTGCGGTTCACTTCAGCGGAGAGTTCTTTTTGCAGGCGCGCAACTTCGACTTCTTTGCGCAGCATCGGCAGCACTTTTTCCATGCGCTTAAGCATGGGCACGCAGTCCAGCACTTCCTGCAATTCGTTACCGGTGGCCGAGGTCAACGCGGCGGCGAAGTCGGTGAGCGGCGACGGGTCGTTGGGGCTGAAGCGGTTGAGGTAGTTCTTCAGCTCTTCGCTGTACAGCGGGTTGAGCGGTAGCAGTTCCTTGATCGCATTGATCAGCGCCATGCCGTAGGCCTTGACCTCGTCGGTCGGCTCCGAGGGCTGGTGCGGGTATTCGACTTCCACCAGGTACGGTGGGCGGTGGTGCTTGAGCCAGGTCTTGATGCGCACGCGGGTCAGGCCCTGGGCCACGAATTGCAGCTTGCCGTTTTCGCGGCTGGCGTGGTGCACCTTCACCAGCGTGCCGTACAGCGGCAGGCTGGAGGTATCGAAGTGGCGGGGGTCGTCCGGCGGGGTGTCCATGAAGAACAGGGCCAGGGAGTGGTGGTCGGATTTGCTCACCAGTTCCAGGGTCTCGGCCCACGGCTCTTCATTGACGATCACCGGCAGCACTTGCGCCGGGAAGAAGGGCCGGTTGTGGATCGGGATGATGTAGACCTTGTCCGGCAGGTTTTGCCCGGGTAGGGCCAGGCCGGTGTTGGAGGACGCTTCGTGCTCGGCGTTTTCGGGATCTGCGTAGTCGTTGAGGTCGTAATCAGGGAATTCTTGCTGGTCGCTCATGGGGCACCTGCATCAGGAAGTATGGTGCTTAGATGGGGCGGGGCGGCGGTGGTTTCAATGGCGGCGGCGAGATCGCAACATATTGCATGAAATTCTCGACAGCACCGCCGCTCCCTCCTCTATTTGGAACTGTGTGCGGTCAGCTGATTTTGTGCAGGTAGGCGGGCAGGGGTTGTTCTGGCAGGACTGAGAGCACTTTCAGCCGTTGCAACATGCGCTGGCGTGCTCGCTGAAGATGCTCACGCAGATTCAGCGCCGCCGCATCCACCGCGCCATGCAACAAGAGCTCAAGAATCAACCGATGTTCGGCCAACATCGCCGGATCGGCGCCGATCCCCAGCAACCGATAAAAAATCCGGCTGATGATCATTGGGCTCTGGCCCTGGCGGATCAGTGCAGCGATCTTGCGATTCTGCAAGCCGGCCAAGCAGTGCTGGTGCAAGTCTTCCTCGATCTGTTCGATGGCCTCAAGGCTGCAGTGAGGGCTGTCCTGGGCAGCCAGTACGCGTTGCAACATGGCTTCAAGCAGCTGGCGATCAAGGTGCGGTGCGCTCTGGCGCAAGGCTTCGGGTTCCAGGCAGGCGCGCAGTTCGTAGTCTTCGGTAACTTCCCGCGCCGTCAAAGGCCCCGCCAACCATTGGGAATAGGGTTCCTTTTCCACCAGGCCGCGATCTCGCAGGCGCATCAGTGCTTCACGCACCACTGCACGGCTGACGCCATAGTGGTCGGCGGCGGCTTGCTCATCCAGGCGGTAATGGCCGAAGGCAATGCAGGTGGACAGCGCCGCGCCGATTTCCTCGACGATACGTTCACCCAACGGCCGCGTATCCACCAGCTCATCCTTACCATCAAGGCCCAAATGTGTATGGCTCAAGGGCAGGCGTAGCGGCTCCATCGCCAGGCTTTCGGGGTTGATCAGGTAACCCCGGCCATTGAAGCGGCAGATCAGGCCTTCGGCGTGCAGCAGGTCCAGGGCCTTGCGCACCGGTACACGGCTGGTACCGAACAGTTCGGCCAACGGCGCTTCCAGCAAAACCAGGCCGTGGCGAGCGGTGCCGTTGACGATCGCGTCACGCAACACTTGGTGAATCATCGCGTAACGAGAGGCCGAGGCGGACACTGCTTTCATCGATTTCTCTAAAGGGGGGAGGACGGTGGCCGGGGATTCTCTCATAAGTTGCACCTGTCACTCTGGGCCACGTCGATGGCACTTTTTTGGGGCCCGAAAACTGGGAATGTTACCTTTCTGCACCAAAATGTACTTATTAATAAAAGATACATTATTTCGTTGGCGGCATTGCACCTCCCTCAGTCACGGTTTTTTCCTGCCCATCAAAACCATCTATCCCGTTGCTCTCAGCGAAAAAACCTGACAGCGCAAAACCACCTCACAAGAGACTGGCACGAAAGCTGCCTTTGTAAAATGTACATTTTATTAATATGTACGTTTTTTGAGGGCCATCTTGATGTCAGACGCCACTTCAATGGCCGAGGATTTTGCCTGCGGTCGCAGCGATCCGGTGCAAGCCCTCGAACAGGCACTCGAAAAGGCAAGCCAGGTGCCGTCGGTATTTATCAGCCTGACCACCGAGCGTGCCCGCCGTGAAGCCGAAGCCGCCGCTGCCCGTTGGCGCGCCGGCCAGCCCTTGAGCGTGTTCGATGGCGTGCCGTTGGCCTGGAAAGACCTGTTCGATGTGGCCGGCAGCACCACCACTGCTGGCGCCGCCTATCGCCGCAATGCGCCTGCCGCTTTGCTCGACGCGCCGACCGTGGGCCTGTTGTGTCGTGCCGGGATGGTCAGTGTGGGCAAGACCAACCTCAGCGAATTGGCCTACTCAGGCTTGGGTCTGAACCCGCATTTCGGCACGCCGCACAACCCCCATGGCACTGACCAACCACGCATCCCAGGCGGTTCGTCGTCCGGTTCTGCAGTGGCCGTTGCGGCCGGGATCGTTCCCATCGCCATGGGCACCGACACCGCCGGGTCGATCCGCATCCCGTCGGCGTTCAACGGCCTGGTCGGTTATCGCAGCAGCAGCCGACGCTACAGCCGCGATGGCGTATTCCCCCTTGCCCACACCCTCGACAGTCTCGGCCCGCTGACCCGCAGTGTGCGCGACGCCTTGGCCATCGACGATTTGCTGCATGGGCGCACCCAAACCCACCATGCCCGCAGCCTCAAGGGCCAACGCTTCGTATTGGCGCAACAGGATGTCGAGCCTGCTGTGCGCAACAACCTGCTGCGTGCAGTCGAGCAACTCAAGGCCCAAGGTGCGCTGATCGAAGAGCGCGAATGCCCGACCTTCCTGGCCACCCTGGACCTGATCAACCACCACGGCTGGCTCGGCTCGTTCGAGGCCTTCGCCTTGCACCAAGGGTTGCTCGACAGCCGCGACGCCGAACAACTCGACCCTCGCGTACGCCGCCGCCTCGAAGCCGCACGTTCGCTGCCAGCCAGCCAACTGATCCACCTGACCGACGCGCGCAGCCGCCTGCAACAGCAACTGATCGATGACCTCGACGGCGCCATTCTCATCACCCCAACCGTTGCCCACGTGGCGCCCGCATTGGCACCGCTGGAAGCCGACGACGACCTGTTCGTGAAAACCAACCTTGCCACCCTGCGCCTGACCATGCCCGGCAGTTTGCTCGACATGCCCGGCGTGACCCTGCCCAGCGGCTGCGATGCCCAGGGCCTGCCCACCGGGCTGCTGCTCAGCGCACCGGCGGGAGAAGACGCACGCCTGCTGCGCGCGGCGTTGTCCGTCGAAACCGTACTTAACGTTTAAGGAGATTCATCATGGCTAAAGACATTCTCTGTGCATTTGGCGTCGACGTTGACGCCGTGGCCGGTTGGCTCGGTTCCTATGGCGGTGAAGACTCGCCGGACGACATTTCCCGCGGCTTGTTTGCCGGTGAGATCGGTGCGCCGCGCCTGCTCAAATTGTTCGAACGCTACGGCCTGCGCACCACGTGGTTCATTCCCGGCCACTCGATGGAAACCTTCCCCGAGCAGATGAAGGCGGTGGCCGACGCCGGTCACGAAATCGGCGTGCACGGCTACAGCCACGAAAACCCCATCGCGATGACCGCCGAGCAGGAGGAAATCGTCCTCGATAAATCCATCGAGCTGATCACCCAAGTGACTGGCAAACGCCCGACGGGCTACGTTGCGCCATGGTGGGAATTCAGCAAAGTCACCAACGAACTGCTGCTGAAAAAAGGCATCAAGTACGACCACAGCCTGATGCACAACGACTTCCATCCCTACTACGTGCGCAAGGGCGACAGCTGGACCAAGATCGACTACAGCCAGCACCCCGACACCTGGATGAAACCCTTGGTACGCGGTGAAGAAACCGACCTGGTGGAGATCCCGGCCAACTGGTACCTGGACGACCTGCCGCCGATGATGTTCATCAAAAAGGCCCCCAACAGCCACGGCTTCGTCAACCCGCGTCACCTCGAAGAAATGTGGCGCGACCAGTTCGACTGGGTTTACCGCGAACACGAACACGCCGTGTTCACCATGACCATCCATCCCGATGTCTCCGGCCGCCCGCAAGTGTTGTTGATGCTTGAGCGGCTGATCGAACACATCCAGAGCCATGCCGGCGTGCGCTTCGTCACCTTTGACGAAATCGCCGACGACTTTATCCGCCGCCAACCGCGTACCTGACACCCACCCTTGCTCACCCCCTGAGGCGCGATTATGTCCATCTATAACAAGCTTGACCTGACTGGCTGGAAACCCCGGCAACTGACGTCCAAGGAAGTACGTTTCGCCACCTGGATCGCGTTTTTCGCCTGGGTGTTCGCGGTGTATGACTTCATCCTGTTCGGCACTTTGCTGCCGGAGATTGGCCGGCATTTTGGCTGGGGTGAAGTGGAGCAAGCTGAAATCGCGACGTGGGTGGCGGTGGGCACGGCGGTGGTCGCCTTTGCCATCGGCCCCGTCGTCGATAAGTTGGGGCGGCGCAAAGGTATTATTTTCACCGTGGCGGGTTCCGCGCTCTGCTCGGCACTGACTGCAATCGGCGGCGCGTGGGGCAAGTCGCCGCTGATTCTGATCCGGTCGCTGGGCGGGCTGGGCTATGCCGAGGAAACCGTCAACGCGACTTATCTGAGCGAGCTGTATGGCGCCTCGCAAGACCCGCAGTTGACCAAACGTCGCGGCTTTATCTACAGCCTGGTGCAGGGCGGCTGGCCGGTCGGTGCGTTGATCGCCGCTGGGTTGACCGCGTTGCTGTTGCCGATCATTGGCTGGCAGGGCTGCTTCATCTTTGCCGCGATCCCAGCGGTGGTGATAGCGATCATGGCGCGCAAGCTCAAGGAGAGTCCGCAGTTCCAGATCCATGAACGCATCAGCCGGCTGCGTAAAAGCGGCGCGGTGACTGAAGCACAAAATGTCGCCGTGACCTACGGCGTGGACTATGACGAACACAGCAAGGCCGGTCTCAAGGCCGCCTTCCGTGGTCCGGCGCGGCGCGCCACCCTGGTGATCGGCGCTGCGCTGTTGCTTAACTGGGCAGCTATCCAAGTGTTCAGCGTGCTCGGGACATCGGTGATCGTCAGCGTGCACCACATCTCGTTCGAGAACTCGCTGATCATCCTTGTGCTGTCGAACCTGGTGGGCTATTGCGGCTACCTCAGCCACGGCTGGATGGGCGACAAGATCGGCCGTCGCAACGTGATCGGCCTGGGCTGGATGCTTGGCGGGCTGGCGTTCGCCGGGATGCTGTTTGGTCCGAGCAATATGCCGATGGTGGTCGGGCTGTACAGCCTGGGCCTGTTCTTCCTGATCGGGCCGTACTCGGCGGCGCTGTTCTTTATCAGCGAGAGTTTCCCTACCAGCATCCGCGCCACCGGCGGCGCGATCATCCATGCCATGGGCCCGATCGGGGCAGTGGTCGCAGGTTTTGGTGCGACTCAGGTGTTGTCCGCCGGCAGCGACTGGCAGACCGCCGCGCTGTGGTTTGGCGCATTGCCGTGCTTCCTGTCCGGCGTCCTGATGTTTGCCGCGCGCCATGTGCGCCCGGAAACCGTTCAGTAAGGAGTGAGTGATGAGCCGTAAAGTTGCCTTGATTACCGGTGCCGCCAGCGGCATCGGCCAAGCCCTCGCCGTGGCCTATGCCCGCCAGGGTGTGGCGGTAGTGGGCGGGTACTACCCGGCTGATCCGCATGACCCGCAGACCACCGTTAGCCTGGTGCAACAAGCCGGCGGCGAATGCCTCATGCTGCCGTTGGACGTGGGCGATACCGCCTCAGTCGACGCACTGGCCGCGCAAGCCATACAGCATTTCGGGCGGCTGGATTATGCGGTGGCCAATGCGGGCCTGTTGCGCCGCGCGCCGTTGCTCGAGATGACCGATGCGTTGTGGAACGAGATGCTCAATGTCGACCTCACAGGGGTGATGCGCACTTTCCGCGCGGCGACCCGGCATATGCACGAAGGCGGCGCGCTGGTCGCGATTTCGTCGATTGCCGGTGGCGTGTATGGCTGGCAGGAACACAGCCATTACGCGGCGGCCAAGGCCGGTGTGCCGGGGTTGTGCCGGTCGTTGGCGGTGGAATTGGCGCCGCTGGGCATTCGTTGTAATGCGGTGATTCCAGGGTTGATTGAAACGCCGCAGTCGCTGGATGCAAAGAACTCGCTGGGACCGGAAGGTTTGGCCAAGGCGGCGCGCGCGATTCCGCTGGGGCGGGTAGGGCGGGCGGATGAAGTGGCGTCGTTGGTGCAGTTTTTGACCAGTGAAGCGTCGAGCTACCTGACCGGGCAGAGCATCGTCATCGACGGCGGCCTGACCGTACGCTGGCCTGACTGAATGTGCTGGATCTAAATGTGGGAGCGAGCAAGCCCGCTCCCACATTGGATCTGTGTTTGCTTTAGGAGATTTGACATGCCCCAACTGACTAACCGCCGCGCCGTCATCACCGGTGCCGGCAGCGGCATCGGCGCCGCCATCGCCCGCGCTTACGCCGCCGAAGGCGCGCGCCTGGTGCTGGCCGACCGCAACGCCGCCAGCCTCGCCGAAACCGCGATCACTTGCCGCAACCTTGGCGCCGAGGTGTTCGAATGCCTGGCCGACGTCGGCACCGTCGGAGGCGGCCAGGCCAGTGTCGACCGTTGCGTCGAACAGTTCGGCGGTATCGATATCCTGGTCAACAATGCCGGCATGCTCACCCAGGCGCGCTGTGTCGACCTGACCATCGACATGTGGAACGACATGCTGCGCGTCGACCTCACCAGTGTGTTTATCGCCAGCCAGCGCGCCTTGCCGTACATGCTCGAGCAGCGTTGGGGCCGGATCATCAACGTCGCCTCGCAACTGGGCATCAAGGGCGGCGCCGAACTGACTCACTACGCCGCCGCCAAGGCTGGGGTGATCGGCTTTACCAAGTCCCTGGCGCTGGAAGTGGCCAAGGACAACGTGCTGGTCAACGCCATCGCACCGGGCCCGATTGAAACGCCGTTGGTGGGCGGTATCAGTGAGCAATGGAAGCGCGCCAAGGCCAAGGAGTTGCCGCTGGGCCGTTTCGGCCTGGCCGATGAAGTGGCGCCGGTGGCGGTGCTGCTGGCCAGCGAGCCCGGCGGCAACTTGTTCGTTGGCCAGACACTGGGCCCGAACTCCGGCGATGTCATGCCATGAATGAGGTGTAGCCATGTGCGGACTCTGCGGACTGCTTGGCGAAGACCTGCACTGGAGCGATCCCCTGGGCGATGAGTTACCCCGGCGCCGTGAACGCCTGCGCCGGATCGCGGCGATCAACCAGGTGCTGGCGGTGTTCCGGCTCAAGGTCGAAGACTTCCAGGGCGCGTCGTATCTGCTGCTCGGCGCCACTGGCAAGCAGGCGCTGGCCAGCGGTCTGGATCAGCTGTGGCAAGCCGCCGAAAACATGCTCGGCCGGCCGCTGGATCCCCTCGATCCGCGTTTGTTGGACCACTTGGAGTCAGCCCCATGAGCATCGCCCTCAACGTCATCACCGGCTTTCTCGGCAGTGGTAAAACCACCTTGCTCAAGCGTCTGCTGCAGGGTGAAAGCCTGGGCGACACCGCGTTGCTGATCAACGAATTCGGTGATGTCGGCATCGACCATCTGCTGGTGGAAGAGGTGGCGCCGGACACGGTGCTGCTGCCCAGCGGCTGCGTGTGTTGCTCGATCCGTGGCGAGTTGAAAGACGCGCTGCTCGGCCTGCTGCAACGCCGCGAGCGTGGTGAAATCCCCGCCTTCGAACGGGTAATCCTCGAAACCACCGGCCTGGCCGACCCGGCGCCAATCCTGGCCACCTTGAACAACGACGTGCAACTGCGCGGGCGTTTTCATATTGGCTTGGTGATCACCCTGGTGGACGCCAGCCATGCCGTCCTGCAAGAACGCCTGCACCCGGAATGGCTGGCCCAGGTGGCGGCGGCGGATCGTTTGCTCCTGAGCAAGACTGATCTGGCGGATGACTGCGCTGCGCTGCGCGCGCATCTGCAAGCGCTCAATACCGGCACGCCGATCCTCGATACCCACGACATCCATAGCGGCGACCAACTGCTGCTGGGCGAAGGCCTGCGCAGTGCCGAGCCCGCCATGGAAGTCAGCCGCTGGCAGCTGCATCACACCACCACGGCCACCCACGGCGCCGCGCAAGTCTGCAGCCTGACCTTCGACCAGCCTCTTGATTGGGTGGGTTTCGGGGTATGGTTGTCGATGCTGTTAAGATGCCACGGCGAACGAATTCTCCGCGTCAAAGGGCTGCTCAACGTGAACGCCAGTAACGCCCCTATCGTCATTCATGGCGTGCAGCATTGCCTGCATGCGCCGGTGCATTTGCCTGCATGGCCGGGCAGCGACCGCCAATCACGCCTGGTGTTTATCCTGCGTGGCCTCGAGCCTGCGCTGCTAAAGCGTTCGTTTGAAGCGTTCTCGCGGCGGCTCGCTGCATGATCACACTCCGCGTTCTCGGCACGTCGGTCACCCTGCTTGAATGCCTGCGCGTACGCGCCGAAGAGGAGCTGGGCATTCGCCTTGTCTACCAAGTGCACGACGTCGAACAGGCGCAACGCATCGCGGTGATGCAACCCGACAGCTACGACCTGTATGACCAGTGGTTCCACAACGTCGACTTCGTGTGGCCAGCCCGGGCGATCCAGCCTATCGACACCCGACGCATCGCGCTGTGGCACGAGATCAATGACCTGCCCAAGCGCGGGCGCCTGTCGCCCGATGACCGCCTGGGCAGCGGCAGCGTGCCCAGCGCGCGGCTGTTCGTGCAGCACGACGGCAGCCTCGGCAGCACGGTCACCGAGCGCATCAGCATGTTGCCCCTGACCCACAACGCCGACAGTTTCGCCTACCGCCCAGAGCGCTTGCCCGAAGGTTTTTGCCACGGCAACGAAAGCTGGGGCTGGCTGCTCAACCCCGCGTGGCGTGCGCGCACCGCCTTGCAAAGCGACGCCGCCATCGGCGCCCTGGATGCTGCGCTGGCGGTGCAGGGCGCGGGGCTGGCGCAGTTCAAGGACATCGGCAATATGAGCATCGAAGAGATCGATGTACTCGCCGATATCCTCGTGCGTAAACAGAAGGAGGGGCATTTCGCGGCCTTCTGGTCGGACGACGAAGAGGCCGCGCAACTGATGCTCAGCCCGAGCATCGACATCCAGAGCCTGTGGTCGCCGACCCTGATGCGCCTGCATCGTGCCGGAGTGAAATACCGCCTGGCGGTGCCGCGCGAAGGTTATCGCGCCTGGTTTGGTGGTTTGTCATTGTCGCAGCATGCCAAGGGGCCGGTGCTGGATGCTGCCTATGCGTATCTGAATTGGTGGTTGTCCGGTTGGCCGGGGGCGGTAATGGCGCGTCAGGGTTACTACATCGGTAACCCGGCGCGCGCGCGTGATCACTTGAGCAGTGCGGAATGGGATTATTGGTACGCTGGAAAGCCCGCACGCGAGCAATTGCTGGGCAGTGATGGGTTGCCGTTGATCGAGATCGGAGAAGTGCGCGATGGAGGGGCTTATGAGGCGCGCATGGGGCATATTGCGGTATGGAATTCGGTGATGGACGAACATAATTATCTCGTGCGCCGATGGGGCGATTTCATGCGGGCTCGGGCTGTTTGACCGGGCTCACCCGTTTGAACCGACCGGCCTAACGTCGATCTCGCTCTCACATTCGATCTCCCGTATCAGGCATATATCACGCGCTCTGGATCGGTGCATCCCCTGGTCAACCCTCTGTCGCCAATAAAATGCCACCAAAATCCTAGCTTTTATTGGGTGCACGTACCCCAAGTCCCAGCTAATCTCCTGAATCCGAATATTCAATAAAAATGGATATCTTTTTGACGCCAGGTTAGCTGTCGCAGGGAATGCACATGACAAAGGGACGCGGTGGCAGAGAGAGGCGAGCGCTGCCGGAGGGCACTGCAATGAGGTGGCGCCATACGTTCCAAACCCGCATCGCCGGAGTGCTGGCGCTGTTGCTGTTGGTCGTGGTCGCCGCTACTTACTTCGCCGTGAAGACCGCCACCACCCGCGCCGTGGAGAACCAGGCGCAAGTCCAACTGCAAACCGGCAGCCAGGTGTTTGAACGCCTGCTCGACCTGCGCGGGCATCGCCTGCAGTACGGGCTGGGCTGGCTGACCGTCGATATTCCCTTCAAAAAGGCCGTGGCCGAAGGCAAGGCGGCACCGATTCTCGCCGCGCTGCGTCGCCACGGCACGGGCATTCGCTCCAGCGAAGTGTTCGTACTGGGCCTGAATGGCAAGGTCATGGTCAGTACCTGGCCGATATTGACCCGCGGCGAGTTATTCCCCTATCACGACGCCCTGCGCCGTGCGCGGCGCACGGGGTTGCAGATGCTGATTGTGGCCATGGATGGGCGGCCGTATTTGCTGGTGCAGGATGAAGTGCTCGACCCGCTTCCCATCGCGCGCATCGTCATGGGCTTTCCCATGGACAAACTGTTCGCCAATGAATTGCGCGCCATGAGCAACCTGGAAGTGTCGTTCCTCAGCGTGCAGAACGGCGCGCCCGGCCCGTTGTTCAGCACTCAGCCGGATGCTCACCAAGCCGCCATCCTCAGCCTGTTACGTGACGAGCCCGTCGACCCCGAGCCAAGAATCCATGTGTTCTACGGCCTACGTGTGCTCAGCCAGGTGTTGCCGCTGGACAACACCGGCGATGGCGATGAAGTGCGGGTGCTGCTGCAAAGCCGGCTGGACCATGCGCTGGAATCCTTTGCGCCGCTGGATCGGCAGTTCCTCGGGATCGCCCTGGCGGTGCTGCTGGTGTCGTTGGCCGGTGCGTTGTTTTTGGCACGCAGGGTGTCACGCCCGCTCAATGCCCTGGTGCAAGCGGCCGAACGGATTGGTGCCGGTGACTACCGCACGCCGGTGCGGGTGCGCAGCCATGATGAATTCGGCCTGTTGGCCCGGGCCTTCAACGCCATGCAAAGCGGCATCGCCGTGCGCGAGCGGCAATTGGCGCACAACGCACTGCACGATCCGCTGACCGGCCTGCCCAATCGCGCCTTGGTCATGGAGCGCCTGGGCAGTGCGATCAGCGCGGGGCGGCCAGTGGTGTTGCTGTACCTGGGGATCGAAAATTATCGGGTGATCAATGAAGGTTTCGGCCCACAGGGCGTGGAAGAAATGCTGCGCGAGGCCAGCCGCTGCCTGTCCATGAGCCTGTTGGCCAGCGATACGGCGGCGCGCATCACCGGCAGTGAGTTCTTGCTGTTGCTGGAAAATACCGAAGTTGACCGCGCTGTAGCCCGCGCCGACCGCCTATACGCACTGCTCACCGAGCCCCATCGCATCGGCAATGACGAACTGCGCCACGAAGTGAGCATCGGCATCGCCGCCTACCCTGCCGACGGCCAGCAGGTGGACGAGTTGATCAGCCGCGCCGCGATCGCCCGGCATGACGCCGCGAGCCTGCCGGGGCATCTGCAGGTCTACCAGCAGGACCGCGACCTGGCACACCAACGCCAGATCACCCTGATCCGCGACTTGCGGCGTGCGGCCCTTGAGGGGGAATTATTCCTTTGCTACCAGCCCAAACTCGATCTCAAGCACGGCCATGTGCGCCAGGCCGAAGCCTTGTTGCGCTGGCAGCACCCGACGTTGGGCCAGGTGTCTCCCGCCGAGTTCATCCCCCTGGCCGAGCGCACTGGCAGTATTCGCAACCTGACCCTGTGGGTGATCGAGGAAGCCATCCGCCAGATCGCCGAGTGGGCACAACGCGGCATGCTGATCCAGCTGTCAGTGAATATCTCAGTGGACGACCTGGCCGATGATGACCTGGCGATTCGCGTTACCGCCCTGCTGATGCAGTACCGCGTGGCGGCCGAACAACTGATCTTCGAAATCACCGAAAGCGCGATCATGCACAACCCGCAACAGGCCCTCAGCGTGCTGGAGCAACTGCGCGGCTGCGGCATCAGCCTGTCGGTGGATGACTTTGGTACCGGCTATTCGTCCCTCGCGCAATTGCAGCGCCTTCCGGTGCAAGAGTTGAAGATTGACCAGTCATTTGTGCGCAACCTCAGCAGTACCAGCGGCGACGCGGTGATCGTGCGCTCCACCATCGAGATGAGTCACAACCTGGGGCTCAAAGTGGTGGCCGAAGGGGTCGAGTTCGAGCCTAGCCTGAAGCTGCTCAAACAGTGGAAGTGCGACACTGCCCAGGGCTATTTGATCAGCCGGCCGTTGAATGCGATGGCGTTTGAGAGGTGGATGCGTCGGGAGCGAGCGCCGCTCTAAAGACCGGTACTCCCACATTTTGATCTTCGTCGTACATTAAAAAGGCGGCTACCTGTGAGGGTAGCCGCCTTTTTTTACCGCCAGTTTCGCTTAATCCGGCAGTTTAAACGCCATCACATAATCACCCTGTTTGGTACCCAGGGAACCGTGACCGCCCGCCATGACCAGCACGTACTGCTTGCCGTCCTTGCCGGTGTAGGTCATCGGCGTGGTTTGCGCGCCTGCTGGCAGGCGACCTTCCCACAGTTGCTTGCCGTTTTTCACGTCATAGGCACGCAGGTACTGGTCGAGGGTGCCGCTGAGGAAGGACACGCCACCTGCGGTGGTGAATGTGCCGCCCAGGCTAGGCACGCCCAGGGTCAGTGGGATCGGAACCGGCGAGCTGTCGCGCACGGTGCCGTTTTTGTGCATCCAGATGGTTTTGTGGGTGGTCAGGTCGACCGCCGCCACGTAACCCCACGCTGGCGCCTGGCACGGCAGGCCCATTGGCGACAGCATGGCTTCGAGGATCACACCGTACGGCGCGCCTTTGTTCGGCTGCACGCCTTCGGTTTCACTGACGCGTGGGCCTTGCTTGGCGATGTCGGCCTTCGGGATCAGCTTCGATTTGAACGCCATGTAGCTTGGGTTCACGAAGGCGATCTGACGCACGGGGTCGACGGAAATGCCACCCCAGTCGAACACGCCAAAGTTACCCGGATAAACGATCGAACCTTGCAGCGATGGCGGGGTGAACGGGCCGTCGTAGCGCAGGGATTTGAAGTCGATGCGGCACAGCATCTGGTCGAACGGCGTCACGCCCCACATGTCACGCTCTTTGAGCGGCGGTGGCATGAAGTTCAGGTCCGACTTCGGTTGGGTAGGGGAGGTGCGGTCGCCCGCCACTGCGCCTTGCGGTACCGCCACTTCGTGGATCGGCACGACCGGTTGGCCGGTAGCGCGGTCCAGTACATAGATGCTGCCTTGTTTGGTCGACGCCATCACTGCCTGCTTCACGCCGGCTTCGGTCTTGATGTCGATCAGCGAAGGCTGGCCGCCCACGTCCATGTCCCACAGGTCGTGGTGAGTGAACTGGAAGGTCCACTTCACGTGGCCAGTGTCGATGTCCAGCGCAGTGAGGCCAGCAGCGTATTTTTCGGACTCGTCGGTACGGTCGCCGCCGTACTGGTCGGGCATCTGGTTGCCCATCGGCAGGTAGAGCATGCCGAGCTTTTCATCCACGGCGAACATGGACCACATGTTCGGCGAATTGCGGGTGTAGGTCTTGCCTTCGGCCAACGGGGTGGTGTCTTCCGGGTTGCCGCTGTCCCAGTTCCACACCAGCTTGCCGGTGTGCACGTCGAACGCGCGGATCACGCCGCTCGGCTCGTCGATGGAAACGTTGTCGGTCACGTGACCGCCGATCACGACCAGGTTCTTGGTCACGGCCGGTGGCGACGTGGAGTAGTAACCGCCTGGGGCGAAGCTGCCGATATTGGCACGCAGGTCGACCTGACCTTTGTCACCGAAGTCTTCGCACATCTTGCCGGTGTCGGCGTTCAGGGCGATCAGACGGGTGTCGGCGGTCGGTACGAAAATGCGTTTCGGGCAGGCATTCGGCGCGGCAGCCGGGCTGGCGGTGCCGGTCGGGCTCTGCGACGAAGCGTAGACGGCATCATCGTGATACGACACGCCACGGCAGGTCATGTGCGCCCAACCCTTGAAGTTCTCAGCACCCTGGGTGGTGATCTTCGGGTCGAAGCGCCAGATTTCCTTGCCGGTGTCCGGGTCCAGGGCAATCACTTGGCTGTGCGGTGTGCACACGTAGAGCATGCCGTTGACTTTCAGCGGGGTGTTTTCTGCGGTGGTTTCACCCGGGTCGCCTGCGCCAGGGATGTCACCGGTGCGGAAGGTCCACGCCGGCACCAGTTTGTGGGCGTTTTCCGGGGTGATCTGCGCCAGCGGCGAGTAGCGATCGCCAAAGGCCGAACGGCCGTAGGAGTTCCAGTCGCCATCGGCCTGGGCCGGTGCAGCGTTGGCCATGCCCGGTACCGCGTCGCGGTCCAGCTGGCCTTTGATTTCACCGGGGTTGGTGAATTGGCTGGCAATGGCGGCAGCACCGGCCAGCACCACCGCCACGCTCAGCGCGCCAGTGCCCAGCGGGGCAGGCTGGCCACGCAGCAACGGACGGCGAAACCACGGGAGCAGCATGACGAGACCCAGCGCGAACAGCAGCGCCAGGCGTGGCACCAATTGCCACCAGTCCAGGCCGACTTCCCACAGGGCCCACACGGTACTGGCGAACAGCACCAGTGCGTACAGACCCAGCGCGGCGCGGCGAGTAGCCAGCAGCAGAACGCCGGTCAGGGCGATGCCGATACCGGCCAGCAGGTAATACAACGACCCGCCGAGCATCGTCAGCTTGATACCACCGGCCAGCAAGGCCAGGCCCATGATCAGCAGCAAGACGCCTAGCAGCCTGGGCAGCAGGCGACTTGGGCTTGAGGCACCGTCAGTGCTCATAATTGTGTTTCTCCGTTGCGTTGGAATTATGTATCCCGTGTTTCTTCACTGTAGATGACGATTCGACACGGGCTTGGTTCAGCGTTAATTCAGTTTTCTGGGAATAAGCACGGTTATCCACAGGCGGGCGATTTATTCCCACGCGCAGGTCCGTGTAAGACAGCGCTGTCTTGATGGGCGGTATGAATCGGCAAGATGGGTTCGACCGGGAGGTGAAACGTTTCAGATTATTGCGGGCAAGGATAAAGGGAGTGCGCGTCGAGAGAAAGCGCAAATCGCAAGATGCATTATTTCAAATTGGGTAACAGTGACTAAATGTCGCTGAAAAACCATTGGGTAGGGCGGGATATTTGTAATGAGCGAGCTGGCCTCGCGCGGGGCAAGCCCGCTCATTACAAATAGTGTGTGTACTCATTAGAAGGTGGTGCGAACGCCGAACTGCACGCTTCTGCCCGGCGCGGGTGCGATATCCCGCAGGATCGAGCTGGCGTAGCGCACGGTTTGGTTTGTCAGGTTTTCACCGTTCACAAACGCCAGCCATTGGCTGCCACCGAGATTGAAGCGATAGCCCGCGCTCGCTCCCAAGGTCGTATAGCCATCGGTGCCACTCTCGTTATCCGGCACGCGGCCTTGTCCGGCGGCATGTTCAACATCGATGCGTGCCTGCCAGCGGTCCAGCTCCCACAATAAGCCGCTGTTCAAGCGTAGCGGCGCAATACGCGGCAAGGCTTCACCGGTATCCAGGTTGGCCGCGCGGGTATAGTCGCCCGACAGTTCCAGGGCGAACTTACCGTAGGCACTTTCGCCAAGTTTCCAGTGATCCTGGGCTTCGAAGCCGGCAAACCGTGCACGCACGCCGGTGTATTTGTACTCAGGAATACCGCCCGCGTCGTCTTCACCCTCATCGTTCAGTGTGCGACCGCTGCCCAGCAGGCCGATGTAGTTGGAGAAACGGCTGTAGAACACGCCAAAGCTGCCTTTGTGGGTGCCATTGTCAAAGCGCAGGGCCAGGTCGCTGGACACGGCTTTTTCTTTCTTCAGGTCGGCATCGCCCAGCTCGTAGGTGCCGGTGGCGACATGGGCACCGTTGGCGTACAGCTCGTAAAAGGTCGGCGCGCGTTCGGTATAGCCCAGGGTCGCGGCCAGGGACCAGATTGGCGTGAGTGTGTAGACCGCCCCGGAGGACAGGCTACCAGCGGTGAAATCATTGGATTTGTCTGCACTGGCGAAGCGCGCGTTGCCTTTGGCATCCGGGTCGACGCTGGTGTGTTCCAGGCGCCCGCCGAGGCTGAGTTTCAGGCGCTCGGTGGCCTGCATTTCTTCGAGGATAAACAGCGCGCCGGCGTTGGTGTCGGTCTGCGGCACGAAGGCTTCTTCACCGAGGGCCGAGAACTCGTTGCGGGTCACTTGTGCGCCAACCACGCCGTCGAACGGGCCGATGGGCTGGTGACGGGCTTCGACGCGCGCTTCATACCCCTTGTTCTTGAAGATCGTGCCGGTTTCGCCGCCTTCGATTTCACGGTGTTCGTAATCGGTGTAGCCCGCGTCAAGTTTTACCGAGGTAAACGGGCCTTGCAGGTTGCGGATCTCCGACGCGAACGCGTAGTGGTCCTGCTGCATGCGGATACGTACGTCCTGCTCGGCCGGGGAGCCATAGTTTGCGTCGTAGTTGCTGTAGGACAGCCCGGCATAACCGTCATCCCAGGTGTAGGACCCTCCCACCGCGCCGCCGTCCTGGCGGCCGTCGCTGTTGCCCAGGCGGCCGCTTTTGCCGGGTGCATCATTGGTTTCCGGGGCATGGCGGCTGCGCGCCTGGCCAGGGATTTTCAGGTCATTGAATTCCCGCGCATTGGCGTCCAGGTGCAAGGCAAAGGCGCCGTTACCGGCTTCCAGCCTGCCAGCGCTGCTGCGCGTAGTGTCGGCGCCGCCGTAGCGCAATTCACCGGCACCGTGGATGCCTTCGATGGCCTCGGTGGGGATACGGTTGTCGAACGTGTTGACCACGCCGCCGATGGCGCTGCCGCCGTACAACAACGCCGCCGGGCCGCGCACGATTTCAATGCGATCGACGTTAACCGGGTCCAGCGGCACCGCGTGGTCGTAGGACAGCGAAGAGGCATCCAGCGCACCCACGCCATTGCGCAGGACGCGGATACGGTCGCCATCCTGGCCACGGATGATTGGCCGGCTCGCGCCCGGGCCGAAGTAAGAAGACGACACGCCCGGCTGTTTGTTCAGGGTTTCACCGAGGCTGCCTTTTTGTTGCAGGGTCAGTTCATCGCCCTCCAGCACGGTGGTCGGCGAAGCAAGCTGTTCGCTGCCCAGCGGGTTACCGGTAATGACTTGGGGTTGCAGCTCCAGGGCGTGGGCTTCGGAGCAGATCAACAGGGCGGCGGCGAGTGGGGTCAAGCGCCACAAAGAAGAGAGGGGCATCGGACATTCCTTGGAAAAACGACGAAAAGATTTGAGATTTATAGTTACAATATAACATCTCCTTTTCGTTGGAGGCCGGAACTTTTTATAACGAGCAGGTGGGGTGATAAGGTGTGCGCCTTCGTGAACACATTTTTCATAGGCCTGGCATGACCGCGACAAGTAACGACCCACTCCACGGCGTGACCCTGCAGCACGTCCTCACCACCCTGGTGGAACACTACGAATGGGAAGGCCTTGCCGAGCGTATTGATATCCGCTGCTTCAAGAGTGACCCGAGCATCAAGTCGAGCCTCACCTTCTTGCGCAAGACGCCTTGGGCGCGGGAGAAAGTCGAAGGGTTGTACGTGAAACTGATGCGCACCAAACGCCCGCTGGATTGAACCCATGAAGCGGTTCGTAGCAGCAGTGGCGCTGGCCGGTTGGGCGGGGCTGGCGATCCAGCAATACCTGATTTTCTATTCGCGCTGGGCGTCCGGCGCCAGCCTGATGGGCGGGTTGATCAACTTTTTCAGCTTCTTTACCGTGCTCACCAACACCCTGGCGGTGGTGGTGTTGAGCTATGCGTGGGTGAATCGCGATTGCGCAGCGAAGCGGTTTTTCCTCGGGCCCAAGGTCAGCAGCGGCATCGCCGTGAGCATCGTGGTGGTGGGCCTGGCCTATAACCTGTTGCTGCGGCACTTGTGGCAGCCCGAAGGTTTCCAGTTTATCGCTGACGAGTTGCTGCACGACGTGATGCCGGTGCTGTTTTTTGTCTACTGGTGGCGGTATGTGCCCAAGGGCAGCTTGCACGTCAGGCACATTGCGGCGTGGGTGATTTACCCGCTGGTGTATTTTGGCTATGCGCTGCTGCGTGGGGATTTGCTCGGGCAGTATCAGTACCCGTTCATTGACGTGAGCACGTTGGGTTATCCACAGGTGTTTGCGAATGCCGGGGGGATTTTGGCGGGGTTTGTGTTGATTGCGTCGGCAGTGGTGGGCCTGGACAGGTTTCTAAAGCGAGCACGGTAAAACGGTAGGAGCGGGCTTGCTCGCGAATGCTGTGTGTCAATGGATGTATCTGTAACTGATCCAGCGTATTCGCGAGCAAGCCCGCACACATTTTGACCGCGTCAGGTTTAATTGTCTTCACTGCCCTCGGCGCGCCAGTAGCCTGCGGCCTTGAGGTATTCCTCATTGACCTTGTGCGTGTCCAGCAGCACTCGCCGTACTCGGCGCGACAGCTTGGTTTCGGTCGCCACGAAGCTGTACAGTGAACCGCTCGGCAGCGTCAGGTTCTGTACGGTGTCGAGCAGATCGTCCTGGCCACGCACCACCCATTTCACCTGCACATCGGCGGCACTTTGCAGTGCTTGCTGCTCCGCCGCATTGGCGATCTCAATCACGGCCAACACCTTGCGGCCCGCCGGCAGTTCTTCCAGGCGTCGCGCAATGGCAGGCAGCGCGGTTTCATCGCCGATCAACAGGTAGCTGTCGAAAATATCCGGCACGATCATCGAGCCTCGTGGCCCGCCGATGTACAGGTGTTGGCCGACCTGCACCTGCTCGGCCCAGGTGGAGGCAGGGCCATCGCCGTGCAGCACGAAGTCGATATCCAGCTCGCCAATACTCAGGTCGAAACGCCGTGGCGTGTAGTCGCGCATGGCCGGTTGCGGGCCATCACCCTTGATGCTGAAGCCCGGGCTTTCCAGCGCGGCCTGTTCAGCGGCGTTCTGCGGGAACAGCAGCTTGATGTGATCGTCGCTGCCCAGGCTCACAAAACCCGCCAGTTCAGGGCCGCCGAGGGTGACACGGCGCATGCGTGGGGTGATATCGACCACCCGCAATACGTCCAGGCGACGGCGTTTGATGTCGTGGGTAACGCGGTGGATGACTTGCGTATTCATTGGTCTTTCCCGTCGGCAATGGCTTGGGCGGTGCGATTGAGCAGCGCCGCGACACGAACGATTTCTTCCGGGCTCCAGCGCCCGTGGTGCGAATGCAAGGCATGACGCAGGTTGTGCACCGCCTCGTGGATTTCCGGCGGGCGGTCATGGCCACGCAGTGAACGCTTGCTGACGTCGATGCGCATACGCACGCCGTCCAGGGCAACCGCTTGCTCGCTTAAGAAGAGACGACCGGCGTCGGTGATTGTGTAGCGCTTTTTTCCGCCATCGGCGTCGCCCTGGATCAAATCGCTTTCTTCCAGAAAGGTCAGGGTCGGGTAAATCACACCCGGGCTGGGTGTGTAGGCGCCGTCAAACAGGCTTTCGATCTGGCGAATAAGGTCATAACCGTGGCACGGCTGTTCGGCGATCAGTGCCGGCAGCAGCAATTTCAAGTCGCCGGGCGCAAATACCCGAGGGCCACGACCGCGGCCGGCGCGTGGGTCAAAACCGTCACGTTGGTGAGGATGGTCTCGCATGGTAGGAGCCTCTGTGTGTGTCTAGATATAACGTAAGATATATCTTATGGTCGTGGCAAGGGCTCCAGACGGACGGTCAGCCACACCTGCGTCCCAGCGTTCTTCAGCTCACCGCTACTTGAAACATGTAATAGCAGGACGACTCGACTAAATAGAAAGTGGGTGGGGACGCGTAAAGGCTGTTGTTTTTTAGTTGTTGTAATACTAGTCTTACGGAACTGATCCGCAATAAATTATTATCATTTATTCACGTGTAGTCTGTTTCTTACGGGTAATTTTAAAGTTTTGGCAAAATGCCATGATTTTCCTATGTGTCATGGTGTAACTCGGCTACGCAACTAAGCGAATCAGACGGCTTACTTAGTATTTATTGCTGTGGATACTTGCCTGGCGTTGAACAAGTCCCCGACTTGCAATGCAATTAGTTGGAAAATTAAACGCTTCCAACGCCTCTAAGAACCCTTTTTTTAGATGACAGGTATTCAGCATGTTCAAGAAATTCGCCGTAGCGGCACCTCTCGTCGCCGTCGCCATGTCCGCCACCACGGCTTTTGCGGTCGACGATGCGCGTTCGTCCATCAACATCACGGCCAATATCCCTACCAAGCAGTTTCACGCTCAGCCGCGTGACCCTAACTTTGGTAAGGATGAAACCATGAACTACAACCCTGTCAGCGGTGAACTGAGTTCCCTGCGGGCAACTTTCGATGTCAAGAACACCGACGGTTCGGTTCACGCCTACATCGAAGGCGGCCCGACCGCGGCTGCGTTATACAACGGCTCGGACAACATCGCGCTGACCAACACCTTCAACGGCGTCACCCTGACGGCCACCCCTCAGGAAGTGGTTGATGATCCTCAATCCACCCCAGGCACCCAAGCTGATCTGGTCGTCACTCCGGCCAAACCGCTGGACACTCAGAACGGCCTCTACACTTCCAACTACACCGTGATCTTCGACGCCGTACCGCGTTGATGTGAGCCTGTGGTTCACCCCGTGAACGCGATGATTGCGGGGGTTTGAATAGACAGGCCGGCAGCTTCCTTCCCGAACGCCGGCCTGGTTTAACAGTTTCGACTGTCCGTACTGACGAGTATTCCGTCCATGTTTCCGATGACGCCACTGATGGGCGCGCTCGCGTTATTGCTGTGCGCCAATGCCCTGGCTGCACCGACAGTTCCCGGTACAACACCGGGTAGCTTGTTATCACAGTCCAAGGGACTGCCTGAAGAGTTTGAGCAACACTTTTTCGATGTGCCACTGGCGGTGCGCGTAGAACTCGATCAACAGTTTCTCGGCGAAGCCATGATTGTATTGGGCCGCGATGACCGTATTACCTTACTTGAGTTTACTGACCGGGGCGACAGTCAACTGTCTGCCGCTGTCAGTGCCACTTGGGAGCAACGCCTTAAAGACGGCATGCCCTTGGGCGGCTGCGAACAAAGTTGCCCGTCGCAATTGTTGGCGGTGCACTACAGCCTGGAAAACTCGCTGGTCTCGATCCTCACGGAAAACGTCGAGCGCAACGCGCAGGTGAAGCAGTTTTACGATCAGCCGGCAGCCGGCAGCCTGGGCATGATTTTCAATAACCAATTCAACCTCACCGGTGGCCAGGACGAGTCAGTCGGCGGCCGCTATGGCCTTGAGGCCAGTTCCAGCATTGGCAACTGGAGCCAGGCGATGAACCTGCAGTTGTCCCGCGTCGGTGGGGTGGACACCACGCTCTACCACGCCATGCACGAGCTTTACACCCAGCGCGAACTGGAAGGCAATTTCGTCCGCCTGGGCTACTTCACCCCTGGCTCCAACGGGCTCACGCGGCAGATTCGCTCATTCGGCGCCAACCCCGACACCGCCGTGGGTGTGATGTACGGCAGCTCCGACAGCCTGCTCATCAACAACCCCAAGCCCAGCGTCTACCCGGTGTACGTCACCGCCAGCCGCCAGGCATCGGTGGAAATCTACCGCGCCGGCCTGTTGATCAACACCCAGCCCGTCGCTGCCGGCTTGCAGACCCTCGACACCCGGCCCTTGCCGGGTGGTATCTACGAGGTGGAGGTGCGCCTGATCGAAGACGGTTTCACCACCGCCACCACCCAGGAGTTGATCTACAAGCCCAACAACTGGCGCAACGCTGATGAACGCTGGCGCTACAACACCTTCATCGGCCAGGAAACCAAACTGCTGAGCAACTGGGACGAGCAGTCGAGTCGCTTCATGACCTATGGCGCCGGGATTAACTACCTCGCGCATCCTCGGGTGATTCTCGGCCTGTCGACGCGCAAGGTGCGGGAAAAAATGCAGTACGGCACGTCCATCGACTGGACGCTCGCCAACAGCCTCAGCCTGTATGCCAACGTCTACCAGACCCAGGACCACGGCACCGGCGTCGACCTGCAAACCCTCTACAGCTATGGCCAGGGCAGCGTGGTGTTCAGCCACAACCGCAGTTGACCTACGAGCTGCTGCCGGACGGCACGCGCATCCGACAGCGCAACGTGTTTATCGGCCAGACCAGCAACTCGTCGCTGTCCCTGAACCATCGCCTCAGCAACAAAAGTTCGATCAACTCGCGGCTGTCCTACAGCCAGGGCAACATCGAAGGCACGGGCGTGGACGTGGGCTGGACCCAACGCGGCACGTTCCTGGGCAGCGATGCCAACTGGCGTTTGTCGCTGTTCGACCGGCCCGCCACCTCAGCCACCGGTGACAACCGCAACCGCGGCGTCGACCTCAGCGTCAGCGTGGCCTTGGGTTCGCCGGGCGAGCAGTGGTCCGCCAGCATCGGCTCGCGTACCGCGCGTGACGGTGGTCGCGACAATAACGGCTCGCTGACCTACACCAAGACCCTTGACGATCACCTGCTGCAAAGCGTCTCCGGCACCGCGATTGCCGACACCTATGGCGTGGGTTTGTCGGGGCGCGCCAGCTTCCAGAGCGACGAACTCTATGGCGACACCTACGTGCAGCGCTCGTCGTTCAACGGGCGCCTGTCAGGTGGCTTGAACCTCAGCAGCACGGTCGCGGTGGGCGGCAGCAAAGCCGTGCTCAGCAGCCAACAGCAACGCGGTGGCGCAGGCATGATCGTCGACGTGGAAACCGACCTCGAAGACATCACCCTGCGCGCCGATGACTTGACCGGCGGCAGTTCACGCCTGCGGCCAGGGCGCAACTTTGTGCCGATCAGCGCTTACAAGAGCAGCACCCTCGCGTTCGACTTTGACGGCAACCATCCACCGGCCGCCAATATCCAGCCGGCGCGTACCCAATACCACCTGAACAAAGGCGGCGTGGAGTACCGCAAGATCAGCGTGATGCGCACCGTCACGGTGTTGGGCCGCCTGGTTGACGGGCAGGGCTCCCCCCTCAAGGGCCACCACGTGATCAACCACGCCAGCCGCGCGGTCAGCGAAGTGGACGGCTTCTTCTCAATGGAAATGAACGCCGGCGCGCCGACCCTGGAAGTGCGCTACGCCAACCAGTTGCGGTGCCAGTTCAGGCTCGACCCGAGCAAGGCGCGTCAGGAAAGCGATGTGCTGATGATCGGGGATTTGCGGTGCACGCCGGATACGTTGGCTGATATCGCCCTGACTGACCGAGCTGCGGGCTGATCACCTTTTTATGCAACGGCCTGAAACGGTCCTAGACAACCGTCTTCTCGCGATAAACCTGAGGTTGAGTAAATGAAACGTGTGTTGATGCTATACGCCTTATCGCTGTTTTCCCTTGCGGCCCTGGCCGGCCCGCAGATCAATGTGGGGGTGGTGTACGACTACCTCGACGGCGATAGAAGTACCTACATGAAACGTGTGTTTAACGGCGGTACATCCACCGCGTTCGTCAAGGTCAATATCCTTGAGATGATCTATAACGACGACGGTAGCTACCGCGAAGTGCCGCTGCAAAACCAGGTGGGCGCCGTTGCGCGCGAAGGCTTGATGGCGAGCCCTGCGCGCTTGATCGTGCCGGCCAACGGCACACAGGGCACGCGCTTGCTGTTCATGGGCAACCGCGACAAGGAGCGCTATTTCCGCGTGCGCTTCGTGCCGGTGGTGCCGCAGTCCGACGATGACTTTGCCGTTACCGATGAAGAGCGCGACGAGTATCAGCAAAGCCTCGCGGCGGGTGTCAGGGTTTTGGCCGGCTACGGCACGGTGTTTTTCGTACGGCCCAAGGTCACCCGGTTCGACACGGCGATCCAGGACAACGCCACGCGATACACCCTAAGCAACAACGGCAACAGTGTGGTGGTGATCGACGAGTTCAAGGACTGCTCGGCCGAGTCCCCGCAAGAGTGCCGGCCGACCCTGCGTCACCACATCCGTGCCGGGCGTTCGTATGGCTTCGACAAGCAACCGGGTCGCGAATACCGCTTTAGCCTGATCGAAGGCGACGAGACCAGAAAAATCGAGGTCAAGGGGTAAACCTATGTACAAGCTCCTGGCCCTGGCCATGTTAGTCATCGTCCTTGGGATGACGGGGTCGCGGATTCACGCCGCCGTTGAGCGCGAGACGTTTGAAGTGTCTGTGACCATTCCGACGGCCGACTTTTATGTGCTGCCGGTCGACCCGCAACTGGTGCAGCGCGACCAGAAACTGGTCTACAACCCGGTGAGTTCCCAGTTGGCCACCTTGCGCGCGCCGTTCGATGTGAAAAATATCGCTGGGGCCATTGGTGCGCGGCTGGACCAGGAGGCGTACCTGTCCAACGGCACCGAGCGCGTTGACCTGCGCGTGACCTTCAATGAGGTGGAATTGGGGTTGAACCAGACCGAGGTGGTGTCCACAGCCCAAGCGCGGCCCGGCACACGCGTGAGCCTGGAAATCGCCGCCATCAAACCGGACGACGATTACCGGCCCGGCCATTACTACGGCACCGTGCACATGGTGTTCGATGCAATTGCGCCCTGATCGACTGGAGATTTATTGATGAATGTATTGAATGGGCGCTGGATTGCGATGCTCGCATTTTTTTTGTGGACGGCGCATGCCCAGGCGCTCGTGCAGGAAATGACGGCTGAGTTTCGCCCTGACCCGTCTAATCCGATGATCAATCGGTTTAAAAACACCACGCCGGAAAGTGGCATTTGTCCTTGGCATATGCCAGAGCGTTGCAAGCAATTAGGTATCTTCAGTATTCGGACCACGGCGATTCAGTTCAACTCCAGTGGCCCAATCCTGGGCAATCACACAGACCCGCGCAAAGGCGCGATGTTCAAGGTGCCCACCGAATGGCGTGACCTGCAGGTGACCAATACGGTGACAGCAAAAACCGAAACGCTGCAGGTCAGAATTGCTGGCATTGGGGGTAAGTACGTGTTGCCCGTTGCTGACCGGTGGCTTTGGCTTTATGGCACTCTTGGATGGAAAATCGCCCGAAGTCCTTGCGTGTCCACGGACTACGCGATTGGCAACGATCTCTTTTTGTTGTGGTCGTGGATCACACCCGTTGGCATCGGAGCGTGCGCTGTGCCTGCGGCCAAGGACATTTCAACCCTGTTTTACGAAACGTTCGAGTATTCGTACGAATTGAAAACCCCCAACCCCTTGCAAATGGATGCCGGCCAATACGTTGGCAGCACGACCTACACCATCGGGCCCGGTGCGGATTTTGACTTCGGCGACATCATGATCCCCACCGACAACGTGCTGACCTTCAACTTCACCCTGGATGTGGATCACCACCTCAAAGCCGAAGTCCCCCCTGGTGGCAACCGCATCCAGCTTGAACCCCAGGGCGGCTGGCAAGCCTGGCTGCAGAACGGCCGTAGGCCCAGCCGGCTGTTCCGCGACCAGACCGTCAACCTGTGGGCCAGCTCGCAATTCAAGATGACCCTGGAATGCCCGGAACCCATGGGCAACAGCTGCAGCCTGCGTAACGCTGCCGGTCATCAGGTACCGCTGGACGTCGCCGTCAGTTTGCCGCATGGCCTTGTCGACGCTGCCGGGCGCCCGGTCAACCGCTTGCCCCTGCGCCTGGACGGCAGCGGTACCGAACTGTTCCAGCCGATAAACTACATCAACCGCAAACCCAGCACTTTGCACTTTGAAGTCAAGGCCGACGCCGTGGCCGAAATGCTTGAACAGGCCGGGAGTACCTACAGCGGCGTAGTCACCGTGGTGTGGGATTCGCAGGCCTAGCGTTTCCCGTGGCGAGCGGGCCTGTTGTGTCACGCGGGCGCGCCCGCTCGCCACGGCGCTCAATAGTTAGTGCGCTTGCTGTGGCGTGCCCCGGCCGCTTTCGTAGTCGTTCAGGCGATGTAAGGCGTTGCGGGTCAGTTGGTGGGCAAGGGCGGTTTCACTGATTTGGTCATCCGTGAAGCCGCCTGCGAGCAGACGTTCGTACGTTTCGGTGGTCATTGGCTTGCCCGTGAGGACCACGTCGTGGGGCACGTTCAGCGCATCCGCCAACGTCAGCAGGTGTTGCTTGAGCGTGGGTTGCTCTTCAGGGGGCCGCGATTGGCCTTTAGCCCATTGATCTTGCGCGTCTCGCAGTTCGTCCAGTGGGCCGATCAACTCATAGCCGCGGTCCAGGCTAGCGGCGAATTGCTCGGCATGCCGGGCATGCAAATACTCAACCCAGAACGGCTGATCGAGCATGCCCGCCGCCAGTCCGTCCCCGGCCTCTTGAGCGATCACCTGGTTGTACGCCGTTTCAAGGCTGGGTTCATCCACCTGCGCTGTCATGCGGTAGGTCATGTGCTCGGCGATCCAGGGCAAGTCGAGGCGTCGTTTGAGCCCGGTGTGGTAGGCCAGGTAAACCTCCACCTCATCCACCGTTCCCGGCACACCGTCGATAACGTCAGTGGTAAAGCGCAACCCGTGTCCGCCTTCCTCGGGCGCAGTGATGCGCAAGCGGATAGCGGCTTGCGCCACTTTGTTCAGGCGATCCAGGCGTGTTTTATCCCTGGCCAGGTGGGACAGTTTCAAGTCCCGATCGAGGCCGAGCAGATCACGGTTGATCTCGACGAGCAGCACCTCGTAGCCCATGGCATTGAACACATGTGCGCCGGCATCGGCGCAGGTCAACGGGTTGCTGGCCATGAGAAACAGTCGCAAGCGCAGCGCCTCATCGCCTTGCATCGCCAACAGCATGCGCCAGACCTTTGCGGTCAGTTCGCGGCGACCCTGTGCAAACATCGCTTCATCGTTGGGGTCCTCGAAATACGCCGACGGTTCAAGGCTCTTGATCACCTCAAAGAACCCCTGCGAGCCGTGTTCCTCTTCAAGTTCCTGCCACAGTTGCCGCAGCCAGGGGCTGTGTTCAGGCGTTTCGAGTTCAAGCCAATAAGCCGCGTCGCCTTTCGGCGGATAGAGGCGGAACGGGTCCAGCCCTGCCTCGATCCGGTAGCTCACCAGTCGTTTCTCGGCGTCAGTGGTCAGGTGGTTGCGATCCAGGCGCACCCGCGCCACCAGTTCGGCCTCGGGCTGCCAGGGCAGAAATGCCGGCACGTCGATAATCGCCGTGTGTTGTATATCGAGAAAAAAATGCGCCGGGCTCCGCCTTGGAAACAGCCCTTGCGGCCATTCGCTGATCGCCGTGTTGCGCAGGCACAGCCAGCGCAGGTCAGGCAGTTGGGAAAGGTTTGGCGCTACAGTCAGGTTGCGGTTGTCCGCCAGGGACAAGCGCCGCAGACGCCGCATGCCGCTGAGCTTGGCCAGACCGTGCGCCTCCCACTGAATCGGCGTGCGATCCAGGTTCAGGGTTGTCAGGCTGCGCATTCCGGTCAGCGCATCAGGCAAGCGCGTCAATCCATTGCCGGAAAGGTCCAGGTTGTGCAGCCGTGGAAACACGCTGAGAAAGTGCGTATCGCTGTCGGTCAGTTCGGCGTCGATCAAATCCAGCTGCAAGATATGTTCAAAGCGGGTACGCAGGCGCAGGTCGCTCAGCAGCCCTGACAGCTCAACCCCATTGAGGGTCAAGCCGAAACCGTCCGGGTCGGGGTCAATGTTCTGTTCCCAGGTGCGCAGCAGCGCCGTGGCCAATTCTTGCTTTATGCGGCCCATGTGCGGGTGTTCCAGCGCCGGCGCGGCGTCCAGCCAATTATTCAGGTCTTCCTCCAGGCGGGATTTTTCCAGCGCTCGCGCCTCGAAAAGATCGCGTTGCACCGAGTCATCGAGGCCCAGCAGATAAGTCTCGATCACGATCTGCGGCGCAAAAGGGTAGAGCGCCTTGACCCGATCCCTCAACGACGTGGGAAACAGCTCGCACATCCATTGACCCATCCGGTGCATCGGTTTTTGCGTCAGCACCAGCGCATCCCTGGGCGCGTTCGCGGGCTTACCGGCCGGTTCAAACAGGCTGCGCCGTTGCTGCGGCGTTTGAATGCGGTCCATCAGCCAGCGCTTGAGCGTCGTCCCCTCATTGAGCTTCAGGGCGGCGCTTGTGTCGACGGGCAACGCCAGTAGCAGCGCGTCAAAAAAATCATCCATGTGTTGCAACGCGTGCTGACGCTCGTCGTACAGCTGATAACCGCCATCGTGCGCGACCAGCACCCGCGTGCGGCGTGCACCCTGCGGCCCGGCACTCGCGCGCAGAGTGCCCTGCAGGTGTTGCTGGCGCACTTCGATTCGACAATCACCCAGCGCATCGCTGTTGACGCGCAGGGTATTGAGGCTCATCTGTTCGGCATCGGCGCCGAACAGTTCGGGTTCGTGCAAGCCCTGAAAGGCATGGGCGGCGCGTGCCTGCCACTGCCATTCGCGGGCGAGATTTTTCAAGCGCAGAGGCAGGCGTTGTTCTTCGCGCAGGCGCCTCAACTCCGCCGGGCGGGCGTGGTCGAGCACACTTTGCAACAGGCTTTTGGGCAGGTCCGGCATGGCTTGACGCACCCGCAACGCGGTTTCATCGTGCAGCTCTTCGCTGTTGCGATACAGGTAGTCGAACACCGCACCATGACGGCGCTCGAGGTTGTCGGCGAGGCGCTCACGCAGTGCCTGGATGCGCGCCGGGCGCTGGTCCGGCAACTCGCCGAGCAGCGCGCTCAGTTGTGTGTCGTCGAGCACGTCTAGCAGGCGCTCCGGCAACGTGCCTTGGTTAAGGGCCTCCTGGCTGATGGCAAGTACCTCGCCGGCGTCCGGCTCACCGAAGCGTAAGCAAGCGCCGCTGAGGTCTGCGTTTTCATACACGTCGATCGCCACATCGGCCGGCCAACCCTGCAGCTCACGGGCCAGGTGCGGGCTCCAGTAAGTGTCCTGGTCCACCGGTTTGCCCTCACGCAAGCGCTGCACCATGTCGCGGGTGTCCTGGCTCAGGCGCACGCGTTTGACGGTGTCGTCCAACAACGGTGCGCGCAGGTGCTCTGATTGCACGGCGCGCAATACGCCATGGTCGACACCGCTGATGCTGCGGATGTGCGCCTGTTGCTCGTCGCTGAACGGCCCCAGTTGGCGCCACAGTTGTTGTTCACTCCAGGCTTGCGGCTGGTCGAGGTACTGCAGGGGCGGCGCATAGGCGTCCGGGCGGCTGGCGTGCTGGACCCGGTAGGTGGCCTCAGGCGCATCCAGGGCGACGGCATAGTGTTGGCCATCCACCGGCAACAAGCTGCGGTCATTGTGCTGGAGTAGGCCGCGCTCATCCGGCGTCAAGTCGGCGGGCAGGTCCAGTCGCGGTTGCGCGTAGGGCTTTGGATCAGGGTTCCACAACTGCGTTTTGCCGTTGAAGCTGATCGGCTTGAGCTGATTGACGAAGGCCGACTGTGCAAAGTGTCCGGCCACGCCAAAGGCACCCAGTTGCACCACCTGGCTGACCACGCCGATCAGATGGCCGGCGGCTTCGCGGGCCTGGCCCTCGGTGAGGTCCACCACACCTTCGACCACTTCATCGAGCAATTGATAGGCGGTATAGGCCAGTGTCAGCTCGCCCAGCAACGGCACGAACGGCGTGATCACCAGCAGCGCCGCATTGAATACTTCTTCGAGCAATTGACTGAAATTGTCCCACCAACTCCAACGAGCACGGCTGTCGGCGTAGGCGGTAGCCACCGCCAGTTCGCGGCCGTCGTTGAGTATTTTATTCAACATCGATTGGTAGCGGTGCTGCCACAAATCGCCATTGATGAGGGTTGCCTCAAAACGCGGGCGCTGTTGCAGCGCACTGAAAAAACGCCCGCGCTGCTGCTGATCGACGAACTGGCTGAAGAACGCTGGGTAGCCCGTATCCTTCAGCCTCGCTTGCAAGTCATCCATCAGCGCGACGGTGCTGACGTACTGCTTTATCGGGGTTTTCAGCTCGTGGGGGATGTACATCACGATGGGGACGAGGGTCGTGGCTGCAAGCAGATCAGGCGCAATCAGCAGGATGCCGGTCAGTTGCGTGTCCTGTATGCGCAGTTGATAAAACTGCATCACGCCGCGCTCGCCGGCTACGGCGCGCTGCACCAGGTGAAAGGTCGCCGCGTCGAGCTCACCGGTATGCAGCGCCAGGTGCGCCGCCGCGTTCAAGGCGGCTTTCTGGCTGGCGATGACCTCAGTTTGCAAGGCGTCCTTGTCTGCCTTTGCAGGCGGCTGCAGGTAACGCTGCAGATGCCGCTGGTACTGCGCGCCCAGGTCCAGCTCGCGGCACAGCGTCACGAACTGCGCGATGCTCATGCGGTCTTTCATCGGCGTGATCATGAAGTGCCCGCGCGCATCAGGCCGGGTGATGTAGCTGGAATCGGTACTGAACACCTCGCTCCTGGCGAAGTTGTGCAGCGCGGCGTCCAGCAGGGACACGCTGCGGCTGGTCGTGCCCTTGAGCCAGGTGCCTTTTTCGCTGTGCAAGAACAGGTAGATGGCCTTGACGTCGAGGTGCAGCGCGTAGCGTTGCTTCAGTGCATGGGTGAGCAAGGGTTCGGCGAAGGCGTGCAGGTCGAGCACTGCGTCCAGACGTTTATCGACGCTGTTCTGCGCACGCCAGGCGTGCGCGTTGGCACGTTTGAGCGGTGCTTGAGGCGTGCCGGCCAGCCGATGGAAGGTCGTCAGTGCCGCCATCGACGCGCCTTGCAGACGCTGGGCGCGCGGCCAGGCGGTGCTGCGCAGCCAGTCGGGAAGGTTGAGTGTGATCACAGCGTCAGGTGTGACAGGCATGGCGGATGACCTCGAGTGCTATTCAAGGTCATCAGCCTAAGGACCCGGTGCGGGCCTTGGGGTTACATAGTTAGCGCGTTTCGCCCTGGGCTTCACAGACGGCGGCATACGGGCAGCCCGCCGGTACCGCGGTGAACAGGCCAGGGGTAATTGTTTAGTGCCCGCGCGCCGCCGCTCCCGCCTAGGGTTGCGCTCAATCCCTGACTGAGAACGCACCATGACTGTCGATGCTCCACTGTCGCTACGCCAGGCTCATATCGAGCAGGTCTTGACCCTATTCGCCGATCCGCCCACGCTGTTCGTCGTGGCCCAGGATTGCGCCCAGGCCTGGCTGGACACCTATGCTGAGCAACACCGTAACGCTGCCGGGCTGATTTATCTGGGGTTTCCGGAGATCGAAACCGCCCCGACCACTTATCGCTACAAAAGCCTGCCGCAACTGTTGCTGGAGCGTCTGGCGGCGGCGCAACCGACGTTATTGGCCGCGGATTACCACGTGGTCGCGCAGCGCACCCGTGAAACCTACACCGTCGCAGGTCCGAGCCTGGCGACCGTGGAGCGGCTGATCAATCAATGCGGCGCCCTATTGCTCACCCGCTTCGCCCAGCGCTTGCAAGCCTGGTGGAATGAATCGCTGCCGGTGAACAGGACGCGCTGGGGGTATCTGTCCGACGAATTACTGGGGTTGCTCTACGATTCCCCGCGCCCGCCCGGCATGAGCGAGGCACGGTATGCCCAGGTGTTGCCCAAGTCGGGCCTGCATCGGCAGCGACCCAATCGCCACTGGAGCGCTCTTGGCCCTGCGCTGCGGGTACAGACCCTGCATCTGCGGCGTGGCAGGAACGAGCCCGTGCAGATGCTGCCGTTGCTGGTGCTCAGCCCCGCAGGGCAGGGGCCTGTGGTGTTGTTCAGCCCGGCCAGCGGCGTGCAGGTGCTCGATAACCTGCAAGCGGTGCAGGCCTTGTTGCCGGCTTATGCCAGCCCGTTATTGCCGGGCGCTGCCGGGGATTGGTTCGCTGTCGAGGTCGTGAGCGACCCGTTCGATGAATTGGCGGCGAGTTACCTGCAGCGCCAATTGCGGGAAATCGCCAGCCTGGATCTCGCGGTGCCACGTGCCGTCGAGGATTATCAGGCGCTGCTGAGGACCATTACCGATGTGCAGCGCTGGTTCATTCCGCGCTTGAGCCCCCGTCAGCAACAGCTGCGCGATCAGTTGCCGCTGTGGCTGCTGCACGTCGACGGACAAACCTGCAGCGCCTACGCGCGTCTGCTCCAGGCCCAGGTGCTGGCCCGGCAGGAAAACGGAACAGAGCATTTTCTGGATGATATTCCCGCACTCCCGGAATACGCCGAACAGCAGTTGCAGGCGTGTCTCAAGAACGACCCGAAAACCGCCACACTCGAACCCTCTGCGATCAGTGTGAGCTTTGACAAAGTCATCGCCGCCGCCGTGCCGGTGCCGGGCGGTTTCATTGCCGGGCAAGTGCAGTCAATTACCGTCACCTTGGCGCAGCTTGCCCTGGAAAACCTTGCCGGGTTTCCCTATACCGCGAAAAGCATCCGCCTCAAGGGGGAACCGGCGCCCGCGTGGTTGACCTACAACCTGCTCAAGACGTGTGTGACTAACGCCGATGTGGGCCAGACGTACCCTGCGCTGTTGAAGAAAACCCTGGTCGACGACCCGGTGCAAGCGACGCGCCGCCGGCGCTTATTCAGTCAGCAACTGCGCATCCAACTGCCCATGCAGGCGCTGGAGTGGCAGGTGAGCGGCCTGCACGGCCTGACCTTCCAGGGGTTTCGCCGGCTGCTGGCGGCGCTGCAAGACACGCGGGCGCAACGCCTGGTGGACGGGCAAGCCGTGGCGATGTGGCCACTGGCGTTCAAGGCAACACGCGACGCCGCGCCGGACGAGGTGGCGAATATGTTTATCATCGGCCCGGAGCAAGGCCAGCAAGGTGCGCATCTGTTGTACCGGCCCTTGTGCGTTCCGCTGCTGCTCGAATACCCCAGCCTCGATGCCCTGTTCGCGGCCGTACAGGCGCCTGGCGATTTGCAGGCCAGCGTCCTGAACTGGCTCGACCCGTCGCGCCAGGCGGTGTATGCCCACGGCGGTTTTCGCGAACCTCATGTGCGGCGTTTTTTGTCGGGCGATGAGTTCACTGCGTTCGAGGCGCCTGGGCCTGCGCAATTGAGCAAGCGGATCAATGTGGACGACCCCGCGCACCAAGTGTTCGCCGCCACTGCCCAGGCTATGGTTGCCCAAGCGGATCGGCAAAGCGTGTCGAACGCTGAACAGCGCTGGGCCAGCGTAAAGCAGGTTGGCTGGCTGTTGTTCGGTATTTTGCAACCGCTGCTCGGCGGCCCGGTGATGTTGGCGGGCTGGCTGGTGCAGGTGCTCGACAGTGCCCGGCAGGATATGCCTAGCCTGCAAAGCGATGACGACCAGACACGTAACGCCGCCGTCATGGACGTGCTTGCCAACCTGATGGCAATCCTCGCGCACCAGGCCTCGCCCCACGACGCGCGCCAGCATCTGCTGCTGGAACACCCGGTGTTCGCCCCTCTGGCCGCCCAGGAGCCGAGCCCGCTGCCGCCCACCTATCACGTTCCGCCGGTGAACTTCAGCGTACCGGCCGCTTGGGCCAATGCGCGTGACGTTCTGACGCCGCCGCTGCAGGCGCGTTTGCAAGGGTTTAGCCTGAACACCGTTGGCAAGCCCTGGCCCCAGGGCTTTACCGAGCAAAGCGGACCCTGGCAGGGGTTGTGGCATGACACCGCGCGCGCGCCCACGCAGTGGAAGGCGTTGGTGCGCGGCCAAGTGTTCGCCGTGCGCCTGCAACGGGGGCGGGCCCGTGTGATCAGCTCTGACGGGAGCCGGCTCGGGCCCTGGTTGAAACTCATCGGTGCCGGCCTGTGGGATATTGATCTGCAGTTGCGCCTCAGCGGGGGCGCGGACCAGGAGCCGAGCGAGCCTGTCGTGGACCGCAGTGTCCTGGAAGCTCAGTACCAGCATGCGATCAAGAATCGCACGCGCGCGCAACAGGCAGCGGAAGTTGCGTACGACCTGCTCAAAAACCCCAACAGCGGCGCCGACGAAAAAATGCTCAACGCATTCCGCGACCGCTACATCAAGGAGCTCAACGGCAAGGTGGCGTATTTGCTGCAGGAACTGAGGTTGCTCAGGCGCCTGCGGGAACTGGCGCCACGCCCGCGATACGAAGAAGAACTGAGTCAGATAGTGGAGTCGATTGTCCTCGCCGCACAATTGTCCGACGTCGTCAGCCGTGAACACATTCAGCGGGTCACGAATAAATTGCCCGCCGTGTTGAAGCAGTTGGAGGAGACGAGGCAAGCACAGTTTCATGACGAGCTGAGACAGATCATGCGTGAGCTGGCGACCCTGCATGGCAGCGCGATTCACTGGCGCACGATAGAAGAGCGCTACCTTGAAGAACTGCGCCAGGTCCCGCGACTGGGACGTGACAAGGCGCGCGTGTTAACCCTGCGTATGCCGCAACGTCCGTCGATCCTCGACCTGCAAACGTTGCAATTGACCACGCTTTGGAGTGCCGCCTTTGATGTGCGTGGTTCGCTGCTCAAGGATGATTTTATCGATGACATGAATGAAACGTTCGACCGCGCCCGTTTGGCCAGTCGCTCCCAGGTCGATTTGCAGCACTTGCAGTGCAGCCATGAACAACGCATCGAACTGCTCGAGAGCATTGATCGGGTCTACGCACAAACCGATGATCGCATCGAATTCTGGCGCGCCATGGAGCCGGATAAATTCGACCTGCCGTATCTGCAAAAACTCCAGGAACTGTTGGCATCCCTGCATCACCAGGCGCAACAGGACTTGGCGCAGTTGCTGCAACCTGCGCCGCGCCGCGTGATCAAACCCCGTCCTGAGGCGGCTGGCCAGTCAAGTGGGAAAATCATTCTTACCCGCAATCGCGACCTTTATGTGGCCCGGCTGAGCCCGGAACCCATGAGCGTCGAGACAGCCCAGTTGCATGACGCTGCGGGCGGTGTGATCGGTTCGTTCACCCAGGCCGACGATGGCGTTTGGGATCAGTTGAAAGCACCACCCCCCGTGCGTCCTGATCCAGAACTGGGGGCCTTGTTGAAAAAAGCGGACGTTCTGCTGCGTGATGAGGACAGGGCCATCGCCAATGTCGAGGCGATGATGGCTCGGGCCAACGATGCGGCGTCGCTTCAGGAACTGCTGGAGGCTCAGGGGCGTAGCCGTACGTTGGCGGCCGAGGCTATCAGGCACAAACTGAGCGGTCGGACGATCGTGCGACTCGAGAACGTCCAGCGCAGCAAAGCGCAGGATACCGAGGCGAAGTTGCGCCTGGCCGCGGCGCGGCTGGACGCGGCCGGGCTGGACGCGCGCATCCGCGCCAGCCGCAATAACCTACGCAGCGTCAATGACGTGGCGTTTTTGCAACAGCAGGGTGAAGTGAAGATCATCCGGCAGGGACAACGGGTGCCGCTGCGTGGGCGCCGCAATGATTTTTTGCAAGTGTACGCGGTGAACGACATCCACACCGGCCGCGCGCTGTGTTTTGCGCATTTTCACTACGCCAGTCGTCACGGGCCTGACGATCACTACACCTTCGGCCACATCAAAAGCCCCGAACAGAACCGCCTGGGTCGCCTGGCCCAGGCTGAGTTCGAAGCCCAGGCCTTTGCGCGCATGCGCCTCGGGCAGGGCGGCCGGGCGCAACAGACGCTGGAGATTTATCGCTCGCCTGTTGGATTGGCCATGGCACGTCGTCTGTTTTTCAGCCTCGACTGATCCCGTGGCAAGCGCGCTCGCCAGCGGACAGGCGTGGGCCTGAACGTTCTCTGACTGAATCGCATTGAGGCGATCCCGCGTGGGCTCAGCCCGGGCTCATGCACTGGCTGTGACTGCCCGGTCGCCGGAACTGCCAATCGCGGTGGCCAGTGAGGGTAGCAAGTGATCGAACGGATAGCCGAGCGCCTGCCAGCGCTGATGGATGTCGAGAAAGGCCTCGATCTCCAGCATGGTGCGGATACGCGGTCCAAGTCGTAGAGCGGACGTTGAAGCAAGGCGGCCAGACGGCTGCGGGCGACGCTGATGCCCTTGTTGGTATTGATCGGCTGGACGGTGGGTTGTAATTGCCAGTCGCGGTAGGCCAACGGCGCGCTCAAGGCGGCCTGCAACAACGGCGCATCAATCAGAGCATTCTGCGCGAACATACGCAGTTTCCAACTGCGTGGCCAGGGTACTGCCGCCGGCGCTTTGCCCCGGCAGGTGCAGCCGCTTGGCCACCTGAGACCACGCAGCCCTGGCAAAGCGTGGCCAGTCCACGGCAGGGTTGGCCTGGGGGGGCGCGGGGTCGAGCAGGTCGCGGTTTTCGATAAACAGCAAACGGTTGACCACCAGCGGCGGAATCGCGGTGAAACGCTCGTAGAGTTGCTGTGGATACACGTATTGATACAGCGGCACGGCACGGCAATCGGTGATCGACAACTCGGCGTGGCTCTTTTCGGCGTAGGGCACGAACAGGCCTTTGTGGGCGTACTCCAACAGTTCGGCAGAGAACTGCGTCTGGGCCTCGATCACATAACCACGCTTGAGCAGCCGGCCGATCAAACGGGCCGGCGCCCGGGTAGACGATGGCGTCGCTGAGGCATTTTTACGCTCAAGGCAGGTATAATGCCCCTGCCAAATGGCATTTCTGCGGTTTGTTTCACTGAATTTTTCGTGTTTTATAGTGAATCACTCTAAGCCCCGCTTTTTATACTGCACGCCCGCCAAGCTTGCTCCACGGCGGACACTCCAATAACAAAATGAGGTTGTACCTTTATGCCAGTCGGCAACCCACTGCCCCACGGCGAGACCGCTCAAGGCGGTCCGCTCAAACGCGAACTTGGCGAGCGGCACATTCGCCTGATGGCCCTAGGCGCCTGCATTGGTGTCGGCCTGTTCCTCGGTTCGGCCAAGGCCATTGAAATGGCCGGCCCGGCAATCATGCTGTCGTACATCATCGGTGGCCTGGCGATCCTGGTGATCATGCGTGCGCTCGGTGAGATGGCGGTGCACAACCCCGTCGCCGGTTCGTTCAGCCGTTATGCCCAGGATTACCTCGGCCCGTTGGCGGGCTTTCTCACCGGCTGGAACTACTGGTTCCTGTGGCTGGTAACGTGCGTTGCAGAGATCACCGCCGTGGCTGTGTACATGGGCGTGTGGTTCCCAGACACGCCGCGCTGGACCTGGGCCCTGGCGGCACTGATCAGCATGGGTACGATCAACCTCATCGCAGTAAAAGCCTTCGGTGAATTCGAATTCTGGTTCGCGTTGATCAAGATCGTCACCATCATTGCGATGGTCATCGGCGGCGTCGGCATCATCGCGTTCGGCTTTGGCAACAACGGCGTGGCGCTGGGTATTTCCAACCTGTGGGCCCATGGCGGTTTCATGCCCAACGGCGTGCAAGGCGTGTTGATGTCGCTGCAGATGGTGATGTTTGCCTACCTGGGCGTCGAGATGATCGGCCTCACCGCCGGTGAAGCACGCAACCCGCAGAAGACGATTCCAAGCGCTATCGGCTCGGTGTTCTGGCGCATCCTGCTGTTCTACGTCGGTGCGTTGTTTGTGATTCTGTCGATCTACCCGTGGAATGAAATCGGCACTCAGGGCAGCCCGTTCGTGATGACGTTCGAGCGCTTGGGCATCAAGACCGCTGCGGGCATCATCAACTTCGTGGTGATCACGGCGGCGCTGTCGTCGTGCAACGGCGGTATTTTCAGCACGGGGCGCATGCTCTACAGCCTGGCGCAGAACGGGCAGGCACCGGCCACCTTTGGCACCACCTCGAGCAATGGCGTGCCGCGCAAGGCGCTGTTGTTGTCGATCTTTGCTTTGTTGCTGGGCGTGCTGCTCAACTACCTGGTGCCGGACCAAGTATTCGTCTGGGTAACGTCCATCGCTACCTTTGGCGCGATCTGGACCTGGCTGATGATCCTGCTGGCCCAGCTCAAATTCCGCAAAAGCCTGAGTCCCGCTGAGCAGGCCGGTCTCAAGTACCGCATGTGGCTTTACCCGGTCAGTTCCTACCTGGCGCTGGCGTTCCTGGTGCTGGTGGTGGGCCTGATGGCGTACTTCCCGGATACTCGCGTGGCGTTGTATGTGGGGCCGGCCTTCCTGGTGCTGCTGACGGTGCTGTTCTACGTGTTCAAGCTGCAACCGAACAACGCGACTGCGGCGCCGGTGCGTTCGGCCTGACGCCACAAATGGCCCGCTGCGTGCAGCGGGTCATCCAGTCTATCCCGCGTGCACGCTTGCCTTGAGCGACTGATCCAGGCGCTTGTTGAACGCCAGCCACAGCGCTAGCAACCCCATCAGTGCAGCACCGGCCACAGCGGTCAGCAATTGAATCGCCAAGGCATCCCCGGCCATGGCATTGATCATGTCCGCCAACGGCGCGAGCACGACGCCCAGGCAAAACACCTCCAGCGAATAACGCCCCATGCGACAGGTATGTTGCGCCAGCCAGTTTTCGGTCCAGCCACGGCCCGGCAGCAGCTTGGCGGTGACATAAGCCAGGGCAAGGAAGTGCAGCAGGCGCAGCGGTGATAAGTCGGTCTTGCTGATGGGGTAGATGAGGTCGCTGATCATCGACGGCATCAGCGCATCGTGGATCTGCGGCCAGCGCCAGGACAGCGTGAGCACGCCGGCCATCAACACATAAATCGTTGCCGCGACAAACATCGGCTGGCGGCGCAGTGGCCGGGTGTCCACCGGCCGTTCTTGTCGGCTGTAGAGCGCCGCCGCACCTCCCAGTATGAACAGCAGTTGCCAAGTGACGGGGTTGAAGTACCAGACACCATCGGCAATCGCCCGCAGGTTCCAGCCCATCCACGGCGCCAGCAAGTAGAGCGTCGTAGACACGGCCACCACTGCCCAGGTATTGCGCAGCATCAACGGCAACACCAGCGGCAGCCCTGCCAGCAGCACAATGTAGAGCGGCAACGGGTCCATCAGGTTGGGTTTGAAACGCAGCAGCAGCTCATCGGTCAGCGCTTGCTGCGGTTGGGTGACGAAGTGCGTCAGGCCCATCTCTTCGACAAGGTCGCGGGTTTCCACGTGGCTGTTGGCGAAGAACACGATGCCCATCAGCATCGCCAGCAGGAAGATATGCACCACATATAACACCCAGGCACGCCGCAGGATTTTCAGCGAGGCAATCCAATAGCCATCGCGTTGCAGGATCTTGCCGTAGGCCAATACCGCCGCGTAGCCGGCGAGAAATACAAACACCTCAGCCGCATCGCTGAAGCCGAAGTTGCGCAGCGTGATCTGGCCGAGCGGGTTGTGGGGGACGTGATCCCAGAAAATGAAGATCAACGCCAGGCCCCGAAAAAAATCGATGCGCGGGTCGCGTCCGTTCAACATGGCAGCGGGCTCTTGTACGAAATGTTTATTAAAGACAGGCAGGCGTGGGCGTTGGCGCACGCCACCCGTCGGGCGGGCGCAGGTTGGCGGTATTTGTAAGCAATTGCAAAGGTTGGGTATTACTGAATGTCTCGACGGCCTGCCCGGCACGGGCAGGCTCAAGAAGGAGGGTTATCAGGCAGCGACGACTTCCTGCGCCTCAAAACTGTCCGCCCGCGCCATCTGCCACATGCGCGAGTAAAACTCACCGTTCACTTCACCGGTCAGTAATTCACCGGGCTTGAGGAACACATGCAACTGCGAGAACAACTTGATCTCAGTCGCCGACATACGTCGTACCAGGTGTTTGGCCGACAGTTGCGAGGGGTGATCGAGGCCGGCGGCGGCGAGCATTTCCGCCAGCGCTTTGAGCGTGTTGCGATGGAAGTTGAATACGCGCTGGGCCTTGTCCGGGACCACCAGCGCACGTTGACGCAATGGATCTTGGGTAGCAACGCCGGTCGGGCATTTGTTGGTGTGGCAGCTCTGCGATTGAATGCAACCGATCGCGAACATAAAGCCGCGCGCCGAGTTGGCCCAATCGGCGCCGATGGCCAGGACGCTGGCGATATCGAACGCGCTGACGATCTTGCCGCTGGCGCCGAGCTTGATCTTGTCGCGCAGGTTCAGGCCCACCAGGGTGTTGTGCACAAACAGCAGGCCTTCGCGCAGCGGTACGCCGATATGGTCGGTGAACTCCACGGGCGCGGCGCCGGTGCCGCCTTCCTTGCCATCCACTACGATAAAGTCCGGCAGGATGCCGGTTTCGAGCATGGCCTTGGCGATGCCCATGAATTCCCACGGGTGACCCAGGCAGAACTTGAAGCCTACCGGTTTGCCGCCGGACAGTTCGCGCAGTTGGGCGATGAACTGCATCAGTTCGATAGGGGTGGAAAACGCGCTGTGGCGCGACGGCGAGATGCAGTCTTCGCCCATCATGATGCCGCGGGTATCGGCAATTTCCTGGGTGACTTTGTGCTTGGGCAGGATCCCGCCATGGCCGGGTTTGGCGCCCTGGCTTAACTTGATTTCGATCATGCGCACTTGTGGATTCTGCGCCTGCACGGCGAAACGTTCCGGGTCGAAACGGCCGTCACTGGTGCGGCAGCCGAAATAGCCGCTGCCCAATTCCCAGGTCAGGTCGCCGCCGTTCTCACGGTGGTAGGAGCTGATACTGCCTTCGCCGGTGTCATGGGCGAAGTTGCCCAGTTTGGCACCTTGGTTCAACGCGCGAATTGCGTTGGCGCTCAACGAACCAAAGCTCATTGCCGAGATATTGAACACCGACGCCGAGTACGGTTGCGTGCACTGTGGGCCGCCAACCATCACGCGAAACGCGCTGGGGTCGCTGAGCGGCGCGGGGCGCATGGAGTGGCCGATGAATTCGAAACCTGACTGGTACACGTCGATCAAGGTGCCGAAGGGTTTGTCGGCAGATTCATTCTTGGCGCGCGAATACACCAATGAACGCTGGGCCCGGGAGAAGGGCAGGGCGTCGCTGTCGGACTCCAGCAGGTACTGGCGGATTTCCGGGCGGATGGCTTCTACCAGGTAACGGATATTGCCCAGGATCGGGTAGTTGCGGCGTACGGCGTGGGGGCTTTGCAGCAGGTCGAAAATCCCGATCAGGCTCAACACCCCGGTGACCACCGTGATCGGCCACAGCCATTCATGTTCGATAAAGGGGAGGCTGGCGAGGGTGAAAATGACGCACACGGCAAAGAAAGCGTAACGACTCAGTAGCGACAGGCTCATACGGGTTTCCTGAATTCGGACTCATCGGCTAGGCGTTTTGCGCCTGTAGAAAGATCGAGAACAGCTCTGACTGGGATTTGATCCCTAGCTTGCTGTACATGTGTTTCTTATGGACTTTCACGGTTTCAACAGAGATTTCCAGCTTACGAGCGATTTCTTTGCTGGAGCAACCGCTGAGCATCAAACGGCCCACATCCAGCTCGCGGGCGGTGAGTTGCGCGCCCCACTCATCATTCTGGACCGGCGGCTGCGGGGCGCTGACCTGGTGCAGTTCAAAGGGCAGGCGCTGGCGCAGCAGGCCCAGCACCCAGGGCTGGATCAACGACAGCAGGGCAATCTGCGCCGGGTCAAAGCGCTGCCTGGAGCCCAGTGACAGGCACAGGGTACGCCCATCCGGCTGCTGGCAATTAAATTGGATTTCATCAGCCACCACGTTCAGGCGGAAGTAGCGCTGATAGTACTCGGTGAGTTCGAAGTGCTCCGGCGCCACTTCGGCCAGGCGCAACAGCCCGGTGCGCGAGTGTTCACGGCTGGCGATGTAGAAGGGGTCGAGCAGGTACAGGCCGTTGAGGTAGTCCTGGAACAAATGATCCGGTGTGCCATCGACGCCTGGGCATTCGGCGAATACCAGCGGGCGGTGTTCGCTGCTGAACAGCAATACCACCCAACTGTCGAACGGCACGTATTGGTCCAGCAGGCGGACAAGCTGGGTCCAGAAATTGGGCTGGTCCAGGGCGTCTATCATTTGCCCCACCGAACGGTGCCAGGCGATGTCTTGCAATGACATGGTCATTGTTCTACCCCTATCGGGTTACCCCCGCCGCGTGATTCCCTGGCCGGTTGCGCCTGCGCATACTGCGGCACGTACACAGAACGAGGAATACCCATGAAGGTCGAATTTGCCCAGTTGGCGGGCCGTGATAACGGTACAGCTTACAACCTTGAGCGGGCCTTGGCGGCGATCGCTGCAGCGGCTGCGGACACGCAACTGATCGTCTTCCCGGAAACCCACCTGATGGGCTTCCCCAGCGCCGAGACCGTCGCTGACATCGCTGAACCGCTGGACGGGCCTACCGTGCAGGCTGTGATCCAGGCCGCCCGCGCGCGCCATATCGCCGTGGTGATCGGCATGGCCGAAAGCGACGACGGCCAATTCTATAACACCACCTTGCTGATCACCCCCGAAGGCATCGCCCTGCGTTATCGCAAGACCCATCTGTGGGCCTCGGATCGCGGTGTATTCGCCCCAGGCGATCGCTACGCCACTTGCCTCTGGAACGGTGTGCGCGTCGGTCTGTTGATCTGCTACGACATTGAGTTCCCGGAAACCGCCCGAGCCAATGCGCAACTGGGCGCCGAATTGCTGATCGTCACCAACGGCAACATGGACCCGTACGGCCCCACGCACCGCACCGCGATCATGGCGCGCGCCCAGGAAAACCAGGCGTTTGCGCTGATGGTCAACCGAGTGGAAGAGGGGGATGGCGGATTGTTGTTTGCCGGTGGCAGTGCGCTGGTGGACCCGTTTGGTACCTTGCTGTTTGAAGCCGGGCGCGACGAAGGGCAATTCACGGTCGAGCTGGATCTCGACCAATTGGCAGCGGCGCGAAAGGACTACCGCTACCTGGATGACCAGCGCTTGAAGTTGCCGGGTGAGGTGATCGAGCACACTGACGGCACGCGCGAACTGCTGATTCCTTAAGCCCGCTCACTACGATCGACATAAGAAAAACGACAACGGCTTCATCGACTTAAGTTCTGCCATAAATCTAATAATTTCGCGGAGAATCGCTCATGGCTCATTTGCAACGCACCCTGTCATTAGGGTCGGTGGTGCTGTTCGGCATCGCCTATATGACGCCGATCATTGTGCTCGGCACCTTCGGTATCCTGGCGCAATCCACTGCGGGTATGGTCCCCGCCGCTTATCTGGCAGCGCTTGTGGCGATGTTCTTCACCGCCATGAGTTACGGGCGCATGGCCTCGGCGTTTCCGGTCGCCGGTTCCGCCTACAGCTACGTGCGCAAAGCCATCAGCCCGAAACTGGGGTTTATCGCCGGCTGGGCAGTGCTGCTCGACTACCTGTTCCTGCCCATGGCGATATGGCTGATCGGTGCGGCGTACCTCAACTCAGCGTTCCCAGCGCTGGCGCAGTGGATCTGGGTGTTGGCGTTTATCGGCATCACCAGCGCCATCAATATCGTCGGCCTCAAGCTGGCGAACGGCATCAATGCCTTGCTGATGCTGGTGCAGTTTCTGGTGTTGATTGCGTTTGTGGCGCTGTGCATCCACTACATCGGTGGTGATGCTAGCAAGCCTCTATGGACGACCGCTCCGTTCTTCAACGGCCAGATGCAACTTCCGCTGATCATGAGCGGCGCGGCCATCGCTTGCTATTCATTCCTGGGCTTTGACGCGGTCAGCACCCTCACCGAAGAAACCCGCGACCCGCGCCGCACCATCCCACGAGCGATCATGTTGATCACCCTGATTGGCGGGCTGATTTTCGTGGCGGTGTCCTACTTTGTGCAGATCGCGCACCCGTCTTTCGAATTCACCAATGTGGATTCGGCGGCGTATGAAATCGCGCGCAACATCGGTGGCGACTTGTTTGTGTCGATCTTCCTGATCGGCCTGATCGTTGGCCAGTTCGCCTCGGGGCTGTCGGCCCAGGCCAGTGGTTCGCGCTTGTTGTTTGCGATGGGCCGCGACGGCGTGTTGCCCAAGTCGTTCTTTGGCTCCCTGCATGCGCGCTTTGGCACACCGGTCAACAGCATCCTGTTGTGCGCGGTGGTGGCGCTGCTGGCGTTGAAGCTGGACGTGACCACGTCCACATCGTTTATCAACTTCGGCGCCTTCCTGGCGTTCAGTCTGGTGAACCTGTCGGTGATCTTCCATTACTGGATCGGCGCCAAGCAACGGGGTGTGCGTGAGCTGATCCTGTTCCTGGTATTCCCGGCCATCGGCCTGCTGGCGGATTTATGGCTGATGGTCAGCCTCGATCACCTGGCGATTTACCTGGGCTTGGCGTGGTTGGCGATCGGGGTGGTTTACCTGGGCTTCCTCACCCGCGGTTTCTCTCGACAGCCACCGGAAATGGACTTCAAGGAAGCCGCATAGAAGCTACAGGCCTATCCTTATTGCAATCGGTTCTCGTTTGGGTGCATGATTTATGTTACTGTATAACGCATCAAAAGCACCCAGATGCCCCGGAGGCCTTATGAAAGCTGGTATCCATCCCGACTACCGCACCGTGCTGTTCCACGACACCGCCGCCGACGTGTTCTTCCTGATCGGCTCCACCGCCGACAGCGACCGCACCCACACCCATAGCGACGGCAACTCTTACCCCTACATCCCGCTGGACGTATCCAGCGCCTCGCACCCGATCTACACCGGCCAACAGCGCAAGACCCAGGTCGAAGGCCGGATTGCCGGGTTCAACAAGCGTTTTGCTTCGTTTGGTTCGAGCCCGAAAAACGCTGAAGCGTGAGGCATGTTGGTTTCCCCTCGAAGGCTGCTCTGGTTTCCGGAGCGGCTTTTTTATGCGTTGATGTCGGAAAGCTATCACCTTTTACCAAACCTACTAAACTACTCAGTAATGGCCAGGAAGGCACACCCCAACCTAAGGACCGCACACCGACGATCCGAGGTGTCTCATGGGAGAGTCAGTTACGTTCACCGATACCGACCGCGCCGTGGTGCTGTTGATTGATGCGCATCCGGAGGTTCTCCACAGCCTCACGCACCTGTTGCGTCTGGAACCTTTCGACCTGCACAGCGCCACTTGCGCTGCCGAAGCTTTGGTCATCCTGGCCAGCCAACCCGTCGACCTGGTGATGAGCGCCGCGCGCCTGCCGGACATGGACGGTGCTTCGCTGCTGGCTCATGTCCACCAGCGCTATCCCCACACCGTGCGCATTCTGCTGACAGGCGAGACCGACCTGACGCTGATCGTCAAAGCCATCAATGAAGGCGAGATCTACCGCTACCTGAGCAAACCCTGGAAAGATGAGGAGTTACTGCTGGCGCTGCGCCAATCCCTGGCCCACCAGCATTCCGAGCTTGAACGCCTGCGCCTCGAACAACTGATCCAGCAGCAGAACGATGAACTCAAGCAGCTCAACGCCACCCTGGAAAAACGTGTGGCCTCGCGTACCAGCGAGCTGCAACAGACCGCCGACATGCTCGACCTGGCCTACGAAGAACTCAAGCACAGCTACGCCACCGGCACGGAGGTGTTCTCGCTGTTGGCCAACCTGCGCCTGCCCCGCGCCAAGCAGACCAATCGGCAAATCATCGAACTGGTACGCACCTGGTGTGTGGCCCATGGTGTGGACGAGGCCAGCAACCGTGACCTGACCATGGCCGCCGCGCTTTACAACATCGGCAAGCTGAGCTGGAGCGACAGCATGATGGCTTCACCCTCGGACCTGCTGCACGGCAGCGACCGTGAACGCTATCGCGCCTACGCCACCCAGAGTGAATCACTGCTGATGACCCTGGACCCGATGAAGGATGCCGCGCGGCTGATCCGCCATCACCAGGAACGCTGGGACGGCAGCGGCTTCCCTGACCACCTCAAGGGTGAAGCGATTCCCGCCGGCTCGCGTCTGCTGAAACTTGCGGTGGATTTTATTGAGCTGCAAAAAGGTCTGATCCTGGAGCGGCAGATGAACAGCGACGAGGCGCTGCTGTACATCCGAAAATACGCTGGGCGGCTGTATGACCCGGTGATGGTCGAAGATTTTGTAATGGTCTGCGCCATCTACCTCAAAGACGTGACCTTGGGCGACCCCAGCGTCAAAGTCCTTGGCACCCGCGAGTTGGAGGAGGGAATGGTACTGGCGCGCAACCTCAATGCTGACAACGGCATGCTGTTGCTTAACGCCGGCAAGGTGTTGAACCTGCCGTTGGTGGACAAGTTGATTGCGTTCGAGGCCATGGAAGGCGCGCGCTACAGCTTGTTTATCAAGGAGCAAACTGCGCCCCCCGGCTGAGCGCGTTAAAGGATGTGGGAGCTGGCTTCAGTCAAACCGCTATCGCAGGCAAGCCAGCGCTCACATTGATTGCGGTGTGCCCGGGCGCATGTGATCCTTACGGCCTTTACCGCCAAGGACGACTTTTCATGACCTCCACGATCCGCATCGCCGCTGCCCTCCTGATCGGCGCTGACGGCCAGACCCTGCTGGTGCGCAAGCGCGGCACCCAGGCCTTCATGCAACCCGGCGGCAAGATCGACGCTGGCGAGCAACCCGCCGAGGCCTTGGCTCGTGAGTTGCACGAAGAGCTGAACCTGCGTATCGAGCCGAGCGAAGCCGTGTACCTCGGGACGTTCACGGCGCCGGCCGCCAACGAGCCGGGGTTCACCGTGGAAGCCGAGTTGTTCCAGGTGCAGATCGACGTTGTGGTAACCCCCGCCGCCGAAATCGAAGAGGTACGCTGGATTGACCCTGCCGGCGACGGAGGCCTGCAGTTGGCGCCCTTGACGCGCGATTTGATCCTGCCATTTTACCGCTCGTCCCTGAACGCATGATGGTTCGCACGCTGGGGACGCATGACGCCGAGGCCTATCGTGCATTGATGCTTGAGGCCTATGGCGCCTATCCCCAGGCGTTCACCTCCAGCGTGGCGGAGCGTGCCGCGATGCCGTTGAGCGGGTGGGAAAAACGCTTGAGCAGTCCGCTGGACCGGCTGCTCGGTGCTTTCGAAGGGGATGAACTGGCCGGCATTGTCGGCCTGGCGTTTGAAGCGCGAGAGAAAGCGCGGCACAAGGTGACGCTGTTCGGCATGTATGTGAACGCGGCCCACCAGCAAAAAGGGCTGGGCCGTCAGTTGGTCGAGGCGGCATTGGAAGAAGCGCGCAAACAGCCGCGCCTCAAGGTGATCCAGCTGACCGTCACGGCCGGTAATGACGCGGCGTTTGCCTTGTACCAACGCTGCGGTTTTATCCAATACGGCCTGGAGCCATTGGCGGTGCGCGTCGGCATCGAATACTTCGACAAGATCCACATGTGGCGCGAACTGGAAGATCACTGATGTTCAATGTGGGAGCTGGCTTGCCTGCTCCCACACGGGATCGCAGTGTTCTTAAGTCAGCGAACCGCACTCACCCCATCCAACGTTGAAAACGACGTGTCCTTGGCCGTCAGCAAAAAATCGCGCATATACGGCGCGTCCAGCATGTCCGCGCGAATCCCCGCGTACAGCGTCGCAAACAAGCCTTTCTCGCCCAGGCGCTTGGCCTTCACGTAGCCGCGCGAGCTGTATTCATGCAGCGCCCAATGCGGCATGCCGCACACGCCACGTCCGCTGGCGACCAGTTGCATCATCATCACTGTCAGTTCCGAGGTGCGCACTTGAGCGGGTTCCACGTCGGCCGGTTCCAGGAAGCGGGTGAAGATGTCCAGCCGGTCGCGTTCCACCGGGTAGGTGATCAGCGTTTCGGTCAGCAGGTCTTCCGGCACGATGTACGCCTTGTTCGCCAGCGCGTGCTGGTTGGCCACTGCTAGCATGGCTTCGTAGGTGAACAGCGGCACATAAGTGATGCCCGGCAGTTCCAGCGGGTCGGAGGTCACCACCAGGTCGAGGTCGCCGCGCGCCAGGGCCGGTAGCGGCGCGAAGGCAAAACCGGACGCCAGGTCCAGCTCGACTTCCGGCCAGGCATCGCGGAACTGGTCAATGGTCGGCATCAGCCACTGGAAGCAGCTGTGGCATTCAATCGCCATGTGCAAACGCCCCGCAGTGCCGCCGGCCAAGCGCGCGATGTCCCGCTCGGCGCCGCGCAGCAAGGGCAGGGTTGCGTCGGCCAGTTGCAACAGGCGCAAGCCGGCGCTGGTGAAACGCAGCGGCTTGGTCTTGCGCACGAACAATTGCATGCCCAGGCGCTCTTCCAGCTCTTTGAACTGGTGGGAAAGCGCCGATTGCGTCAGGTGCAGGCGTTCTGCGGCTTCGACCAGGCTGTCAGCCTCGCGCAGGGCGTGCAGGGTCTTGAGATGGCGGATTTCGAGCACGGGCTCTCCATGAGGAAAAATTGTAACGAAGGCGGATAGCGTGAGTTTGTCTCATGTTGAAACGCGTGTCGACCATGACCGCCGGGCACTCTTCATCAAACTGTCATGGAAGTGTGGCAGCGCGCTTGAACAAACTTCATCAGACTCGCGTTCTACTGGGGTTCTGCGTTTCGGTGTTTTTCATGCGCGTGTTGTTTTTACTGGCCGTTTTACTGTTCGGCCTGCCGTCTTTTGCGGCTTCTCGATGTGACGTCAATGTCCCGACCCAAACGGTCGACCTGGCTCAGGTGAGCATCGCTTACCAGAGCATCGGTCGTGCGTCCGACCCTGCCTTGTTGCTGGTGATGGGCCTGGGCGGGCAGTTGATCCACTGGCCGGACGAAGTGGTGGTCGCCCTGTGCCAACAGGGGTTCCGGGTGATCCGCTACGACAACCGTGACGTCGGCCTGTCGACCTGGCGCCAGGCGCCGGCGGGCGCCAACCTGACCTTTGAGGTACTGCGATACAAGCTCGGCTTGCCGGTGGCGGCGCCGTATACGCTGACCGACATGGCCGACGACGCCTTGGGCTTGATGAACGCTTTGCAGGTCCAGCAATTCCATGTGCTGGGTGCGAGCATGGGCGGCATGATCGCCCAGCACCTGGCGGCCATGGCGCCGCAACGGGTCGAGAGCCTCACGTTGATCATGACCAGTTCTGGCGCCGAAGGCCTGCCAGCGCCGAATGCGGCGCTGGTGCAATTGTTATCACGGCGCAGTGCGCCCAATCGAGAAGTGGCGCTGGAGCAGCAGGCGGACCTGTTGGCGGCGCTGGGCAGCCCGAATGTGAAGGATGATCGCCAGGCGTTGCTGCATCAGGCGGCGCTGTCCTACGACAGAGCGTTCAACCCAGAAGGCGTGAAGCGCCAGATCATGGCGATCCTTGCCGAACCGAGCCGGGTGCCATTGCTCAACCAGTTGCGCGTGCCAACCCTGGTCGTGCATGGCACGGCCGACCCGCTGTTACCGGTGATGCACGGCGTGCACTTGGCGGCGCATATCCAGGGCAGCCAGTTGAAGCTGATTCCTGGCTTGGCCCATCGTTTTCAAGAGGCGTTCAAGGCGCCATTGCTGGCGGCGGTGTTGCCGTACCTGCAAGCGCATCGTGAAGATGCCGCGCACTGGGCGCAGATTGACCCGGTCGCGCCTTCGAAGCTGCTGTGACATTGGTGTATCGTGCAACCTTTGCGGCCCATTCAAGCCAGCGAGGTTGCCTGCCATGAGTACTCCCCTGAAAATCGATTTCGTCAGCGACGTGTCCTGCCCCTGGTGCATCATCGGCCTGCGCGGGCTGACCGAAGCCCTCGACCAGCTTGGCGCCGAAGTACAGGCCGAGATCCATTTCCAGCCGTTCGAGCTGAACCCGAACATGCCCGCCGAGGGCCAGAACATCGTCGAGCACATCACCGAAAAATACGGCTCCACCGCCGAAGAATCCCAGGCAAACCGTGCGCGAATCCGCGACATGGGGGCTGCGTTGGGCTTTGCTTTTCGCACTGATGGTCAGAGCCGTATCTACAACACCTTCGACGCCCACCGCCTGCTGCATTGGGCCGGGCTGGAAGGCTTGCAGTACAACCTCAAGGAAGCGCTGTTCAAGGCGTATTTCACTGACGGCCAGGACCCGTCCGATCATGCGACGCTGGCGATCATCGCCGAAAGCGTTGGCCTGGATATCAAACGTGCGGCCGAGATTCTCGCCTCCGATGAATACGCCGCCGACGTCCGCGAACAGGAACAGCTGTGGATCTCCCGTGGCGTGACCTCGGTGCCGACCATTGTGTTCAACGATCAGTACGCCGTCAGCGGTGGCCAGCCAGCCGAGGCATTTGTGGGCGCGATTCGGCAGATCATCAGCGAAGCCAAATCCTAAAGCCAGGCACAGATCAAACTGTGGGAGCGAGCAAGCCCGCTCCCACATGGGTTACTCGCTGTCCTCAAGACAAACGCTGGCCCGTCCCTTGCATTGACCCCCTAAAGCCTTAGGGGAACACTGCCTTGAACATTCTTGACCTCGACCACAGCCTCACCGGCCAGGCGCCGATTGCCCGGCGTTTGGCCAGCGGCCGTGCCACGCGTATCGACCTGCTGGACCTGGGCCCCAAGCTGCGCCTGTGGTCTACCGAAAAAACCTGGAAGCGCTTCGCTGAACGCCTGGCCCTGCGGCCTCGGCCTAAGGATGCGCGGCCGGAAATCCTGTTTGTCGGCTCCGGCGATTATCACCACCTGACGCCGGCGTTTCTCGCCGACTTGAAAGAACCCATCAGCCTGATCCACTTCGACAACCACCCCGACTGGGTACGCTTTGCGCCCAAGCGTCACTGTGGCTCATGGGTCAACCGTGCGCTGAAAATGCCGGCGATCAAACGCATCGTCACCCTCGGCCCGTGCAGCGATGACCTGCATAACCCACAACTGCGTGGCGGCAACCTCGGGGCGCTCAAGCGCGGGCACTTGCAGCTGTTTCCCTGGCAGCATCCGCCGTCGAAAGTCTGGGGCCGGGTGGGGGATGGCGCCGGCCATCAGCAGCGCGAAGACCACCTGCATTGGCGCAACCTGGCTGAGCTGGACTGGGCCGCTTTCCTCGATCAGATGATCAGCAGCCTGCCCACCGAAGCGATCTGGATCACCCTCGACAAGGATGTGCTGGCCAGCGAAGACGCGGCCACCAACTGGGACCAGGGCGGCATGCGCTTGACCCACCTGCTGCAAGCCCTGCGGGCGTTGGCGGCGCGCAAACGCATCATCGGTATCGACGTGTGCGGCGAGTTCGCCACACCGGTGTTCAGCAATGCGTTCAAGCGCTGGGAGGCCAAGTCCGACCAGCCACCGCCCGAGCGCTGGAGCGCAGAGGATCTGCAGCGCAATGCGGCGACCAATGAAGCCCTGATCGACCTGTTTGAGGAGCTGTTTGCGTGACGTTGACTGTGGTGTTGCTGGTGGCGTTTTCCATCGTGCTCGATGTGGTCGGCCAACTGTTTTTCAAGCTCGGCCTGGACCGTTTACCGGAGCTGGACGGCGGTTTCCGCCTGAACGCGTTCTGGGGCCAGGTGTTTAATGCGCCGTTGCTTTGGGCTGGGATCGGCGCCTATGTCGTCGAGTTTTTCGTCTGGCTTGAAGCCCTGTCGCGTGCGCCTTTGAGCCTGTTGTTTCCAGCGGCGGCGCTGGCGTATTGCGGGGTGGTACTGGCGGGCAAGGTAGTGCTGGGCGAAACCGTCAGCCGCCGCCGTTGGATGGGCACGCTGGTGATTACGCTGGGTGTGATGTTGGTGGCCATTGCAGGGAGTCAGGCATGAGTACGCAAACGATGAATACCGGATGGCTGCACGGGCGCTTCGGCACCGTGGTGTTGTGGGCCTTGCTGATCTGTACCGAAAGCGCTGGCCAGTTGTTTACCAAAGTGGCCGGTAATCAATTGGGGCAGATGGATTTCAACTGGCAGTGGCTGGGTGAGGTGGCCCGCAACCCAGGCATTCTGGCGGCCATAGCCTGCTACATCGGCGCGTTCTTCGTGTGGATGCTGATCCTGCGGCGCAGCAGTCTGTCCCTGGCGTTCCCGCTGAGTTCACTGGTGTTTGTGGTGGTGTTGCTCGGTTCGTGGCTGGGGCTGGGGGAACATATCAGCCCGCTGCACTGGGTGGGGGTGGCGGTGATTATTGGCGGGATTGCGCTGTTGGCCGAAGGCGAAGAGAACTGAGGTTTCTCTCACTCTCTCGTAGGAATTAATCGAACTTGTAACTGATCGCCGTCTGCACCTGGCCCTGGTTCACGTCGCCGGTTTGCTTGACGATGCTGCTGTCCGCCGCTGAGCCCACCAAATGCACCCAACTGGCACTGGTCAGCAGCGACCATTTTGCGTCCAGCGGGAACTCGAAACTCTGGGTCAGCGTGACGTTCTGGAAACCACCACTGGCGTTGTACGGGCGAATCCCGGAGGCCGCGGATTCATTGGCATCTACCCCGAAATACGTCTGGGTCTGGCGCGCGTCGGCGAAGTTCGCCGCCAGGCCGGTGCTGCCGATAATCCCGCCGCCCAGTGGGTACCCGAGTTCGCCACCGAGCTTGCCCAGCGCGCCGCTTTGCGAATGCCCGCCGCCCACGGCCTGGCCCAGCCGCGCATAAATGCGCCAGAAGTCGGCGGGCGCGTACTGGATGAAGCCGCCTACCTCAGCCATGTCCGATACATTGCGCAAACCTTGCAGCGAGCCATTGGAGGTGCGTCCTTGCAGGTAATTGATATAGGGGCCGGCAGTGAGACCGTTGGTGTTCAGCGCGCTCCAGGTCAAGCCGTCATCGGTGCTCAGGCTGACACTGCCCCAGTCCAGATCCAGGTACGGCACGGGCCGTGTTTCATAGCGGCTGCCGGTGGGGTCGTGGGGCTGGTAGCTGAAGCCCGCGCCCACTTCGCCGGTGATTGCATCGGCCAGGACCGTGCTGGAGAAGCCACACAGCCCCAGTAAACCGGCGAATACAGCAGAAGTAGCCTTGAGCATGGAGCCGTTTCCTCGTCTGGACAGGCACGCATGAACGCGCGAAGGGCCACCTGTACGCAAGCACTCATCTTGTTTGTAGCAAGCTACAAAAATTGTAGTTTGCACGACACATATTGCTTTGGAACATCAGGCAAAGCCCCGGCCCTGCTGGGCGCCGGCCAGTTGGCACACTCTCTGCTCTACCCCTTGTGCAAGCGCACTGAGCGCGCCCTTACAAGGTAAACGTAGATGATCCACTGGCATATCGTGTGTGACTTCGACGGGACCATTACTCCCACCGATGTCATCGACAACGTCCTCCAACGCTTCGCCGGCCCCGAGTGGGAAACCATCGAACAGGAATGGCTGGATGGGCACATCGGTTCACGCGAATGCCTGAGCCGCCAACTGGCGCTGATCAAGGCGACGCCCTCCGAACTGCTGGCGTATTTCGACAGCGTGGAGATTGACCCGGACTTCCCGGACTTCGTCGATCACGTGATCGGCCTGGGCGCGTCCATCGAAGTGGTCAGCGACGGCATCGAGCAGGGCATCGCGCGGATCCTCTCGCGCAACTACGTGAGCTTGCTGCCGATCCTCGCCAACCGCCTGCGCCAGGTCGACCAGAACAGCTGGCGCATCGACTTTCCGTACGCCAGCGACGCCTGCCGTGCCGCGTCCGGCAACTGCAAGTGCAAATCCACCCCACGCCACAAGCGCGTGCTGGTGATCGGCGACGGCAAGTCCGACATGTGCGTGGCCTCCACCGCCGACTTTGTCTTCGCCAAGGGCAGCCTCGCCGACTACTGCGGGGCCAACAACATCCCTCACGCGCGCTTCGACAGCTTTGCCGAAGTGCCTGCATTGCTGGCGCTGCTGCCACAAGGCATCGCCGCCAACGCCACCACCTTCAACACCTCTTCCGACAATCAGGAACTCTTCCACCATGTCTGATATCCGTATTGCTACCGCCGAAGACCAGATCCTTCTGGATAAAGAAGCCAAATACTGCTCCTACGGCGACACCGTTCACTACATCGAGCCGCCGCGTATTTTCAGCCGTTGCGAAGGCTCCTACGTGTGGGACACCGAAGACCAGGCCTACCTCGACCTGCAAATGTGGTACTCGGCGGTCAACTTCGGTTATGCCAACCCGCGCCTGAACAATGCGCTGAAACAGCAGATCGACACCCTGCCGCAAATCGCCAGCCAGTACCTGCACAAGGGCAAGATCGAGCTGTCGGAAATGATCGCGGTGGACGCCAAGAAGAAGTTCGGCCTCGACGGTCGCGTGCACTTCAACGTGGGCGGTTCGCAGTCCATCGAAGACTCCCTGAAGGTGGTGCGTAACGCGTCCAACGGCAAGAGCCTGATGTTCGCCTTCGAAGGCGGCTACCACGGCCGTACGCTCGGCGCGTCGTCGATTACCTCGAGCTTCCGCTACCGTCGCCGCTACGGCCACTTTGGTGAACGCGCCAACTTCATTCCGTTCCCGTACCACTTCCGCGGCCCTAAAGGCATGACCAAGGAAGAATACGGCAGCCAATGCGTGCAGCAATTCGCGCGCTTGTTCGAGACCGAATACAACGGCGTCTGGGACCCAAAAACCAATCAGTGTGAATACGCAGCGTTCTACGTCGAGCCGATCCAGGGCACCGGCGGCTACGTGATCCCGCCGATGAACTTTTACCGCGAACTCAAGCACGTGCTGGATCAGCACGGCATTTTGATGGTCTCCGACGAAATCCAGATGGGTTTCTATCGCACCGGCAAACTGTGGTCGATCGAGCACTTCGACGTGCAGCCGGACGTGATCGTCTTTGGCAAGGCGCTGACCAACGGCCTCAACCCGCTGGGTGGCATCTGGGCCCGTGAAGAATTGATCAACCCGAAGATCTTCCCACCAGGCTCGACCCACTCCACCTTTGCCTCCAACCCGTTGGGCACGGCGGTAGGTCTGGAAATGTTCAAGATGACCAACGAAGTCGACTACGGCGCGATGGTCATGGCCAAGGGCAAGTTTTTCCTCGAAGGCCTGCAAGACCTGCAGAAACGTTTCCCGATCATCGGCGACGTCGACGGCCTGGGCTTGGCCCTGCGCTGCGAAATCTGCGGCCCGGACGGTTTCACGCCAGACAAGGCGACCCTGGACTACATGGTCGAAGAAGGCATGAAAGGCGACATGGTCGTAGATGGCCAGAAACTCGGCCTGATCCTCGACGTGGGCGGTTACTACAAAAACGTGATCACCCTGGCACCGTCCCTGGAAATCAGCTACCCGGAAATCGAACTGGGCCTGAAGTTGCTTGAACAACTGCTGGTGCGGGCGACCAACCGGTGAGCCAGGCAGAGATCGACCTCGGTGAAGGTTCTGCCGGTTTCGTTCTCGGTGAAGGTCCGGTCGGGGTCCTGTTGATCCACGGCCTGACCGGCACCCCGACGGAGTTGCGCCAGGTCGCCAAGGGCCTCGCCAAGGCGGGCAATTGCACGGTGTATGTGCCCACCCTGGCCGGGCATTGCGGTGACAACAGCGACCTGCAAGCCACTGGCTGGCGCGACTGGTACGAAGGGGTGCGCAAGACCTTCGTCGGTGTGAAACAGCGGCACGAGCAGGTGTTTGTCGGTGGTTTGTCGATGGGCGCGGTGATGTCGATGTACCTGGCGTCGGAGCATCCAGGCCAGGTCGCCGGCTTGCTGATGTACTCCACCACACTCAAGTACGACGGCTGGAGCATCAGCAAAATGGCGTTCATCACGCCGTTGCTGATCCGTATTCCATTCGGCGTGCGCCTGTTCCGCTTTACCGAGAAACCGCCCTACGGCATCAAGAACGAACGCCTGCGGGCCATCGTTGAACGGCAGATGAAAGAGGGCGAAAGCAGCGAAGCGGGTTTGTTGACGATGGAGGGCGTGACCGTGCGTGAATTGCACTGGATGAACGCCGTGGTCAAAAAGCGCATGCCATCGATCAACGTACCCGCGCTGGTGTTGCATTCCATTGAGGACGACATCACCAGCCGCTGGAACGCCGATTACGTGGAGCGCCACTTGGGCGGGCCGGTGACCAAGATTCTGTTGGACAACTGCTACCACATGATCACCGTCGACCTGCAATACCGCCGGGTGATCGAGTTGAGTGCCGAGTTCATCGAACAGCACACGCATTATGTTCTGCCAAATCGGGTCGTTGTGGGAGCTGTCGAGCTTAAGCGAGGCAGCGATGCAGGCGCCTCGGTCTATCAGTGAAACCGAGGTGATGCTATCGCAGCCTCGCTTAAGCTCGACAGCTCCCACATTGGATCGGCGTTCGCCAAAGAAATAAGGGGAATACGTGATTACCACCCAAGCCTTTCCAACCATCCGGGCCATCCAGCGCAGTGCCTGGAACGACTGTTTCCCGGGAGCCCTGGAAGACTGGGACTATTACGTCGCCGTGGAAAACGCCGCTATCGATGATTTTCAGTGGCGTTACCTGGCGGTCTACGAAAATGGCACGCTGGTGGCAGTGGCCGCCGCGTTCATTACTCATTATCGCCTCGACACCACGGTATCGGGCGCCGGCAAGCGCCTGACCGAGCGTGTAGAACGGCTGTGGCCCGGGTTTTTGCAGTTGGGGTTGTATGCCCTCGGCTCTCCGGTGGCCGAACGTTGCGACGTGGGTTTCGCCAGTGGCGTGGCGGATGCGCGCCGCCCGATGATGCTCAAGCACCTGCTGGAAGCCGCGCGCCGGGATGCCGATGACGTTGGTATCGGCCTGGTGGCGGTCAAGGACGCGCCGAGCAGAGACCCCTATTGGCTTGAGACTTGCCGGGCGGCAGGCTTTCAAAGCATGCCGAGCCTGCCCACCGGCGTGTTGCCGCTGCCTTATGGATCGGTAGATGCTTACCTCGGCTCGCTGGGCAAATCCACCCGCAAGGACCTGCGCCGCAAACTGCGCGCGCCGGGGCCGCGGGTGGAGTGGCGGCGCAATATCGACGACGTGCTGCCCGACGTCATGCGCCTGTACGAAGCCACGCTGACACGCGCCGAGTTGCAGTTCGAACGGCTGCCTGCCGGCTACTTCACCGGCGTGCTCGAACGGCTTGATCAGCGCGCGGTCTGTGTTCTTTACTGGGTAGACGAGCGACTGGTGGCGTTCAACCTGATGCTGGTGGACGAACAACGGCTGGTGGACAAGTTTTTCGGGCATGACGTCGAGTTCACCCGCGACTACAACCTGTACTTCCGTAGTTGGCTGACTAACGTCGACTACTGTATTCAGAATAATATTGCGTTGTATGAGTGTGGGCAGGCCGGGTATGCCAGTAAGCTGCGCCTGGGCTGTGAGTTCCAGGGTAACCGTGTGTTTTTCCGCCACCGCAACCGGCTGGTCAATGGCCTGCTCAAGCTTGTAAAAGTGTTTATTCGACCGGACCGTTCCGACCCCGCCATGGCTGCTGCGATAAGCGAAACCTGATGATCACCAAGACCCGCCAGAAAGCCCGCCCCTTTGCCATTTCGCGCTGGAGCGTCCAGCGCAAGCTGGTGCTGGCGTTCTGGTTGGTCAGTGTGATCCCGACCATGATCGCGGCGGAGTTGGCCGCCACTACGTTGTCGCAGATCTTCGACAGCAACGTGCGCATCTGGCTGCAGGAATCCACCAAGATCGTCAAGGACGAGATCGGCGATATCCTTCATGACAACGCGCGCATGGCCAAATTGTTCCTGCGCTACACCAGCCCGCCTGAGAACAAGCAAGCCGCCAAACACGACCGGCTGACCGCCGACATTGCCGATGCCACTGATATCGACGTGGTAGCGTTGATTCGCACCAGTGACCAAAAAGTCGTGTTCAGTACCGCCGCATCCGACATCGTCAAGCAGATCAGCCTGGCCAAAAATACGGTGTTGCAGACTGTGCAGGTGGGGGGCGTGTCCACCGGCATCGTGGTCTCGACGTTCGATACCTCCCAGGACGGCGTTGATTACGAGCTGCTGGTCGGGACTTACCTGGACAGCAGTTTCCTCACCAGCGTGGCCGATGTGCATTCCCTCGACCTGCGCCTGTACCTGGCCAACCCGGACGGTTTCTCCGAGATTTTCTCGACCCAACGGTTTGAGGATCACCCTTCGCGCATCCCCAAGAGCGTTGAAACCGCGATGCGCGCCACCCGGCAGCCCAGCGAGCAGTTCACCAATAACTACAGCGGTTTGTACTGGCCGATCTTCAATGATGCCGGTGACTTGCAAGGCGTGATTTTCAGCGGCCTGCTGCGCCACACCAGCCTGGTCGGGCTGGTGAACCAGAGTAATCTGTTCGTGCTGATCTTCCTGCTCAGTTCGGCGCTGTCGTTGGCGGCCGGGGTGTTGGTGTCGCGACGCCTGACCAAGCCTTTGCGCGACCTGTCCCAAGGTGTTAACGCGGTGATTTCCGGCGACTACGCGCACCGCGTGGAGGTCAGCGGCGGCGACGAGCTGGCGCAGTTGAGCAGCACCTTCAACCACATGAGCGAGCGTCTGGGCGAGTTGCATCACCTTGAAGCCCAGTTGCGTCGGCGTGATCGCCTGCATGCCTTGGGTGAAGTCGCCATGGGCCTGGCTCACGAGATCCGCAACCCGCTGGGGATCATCAAGACGGCGACGCAACTGCTGCACCGTCGCGCTGACCTGGCGGAAACCGACAAGCGTCACCTGGAATACGTGATCAGTGAAGTCAGCCGCATCAACGACCTGATCACCGAGTTTCTCGACTTTGCCAAGCCCAACCCACCGTTGCGCGTGCTGCAGCCAACGCGACCCTTGGTGGAGGAAATCCTCGGCTTCTGCGGCCCGGAATTGGCCACCCATAACATCGATGCACACATCGACGACCAGGCGCCGGGGGCGACGATCTACGCGGATGCCAAGCAGCTCAAGCAGGCGTGCCTCAACCTGATTCTCAACGCCATCGACGCAATGCCCGAAGGTGGACGCCTAACTCTGGGCATTCGCGCCGTGGGCGAAAATACGGTGATCAGCATCGCCGACACCGGCCAGGGTATTCCGGCGGAAATGGTCGAGCGTATCTTCACGCCATTCGTCACCACCAAGGCTTCCGGCACCGGCCTGGGCCTGGCTAAAGTCTATTCGATTATGGAAAGTCACGACGGCAGCATCGAATGTGCCAGCGAGAAAGATGCCGGCGCCACGTTCAGCCTGTACATTCCGGCAATGGGCGAAGACGACGAGGACAGTCATGACGCATAACATTCTGGTAGTCGACGACGAACCCAAGCTCTGCGACCTGCTTGCCTCGGCCCTGGGCCAGAACGAGGTGCAGGTGTTTGTCGCCGGCAACGGCCTGCACGCGCTCAAGGTGCTGGAGCAGGAAGACATCGACCTGGTGATCAGCGATTGGCGCATGCCCGGCATGGACGGGCCGGCGCTGCTGGCCGAGATCAAGGTGCGCTACCCGCACGTGCCGGTGATTGTGATGACCGCCTACAGCACGGTGAAAAACGCCGTGCAGTCGATGCGCAACGGCGCCTACGACTACATCGCCAAGCCGTTCGATATCGACGAGCTCGACATCACCGTGGCCAAGGCCCTGCAATTTCGCGACATCATGCGCGACAACGCACGCCTGCGTGCCGAGCTGGATGAGCACGCGCAGTTCGACAGCCTGGTGGGCGACAGCCCGGCGTTTCGCAAGGTGCTGCAAGCGGTGGACTCGGTGCGTGACAGCAGCGCCACCATCCTGCTGACGGGTGAAAGCGGCACCGGCAAGGAAATGGTCGCCCGCGCCATCCACAAACACGGCTGCCGGGCTGACAAACCGTTCGTGGCGGTCAATTGCGCGGCGATCCCGGAAGGCTTGCTGGAAAGCGAAATGTTCGGCCATCGCAAGGGCGCGTTTACCGGCGCCGTGGCTGATCGGGTAGGGCGCTTCCAGCAGGCCGACAAAGGCACATTGTTCCTGGATGAAGTGGGCGATATGCCCCTGGCGTTACAGGCCAAGATCCTGCGCGCCTTGCAGGAGCGGGTGATCGAGCCGGTGGGCGACCCCCGCGAGCGCAAGGTGGATGTGCGGGTGATCGCCGCTACCAATAAGAACCTGCTGGAGGCGGTGGCTAACAAAGAGTTTCGTGAAGACCTTTATTACCGCCTCAACGTGTTCCCGATTCCTTTGCCGGCCTTGCGCGAGCGTGTGGAGGACATCGCGCCCCTGGCTCGCCACTTCGCCCACACCCTCAGCGCCACGGCCGGCAAGCGCATTACCGGTTTCAGCGCCGAAGCGTTGCAGGCCATGGCGGCGTATCACTGGCCGGGCAATATTCGTGAGCTGCAGAACTGCGTGGAGCGCGCGACCATCGTGGCCGCCTCTCCCGTGATCGAAGATATCGACCTACCGGGTTATTTGTTTGCCTCGAAGCCGAGCGAGGGCGGCTTAGCGGCGATCCTCAGCGAGGGGCCGGGGATTCCCCAGGACCTGGATGCGGCGCTGGCGGAGGTGGAGAAGGCCTACATTCTGGCAGCGTTGCAGGAGAGCAACGGCGTGCAGGCTGCGGCGGCGGCGAAGATCGGGATTTCGGAGAGGAGCTTTTGGTATCGCTTGAAGAAGCTGGGGATTCAAGTCGACAAGATCGTACGCTGATCCCCTGTTAGCTACATTTCGACCGTGTTTTGTCAGGAATGGACGCGTACCCAGATGCTGACCAGGACGGTTGCGGCCATCAACCACGCTACCGCCGCTACGGCTAAAGAGGCCTCCAACCGCATCCGATCCACCACCACATACAACGTCGCCAAATACACAAAATACGGAATGATCGACCACATTCCGAACAGGATGGTGGTCTTCAAATCGTCCACCGAGCGGCCCTTGCCGACGATGTAATGCGCGATCAACGCAAAGGTCGGAAACAGCGGTACCAACCCTGCGATGTAATAGTTCTTGGTCTTGGCCAGCGCCGCCAGGATCAGCACCACCGCCGCGCCCAGGGCGGCTTTCAAGAATAGATCCATCAGTGGCTCAACCCGTACTTTTTAACTTTATCGAACAAGGTGGTCTTGGCCATCCCCAATTCCTGGCTGGCCTGGGTCAGGTTGCCGCCACTGCGTTGCAAGGCATCGTTGAGCAGGTTGCGTTCGAAGGCCTCCACCGCCTCGGTAAAGGCCAGGCCATGGTTGCCGCCGCTGGCGCCGCTTTTCTTGAAGGCGGGCAGGCCCAGGGCGAAGCGTTCGGCGACGTTGCGCAGTTCGCGCACGTTGCCGGGCCAGTCGTGGCTCATCAGGTTCGACAGGGTCTGGTTGTCCAATTCCGGCACGGCCCGGTCGAAGCGCAAGGATGATTGCTGCAGGAAATGTTCGAACAGCTGCAGGATGTCTTCGCGGCGTTCGCGCAGCGGCGGCAGTTCAAGGGTCACCACGTTGAGGCGGTAGTACAGGTCGCTGCGGAACTGACTGGCACGGCTCAATTCGTCGAGGTCGGACTTGGTGGCGGCTATCACCCGGCAATCCACTGCCACGCTCTGGTTCGAACCCAAGCGTTCCAGGGTGCGTTCCTGCAGCACCCGTAGCAGTTTGATCTGCAGGTTGATCGGCATGCTTTCCACTTCATCAAGGAACAACGTGCCTTCGTGGGCGTGCTCGATCTTGCCGATGCGGCGCTTGCCGGCGCCGGTAAAGGCGTTGGCTTCGTGGCCGAAAATCTCGCTTTCGAAGAGGTTCTCCGGCAAGCCGCCGCAGTTCAACGCGACGAACTGGTGCGAATGGCGCCGGCTGAAATCGTGCAGGCAGCGCGCGACCAGTTCCTTGCCGGTGCCGGTCTCGCCTTCGATCAGCACGTTGGCCGAGGTGTCGGCGACGTTGGCGATCAGCTCGCGCAGGTTCTGCATGGCGGGCGAGCGGCCAATGATGCGGCCCTCGAGGGCGTCGCGCTCGGCCAGCTGACGGCGCAACGACCAGACTTCCCGCGCCAGCCCGCGCTGCTCCAGGGCGCGACGGGCGACGTCCACCAGGCGTTCGGGGGAGAAGGGTTTCTCCATGAAATCGTAGGCGCCGTTGCGCATCGCGCCGACCGCCATGGAGATATCGCCATGCCCGGTAATCAGCACCACCGGCAGGCTTTTATCCAGGGCCTTGAGGCGGGTGAGCAGCTCCAGGCCATCAATGCCCGGCAAGCGGATGTCACTGATCACAATGCCCGCGAAGTTCTCGCCGATGCGCTTCAAGGCTTCTTCGGCACTGCCCACGCCGACGCTGTGGATGTCTTCCAGTGCCAGGGCTTGCTGGCAGCCGAGCAGTACATGGGGGTCGTCTTCGACGATCAGCACGGTGAGGTCGTCTTTAGGGACTGTAGCGTCTGTATTCATGTCGACTCAGCTTTTTGAGCACCCGCCAGCGGCAGGCTCAGGACAAAGGTCGTTCCACCACTGGCCGGATGCTCCACGGCAAGGTTGCCGCCAGTGGCCGCCGCGAGGCTGGCGGAAAGCGTCAGGCCCAAGCCCAGGCCTTGCTCGCCGGGTTTGGTGGTGAAGAACGGTTCGAACAAATGTTTGCGCGCCTCGGCGTCGATGCCGTGGCCGTTGTCGCGTACGTGCAGGCGATATTTGCCCTCGCTGCTGCTGCCGTCCAGCCACAGCTCGGGGGCAGGTTGGGCCTGCATGGCGTCGAGGGCATTGCCGATCAGGTTGACCAGGATCTGCTCCAGGCGCGTCTGGTCGATTTGCAGTTGGGCGGGGACAAAGTCACGGTGCACGCTCAGCGACAGGTCGTCCAGGCGCGCGCCCAGTACCTGGAACGCGGCGTCCACGGCTTTGGCGAGGTTGGCTTCGCCCTGGTCATCGCCGCGCCGGGCGAAGGAGCGCAGGCTGGCGGTGATGCGGCCCATGCGGTCGATCAGTTCATTAATGGTCTTGAGGTTGGCGCTGGCGGTGTCGAGGGCGCCGCGCTCGAGGAAACGCACCGTGTTGCCGGACAAGGTGCGCAAGGCGGCCAGGGGCTGGTTCAGTTCGTGGGCGATGCTGGTGGACATCTGGCCGATAGCCGCCAGTTTGCCGGCCTGCACCAGTTCATCCTGGGCGCGGCGCAGGGTTTCTTCGGCCTGGCGGCGTTCGCGGATCTGGCCCTTGAGCCGTTCGTTGCTGGCGCGCAGGTCGGCGGTGCGTTCGGCAATCCGACGCTCCAGCTGGCTGTTGGCTTCCTGCAGGGCTTCCCGCGCGGCGAGGCGGGTGGCGATGACTTTGCGCCGCTCATTCCAGGCAATCAGCAAAAACGCCACCAGGCCAAACGCGACCGCCACCAGGATGCCCTGGTTGATGGCGGCGCGACGCAGGTCGTTGAGCGGGGTAAGCAGGGTGAAATTCCAGGGTGTGTCATTAAGCGGACGGGTTTGCGCCAGGTAGCTGACTTCGCGCTGGTCGTTCACCACTTCGTTGTTGGCTGGGAACGTCAGTTTCTCGGTGGCTTCATTGAGGCGCTCGCGGGCCAGGGGTTCCAGCTCGTTCAATGTCGCCCAGTAATACTGCAGGCTGTGGGCCAGGCGATCCTTGGTGTCATCGCTCAGCGGGCGCACGGCCTTGAGGCGGCGGGCCGGGTCGCTGGAAAGGATGATGATGCCGTTCTCATCGCTGACGAAGGCCTCGAGGCGCGCGCGTTGCCAGCGTTCCTCCAGGGCTTCGAGGCGCACTTTGACCACGGCGACGCCGATGATTTTGCCGTGTTCTTCCAGGCCGTGGGCCAGGTAGTAGCCAGGTTCGCCGTTGGTGCTGCCGATGCCATAGAACCGCCCGGGCTGACCACGCACGGCGTTCTGGAAGTAGGCACGAAAGGACAGGTCTTCACCCTGGTAACTGTCGGCATCGCGCCAGTTACTGGTGGCCAGCACGCGGCCGGTGGTGTCCATCACGTAGATGGCCCGACTGCGACTGCGTCGGTTCAGGCCTTCGAGGTAGTCGTTGACGGTCTTGCGGGTTTCCTGGGTTGGGTCGGCCAGCAGTTTGGAGACGCTGGACTCCAGTTCCAGAAGGCTGGGCAGGTAGGTGTATTTGCTTAGTTCGCTTTCGACGGTGCGGGCATGCAACTCCAGTTGGCGTTCGCCGGTATCGCTGAGGGTGCGGATGCCGTAGTACTCACTGATCCAGAAGCCGATATAACCCAGGCTGATCATCAGGGCGATGATCAACGGCGGCAGGAACAGTTGGCGTATCAGGCGTGGTTTCACGGCAAGTGATGGCGGTGCGGCGCGAAATTGGTTGGGGTCGCATTTCATCACAGATGCCTTGGGTCAACCAGCGCTTGCCTGCCTGTACGGTCCATTGTGGGAGCGGGCTTGCTCCCATAATGGATCCGGTTTCTACAGTGAAAGCGCTGTAATGCTTAGTGCTGCAGGATTTTCTCAAGGAATTGCTGCGCGCGTTCGGAGCGGGCGCTGATGTCGCCGAAGAATTCTTCTTTCGGGCAGTCTTCGATGATCTTGCCGGCGTCCATGAAGATTACGCGGTCGGCCACTTTGCGGGCGAAGCCCATTTCGTGGGTCACGCACATCATGGTCATGCCTTCGTGGGCCAGTTGCACCATCACGTCCAGTACTTCGTTGACCATTTCCGGGTCGAGGGCTGAGGTGGGTTCGTCGAACAGCATCACGATCGGGTCCATGGCCAAGGCGCGGGCAATAGCCACACGTTGTTGCTGGCCGCCGGAAAGCTGACCCGGGTGCTTGTGGGCGTGCGCCGACAGGCCTACACGCTCAAGCAATTGCAGGCCCTTCTTGGTGGCTTCTTCCTTGCTGCGACCCAGCACCTTGATCTGCGCGATGGTCAGGTTCTCGGTGATGGTCAGGTGCGGGAACAGTTCGAAGTGCTGGAACACCATGCCCACGCGTGAACGCAGTTTTGGCAGGTTGGTTTTCGGGTCGGCGATGGAGGTGCCGTCGACCACGATGTCGCCCTTCTGGAACGGTTCCAGCGCGTTGACGCACTTGATGAGGGTGGACTTGCCCGAGCCGGACGGCCCGCACACCACGATCACTTCGCCTTTTTTGACATCAGTGCTGCAATCGGTCAGCACCTGGAAGTCGCCATACCACTTGTTGATGTTCTTGATAGAGATCATACGGCAAACCTTTTTTGCAGACGCTTGACCAGCAGCGAGGCGGAAAAGCTGATGATGAAGTAGACGACACCGGCAAAGATCAGGAACTCATTGGAGCGGCCGATGATGTCGCCGTTAGAGCGGGCGGAGTTGAGGAAGTCCACCAGGCCCACGGTGTAGACCAGCGAGGTGTCCTGGAACAGGATGATCGACTGTTGCAGCAGCAACGGGGTCATCTTGCGGAACGCCTGGGGCAGGATGATCAGGCGCATGGTCTGGCCATAGCTCATGCCCATTGCCTGTGCCGCCGCCATCTGGCCCTTGGGGATCGACTGCACGCCGGCTCGCACGATTTCGCAGAAGTACGCGGCTTCGAACATCATGAAGGCCACGACGCAGGAGGCGAACGCGCCGATTGGGGTGTCTTCGCCGGTGATCCAGCGCAGCACGAACGGCACCGCCAGGTAGAACCAGGTGATCACCAGCAGCAGCGGGATCGAGCGGAAGTAGTTCACATAAGCGCCGGCGAGGCGCGACAGCAGTTTGCTGGACGACAGGCGCATCAGCGCCAGGACCGTACCCAGTGCGATACCGCCGACCACGCCCATGACCATCAACTGCAAGGTCATGACCATGCCGTTCCACAGGCCCGGGATGGCGGGGATGATGCCGCTGAAATCGAAGTCCATTATTTACCCCCCACGGAGATCAGGCCGGGCACCGCGACTTTCTTCTCGACCATGCGCATCAGCAGCATCAGGCTCATGTTTAGGGTGAAGTAGATCAGCGTGGCCAGGGTGAAGGCCTCAAACAGGTTGGCCGAGAACTCGGCGGTCTGCTTGGTTTGTGCCAGCAGTTCCATCAGGCCGATCAAGGACGCCACGGAGGAGTTCTTGAAGACGTTGAGGAATTCCGAGGTGAGCGGCGGAATGATGATCCGGTAGGCTTGGGGCAGCAGCACGTTCCAGTAGATCTGCGGCAGCTTGAAACCCATGGCACGTGCAGCTGATTCCTGGCCACGCGGAAGTGCCTGAATACCGGTACGTACTTGCTCACACACTCGGGCGGCGGTGAACAGGCCCAGGCATACGACGACGCTCAGGTAAGCCGAAGTGGTCGGGTTGAGGTCTTGTTTGTACCAGTCTTGCAGGTTCTGCGGCAGCAGGTCGGGTATCAGGAAATACCAGATGAATAGCTGAACCAGCAGCGGCACGTTACGGAACAGTTCCACATAGCAGGTCGCAATGCCCGCTACGAGACGGTTCGGCACGGTGCGCATGACGCCCAGAATGGACCCCAGCAGTAAGGCGATAATCCATGCCACGACAGCGATGGCGATGGTCCAGCCCAAGCCGGCGATGTACCAGTCGAGATAAGTCTCGCTGCCCACGCCGGTGGACTTGAAGAACACGCTCCAGTCCCAGTTGTAATTCATTAGGGTCTCCCCCGAAATCGATCGATGTACAAGCACCCGCTTGGGGAAGATCCTTTCCCGCCTGACGGTGAACGCCAGGCACACACGATCTGCTCGAAAACCGCCAGGTCGAGTGTTCCAATTTATTGCCAGCAGGTAGTAACAGACGCCTGAGGGAGGGTTGGCTCCCTCAGGACATAAGCTTAGTCAGGTATTAGATTTTTACGTCAGGCGCTGGCTTGTCGCTTGGGTTAGCGATCAGCTCCTTAACCTTGTCGCTCATCGGGAAGTTCAGGTTCAGGCCTTTTGGTGGGATCGGGCTCTCGAACCACTTGCTGTAGATCTTGTTGATCTCGCCGGATTTGTACAGGGCGACGATGGCGTCATCGACAGCCTTTTTGAAGGCCGGGTCGTCTTTACGCACCATGCAGGCATAGGCTTCAAAGGACTGTGGAGTACCGGTGATGACCCAGTCGTCCGGCTTCTTGGCCTTGGCTTCTTCACCGGCCAGCAGGGCGTCGTCCATCATGAAGGCAACGGCACGGCCGCTTTCCAGCATCTGGAAGGATTCGCCGTGGTCTTTGGCGGAGATGATGTTCATGCCCATTTGCTTGTCAGCGTTCATCGATTTGATGATGCGCTCGGACGTGGTGCCAGCGGTGGTCACGACGTTCTTGCCTTTCAGGTCAGCAAAGTCGGCGTAGCTCGGCTTGCCATCCTTGTCTTTCTTGACGAGCAGACGGGTGCCGATTTCGAAAATGTTGACGGTGAAATCAACTTGTTGGGCGCGTTCGGCATTGTTGGTGGTGGAGCCGCACTCGAGGTCCGCGGTGCCGTTCTGGATCAGCGGAATACGGGTTTGCGAAGTGACCAGGTTGTACTTGGCCTTCAGGTCGGGTTTGTTCAGGTCTTTTTTCAGTTGCTCTACGACGGCCAACTGAATGTCGTGGGAGTAGCCCACTGGTTTGCCCGAACCATCCGCGATGTAGGAAAACGGAATGGAGCTGTCGCGGTGAGCGAGAGTGATGGTGCCGGAGTCGTTGATCTTTTTCAGCGTGCCGGTGAGTTCGGCGGCGAAAACTGGAGTGCTGATCAGAGCAGCAGCGATAGCTGCGCCCAGAATATGGGGAACGATGCGCATCAATACTTCCTCGACATTTGTTTTTTTTATGAAGCCGGCTAAACGGCTCTCTTGTACAGCGAATGCCCGTGACGGCTCCTGAGGCGTCTCAGGCAATCGTCCAAGAGTGTAGAGCATGAGTCGTGCCAGACCAGCGTTAAAAGCTTAAAGCTTTGATTTTTATGAAAATTAACTTTATGTGTCGGAAAAAATCTTAGTTCTGGATCCGGCAAACCGAATAGGGTTGGCTGTCGCGTTCGGAAAACCGAATGCAAAACAAAGCCCCTGGACCTCACGGTGCAGGGGCTTTGTTCGTTATTGGCAGTCAGGCCGCTTCAATCTTGCTGCGGTTCTGCTCGACCTTGGACAGATAACGCTGCACGTTCTCCTGTTCTTGCGCAGTGGTGAACAGGCCCAGCTTGGTACGACGCCACAGTATGTCTTGAGCCTGGGTCACCCATTCTTCAGCACACAGGTAATCGACTTCTCGGGTATACAGGCCGCCACCCAGGTGCTCGCCCAGGTCAGCCATCGATTGCACGCCTTCCAGCAAGCGCCATGTGCGGCTGCCATAAGTAGTGGACCAACGGCGGGCGATTTCACTCGGCACCCAGTCGAATTTGCTGCGAATGGCTTCGGCCAAGGCTTCTGGCGTGGTCATGTCCTCGCCGCCAGGCAGGCTGGCCTTGGCGGTCCAGCTTGGGCGCATCTGGGTGAAATACGGCGCCAGTTGCGCCATCGCCGATTCGGCGAGCTTGCGATAGGTGGTCAGCTTACCGCCAAACACCGACAGGATCGGTGCCTCGCCCGTGCCGCCGGACAGCGCCAGCGTGTAGTCGCGGGTAATGGCCGACGGGTTGTCCGACTCGTCGTTGCACAGTGGGCGAACGCCAGAGTAAGTATGGAGGATGTCGTCGCGGCTCAGTTGCTTCTTGAAGTGTGCGTTGACCACCTGGAGCATGTAGTCGGTTTCACCTTCGGTGATCGCAACTGCAGCCGGGTCGCCCGTGTATTCGCGGTCGGTGGTGCCGATGATGGTCAGGTGGTTCAGGTACGGAATGGTGAAAACGATGCGCTGGTCTTCGTTCTGCAGGATGTGCGCGTGGGCACCTTCGTAGAGTTTCGGCACGATCAGGTGGCTGCCCTGGATCAAACGGATGCCGTAGGGCGAATCCAGTTTCAAGTCATCCTTGATGAACTTGGCCACCCATGGGCCAGCGGCGTTGACCAGTGCGCGGGCACGGATCGAGAACAGGCTGCCATCGGCGCGTTCCATGTTCATTTCCCACAGGCCCTTGCTGCGATGGGCGCTGACGCACCGGGTCTGGGTATGGATGTGCGCGCCTTTTTCGCGGGCGGCCATGGCGTTTAGGACGACAAGGCGGGCGTCATCGACCCAGCAATCGGAGTACTCGAAGCCTTTGGTAATTTCGCTTTTCAGTGGGCTGTCCGGGCCGAACTTGAGGCTTTTCGAGCCGGCGAGCTTTTCGCGCTTGCCGAGATTGTCGTACAGGAACAGGCCGGCGCGGATCATCCATGCCGGACGCAGGTGCGGGCGGTGCGGCAACACGAAACGCATCTGCTTGACGATGTGCGGGGCCTTGGCCAGCAGCACTTCGCGTTCGGCCAACGCTTCGCGCACCAGGCGGAACTCGTAATGTTCAAGGTAGCGCAGGCCACCGTGGATCAGCTTGCTGCTAGCGGAAGAGGTGTGGCTGGCCAGATCATCCTTTTCACAAAGGAAAACCGACAAACCGCGACCGGCTGCGTCTGCTGCAATGCCGACGCCATTGATTCCGCCGCCTATAACGGCAACGTCATAGACTTCGGCAAGCGGTGGAGCAGGCAAGGTAGAAGGGTTCATCGGCTGGCCTCGCGATCTTTTCGTATTGGAATTCGAACATTAATGTTCATTTGCGAAAATAGTAGCGGATAAACGCGCGCGCAGCCACCTGACTTCGATTGAAAAAACTCATCGAAGGGCGGGTAAAGGAAAATTTGTGAACATAACCGCTGATAGTTCCCACGCGGAGCGTGGGAACGAGAACCTAGACGACTTCCAACTGAACCTTATGCTCATTCAACAACTGCACCAGCGCCGGCACCGGCTGCTGATCGGTCACCAGACAATCCACCAGACTGATCGGCCCCAGGCGAATCATGGCGTTGCGCCCGAATTTGCTGGAGTCGGCCGCCAGGATGACCTTGCGCGCATTGGCGATAATTGCCTGGGAAACCCGCACTTCCTGGTAGTCAAAGTCGAGCAAGCTGCCATCTTCATCGATACCGCTGATACCCACCAAGGCAAAGTCGACCTTGAACTGGTTGATGAAGTCGACACTCGCCTGGCCCACCACGCCGCCGTCACGGCGCACATTACCGCCCGTCAACAGCACGTCGAAGTCGTCCTTGGCGCTGAGCATGGTGGCGACGTTGAGGTTGTTGGTGATGATTTTCAGGTGGTTGTGGTTGAGCAGCGCACGGGCGATGGATTCGGTAGTGGTGCCGATATTGATGAACAGCGAGGCGTGATCGGGGATTTGCGCCGCGATGGCTTCGCCGATGCGCTGTTTCTCGTCGCGCATCTGGTCGGCACGCATGGCGTACGCGGTGTTTTCGACACTGGAATCGTAGGCCGCGCCGCCGTGGTAGCGGCGCAGCAGATTGGCGTCCGCCAGTTGGTTGATATCGCGGCGGATGGTTTGCGGGGTGACAACGAATAGCTGCGCCATTTCCTCGATGCTGACATAGCCGCGTTCGCGGACCAGTTCGAGGATTTGTTGTTGGCGGGGAGGCAGATTCATGGGGCGTCCTTTGGGCTGCCATACAAAAGTGGCCCATGATGACGCAGGAATCCGCTCCCTGCCAGTTACAACCCTATATGGATCCGGCGCTTGGCTTATTCAGCGCCTTCGTGCGGTTCCCAGTCGCGGGTACGGCTTACCGCTTTTTGCCAGCCGGCGTAGAGCTTCTCCTTGGCGACTTCGTCCAACTGGGGTTCGAATTCGCGTTCGATCACCGCCTTGCCGCGCAATTCATCCAGGCTGCCCCAGAAGCCGCAGGCCAGGCCTGCCAGGTACGCGGCGCCCAATGCGGTGGTCTCGCGCATTTGCGGGCGCTCGACCTGGGTGCCGAGGATATCGGCCTGGAACTGCATCAGGAAGTTGTTGGCGACCGCGCCGCCGTCCACACGCAAGGCTTTGAGGCGTTCGCCCGAGTCTTGTTGCATGGCGTCAAGTACGTCGCGGGTCTGGTAGGCAATCGACTCCAGGGCCGCACGAATGATGTGATCCACGCGTACGCCGCGGGTCAGGCCAAACAGGGCGCCGCGGGCATACGGGTCCCAGTACGGCGCGCCCAGGCCGGTGAACGCCGGGACCAGGTACACGCCGTTGCTGTCCTTGACCTTGCTGGCGAAGTATTCGGTGTCGGTGGCATCGGCAATAATCTTCAGCTCGTCACGCAGCCATTGCACGGTGGAGCCGCCGTTGAACACGGCGCCTTCCAGGGCGTAGGCCACTTCGCCACGCGGGCCGCAGGCGATGGTGGTAAGCATGCCGTGCTGGGATTTCACCGCTTTGTCGCCGGTGTTCATCAGCAGGAAGCAGCCAGTGCCGTAGGTGTTCTTGGCCTGGCCTGCTTCAACGCACATCTGACCGAACAGTGCAGCCTGCTGGTCGCCGGCGATACCGCCGATAGCGATGCCGCTTTTGGTGCGGCCGTAGATTTCCGACGACGACTTCACTTCCGGCAGCATTTCGCGCGGCACGTCGAGGATCTCCAGCATCTTCGCATCCCACTCAAGGGTGTGGATGTTGAAAAGCATGGTGCGCGAGGCGTTGGTGTAGTCGGTGACGTGGGTTTTGCCGCCGGTAAATTTCCAGATCAGCCAGCTGTCGATGGTACCGAACAGCAGCTCGCCGTTGCGCGCACGCTCGCGGCTGCCTTCGACATTGTCGAGGATCCACTTGAGCTTGGTGCCGGAGAAGTACGGGTCGGTGACCAGGCCGGTGGCGTCATTAATGTATTGCTCATGGCCGTCGCGCTTGAGTTGCTGGCAAATCTCGGTGCTGCGGCGGCATTGCCAGACGATGGCGTTGTAGATTGGGCGACCGGTGACTTTGTCCCACACCACGGTGGTTTCACGCTGGTTGGTGATGCCGATGGCGGCGACCTGATCATGGTGCAGGCCGGCCTGGGCCAGGGCCTCGACCATCACCGCGCTCTGGGTGGCGAAGATTTCCATCGGGTCATGCTCGACCCAGCCCGGCTGTGGGTAGTGCTGAGTGAACTCACGCTGGGCGGTGCAGACCACGTTGGCGTCACGATCAAAGATGATCGCGCGGGAGCTGGTGGTGCCCTGGTCAAGGGCGATGATGTAGTTCTTATTCTGAATATCGGTCATGTCGAATGCCTTGGGAAATAAGAAAGTCGGTAGTCAGCCTGGCTGCAAAAGAGCAGGAGCGGCCAGGCTGGCGTGATCAGGAAATACGGGTTTTGCCGTTGACAGCCGTGTCAGGTGTTTCTTCAGCTATAGCAGGTGCGGCGCTTGGCAGGTGACGGGCAATCAGCCCGCGATACGCTGCAGCACCTAGGCATGCGCCAACAATCGGCGCGAAAATCGGTACCAGGAAGTAAGGAATATCGCGGCCACCGGTAAAGGCCATTTCACCCCAGCCGGCGAAAAAGGTCATCAGCTTGGGCCCGAAATCCCGCGCCGGGTTCATCGCGAAGCCGGTCAGCGGGCCCATGGCACTGCCGATCACGGCGATCAGCAGGCCGATCAGCAGCGGGGCCAGCGGGCCGCGTGGCAGGCCGTTGTTGTCATCGGTGAGGGCCATGATCACGCCCATCAGGATCGCGGTGATGACCATTTCCACCAGGAAGGCCTGGGCGGTGCTCAGTAGCGCATGGGGGTAGGTGGAAAACACCGACGCCAGTTCCAGGCTGGCTTGCGTGCCACGGACCATATGGTGGGTTTGTTCGTAATCGAAAAACAGGTTGCTGTAGAGGGTGTACACCAAGGCGGCCGAGCAGAAGGCGCCGGCGATCTGGGCGAGGATATAGAAGGGCAGTTTACGTTTGTCGAAGTCGGCGAAAATGCACAGGGCAATACTGACGGCGGGGTTCAGGTGCGCCCCGGAAATGCCGGCGCTCAGGTAGATCGCCATACTGACGCCCACCCCCCAGATGATACTGATCTCCCACAAGCCAAAGCTGGCACCCGCGACCTTGAGCGCAGCGACACATCCCGTACCGAAGAAGATAAGAAGCGCAGTCCCCAGGAACTCGGCCATACATTGGCTCGAAAGTGAAGGCTGTTGAAGAGCAGTTGTCATGGAAAACCTCAGTTGTTGTTCTTGTCTGGCGCACAACCTCAACGGGTTATTGCGCGATTTTCACCGTGGCAAGGATCCCCATCCCGGACACGGCTTACTGCTTGAATACTGCGGAGCTATTCCTACAGTATTCGGAAACGAAAAAATATAGACAAGAATGACCGCTGTCAAAGGTCGAAAGTGAACGGTCAGTCACTTTCAAACTATTGGTCTGGTGAATGATCACGCTTGTCATCTTGCGTGTGTACCTTAAAAGTGGGCGTACTAGAGCCTTTTGCGTGGGCTTGGCCTAGAATCGGCCATCTGTTTGCAATGCCCGGAGACACCATGACGCCTGCATTGGATTTGTTGAAAAAAGTTCGCGCCGAACATCGTATCCACAGTTACGAACATGACCCCAAGGCGGCTTCGTATGGGCTGGAGGCCGCGGAGAAGTTGGGCCTCGACCCGGCGCAGGTGTTCAAGACCTTGCTGGCGAGCAGTGAGAAAGGCGAATTGTTGGTGGCGGTGGTGCCGGTCGTCGGAAGTCTCGACCTGAAAGGGCTGGCGCACGCTGCCGGGGTGAAAAAAGTCGAAATGGCCGACCCGGCAGCGGCGCAGCGCTCTACGGGTTACTTGTTAGGCGGCATCAGCCCGCTGGGGCAGAAGAAGCGGTTGCGCACGTTTATCGATGTGACGGCGCAGCCGTTCGCGACCATTTTTGTGAGCGCGGGTAGAAGGGGGCTGGAAGTGGAATTGCCAGCGGCGGTGCTGGCTGAGCATACCCAGGCTAAATTCGCGCCGATTGGCCGAGCCTGAATCTATTTTGCAGCGCCTGAAGTCAAGCCGGTTTCGTCAGTTATTCAGTGCGCAGGGCTGTAGCGGCGTACGCCGGATTCGACTTTAGGGATTTGCGCCGCCGTACTCCCTGACGCCTGAAATAACACCAGATGCTCAGCCGCAACCCGAATCCCCACATCCGCTCCCACCTGATGGTCGGCGTGGCTGGGGAAAATCGACTCCAATTGCGCGCCCGTCGGAAGTTGCAGGCGGTACAAGATAGACGCCCCCAGGAACGTCTTGCCGACGATCTGCGCTTTCAGCGCGCTGTCTGGCGCGTAGACGATGTCATCCGGGCGCAGCAGCACATCCACCGCACCACCGGTAGGCCAGGTGTAGGCGCGGTTGCCGCGTAGCTCGCCGAGTTCGGTGCTCACGGATTCCGGCGAACTTAACTGGCCACGAATGAAGTAACCCTGGCCGATAAAGCTGGCGACATATGGTGTCTGCGGTTCGTGATAGAGGTTGTAGGGCGTGTCCCACTGCTCAAGGCGGCCCTCCTTGAAAACACCGACCTGGTCGCTGACCGCGAAGGCTTCTTCCTGATCATGGGTCACCAGAATCGCACTGGTGCCGCGTGCCTTGAGGATATCCCGCACCTCGTGGCTGAGCTTGCGTCGCAACTCGCCATCCAGGTTGGAGAAGGGTTCGTCCAGCAATAACAATGCCGGCTCCGGCGCCAAAGCACGGGCGAGAGCGACGCGTTGTTGCTGGCCGCCGGAAAGCTCATGAGGAAAGCGCTTGCCCAGGTTTTTCAGGTTCACCAGTTCCAGCAACTCAGCGACCACGCGGTCTTGTTGCGGGTGCTTGCGAATGCCGAAGGCGATGTTGTCAGCCACGCTGAGGTGAGGAAACAGTGCGTAGTCCTGGAACACCATGCCGATGCGGCGTTTCTCCGGCGCCAGAGTGAACCCGGCACTGGAGATCACTTCGCCCGCCAGGCTGATTTCACCCTCGTGCACCGGCTCAAACCCGGCAATGGCGCGCAACGTTGTGGTCTTGCCGCAGCCCGAAGAGCCTAACAGGCAACCGATATCGCCGGCATTCAGGTGCAGGTTGAGGTTCTGCACCACCCGTTGATCTTGATAGCCGCATGCCAGATTGCGTAGGTTCAGCAGTAATGGCTGGCTCATGCGTGGTGGTACGACGGCGGGACGAGGAACTCGAGCAGGGCTTTTTGCGCATGCAGGCGGTTCTCGGCCTGGTCCCAGGCGACCGAGCGCGGATCGTCAAGCAGGTCAAGGCTGATTTCTTCGCCACGGTGCGCCGGCAGGCAGTGCATGAACAACACGTCGGGCGCGGCCAGGTCGAGCAGGGCGCGGTTCACTTGATACGGGGCGAACTGGGCCAGGCGCTTGGTGGTTTCGTCTTCCTGGCCCATGGAGGTCCAGACGTCGGTGCTCACCAGGTGCGCGCCGATCGCCGCGTCACGCGGGTCGCGAACCAGGGTCACGCGGTCACCGGCCTGCGCCAGGAAGCGCGCATCAGGTTCATAGCCTTCCGGGCAGGCAACGCGCAATTGGAAGTCGAATTGGATCGCCGCTTCTATATAACTGTTGCACATGTTGTTGCCGTCGCCGATCCACGCCACGGTCTTGCCCTGAATCGAGCCACGGTGTTCGAGAAAGGTTTGCATGTCGGCCAGCAACTGGCACGGGTGCAGGTCATCGGACAGGCCGTTGATCACCGGTACGCGGGAGTTGGCGGAAAATTCGGTCACGGTACTGTGGGCAAAGGTACGGATCATCACGGCGTCGAGCATGCTCGACATCACCTTCGCGCTGTCGGCGACCGGCTCGCCACGCCCTAATTGGGTGTCGCGCGAGGACAAGAAGATGGCCTGGCCACCCAGTTGAATCATGCCGGCTTCGAAAGACACGCGGGTGCGGGTTGATGACTTCTCGAAAATCATCCCGAGCACGCGGTTTTTCAAAGGCTCGAACAGTACGCCGCGGTTACGCAGGTCTTTAAGCTCAATGCCTCGACGGATCACGCTGACCAGCTCTTCGGGCGTGCAATCCATCAGGGAGAGAAAGTGCCTTGCGCTCATCATTAACTACCTTTTTGCAACAGACCGCAGATACTCAAAGCCTTGTTTATTGTGACAACGGGCGAGACCTGCGGCGAAAGCCGCACGGGGCGACGAAATAGGGGAAGGCGCGATCTTATAATTAAATGTCGCGTCTTACCAATAGGGCTACGGTTTTAAAGGGCGTTCAAGCAGGGCGCCAAGGCGCTTTTGAAGATGAATTCCAGACAGCAGCGGGCCATTTGTACACTGGCGTAGCAACCTTTTGCAATGCGCGGGGGCGGCTGCAGGCCAGGCTGTGTCGGTTTCAGGGCGAGCGTGTGAGGTTTCTGAAACATTTGCTCATGCTTAGCCATGGCCTGGCCTGATGCTTGTCGATTCACGAGGCGAACGTTGGTGGCGCGCTTGCCGGTCGCGCCCCATAGTTGGACCAAAGCCCTTATAAGAGACTGGCGATGACCAAGACTCTCCACCACCGTGCCTGCCATCTGTGTGAAGCCATCTGCGGCCTGACGCTGGAAACCACCCGAGCCGACGACGGCAACTTGGTGATCACCTCGATCAAGGGCGATGCCCAGGACAGTTTCAGTCGTGGGCATATCTGCCCCAAGGCCGTAGCGCTGCAGGATATCCAGAATGATCCTGACCGCCTGCACCAGCCCATGTTGCGGGTAGGTAGCGAATGGCAGCCGATCGCGTGGGACGAGGCTTTCGCGCTCGTAGCCGAACGGCTGGCGGGCATTCAGGCGCGTCACGGGCAGAATGCGGTGGCGGTGTATCAGGGCAACCCCAGCGTGCACAACTATGGGCTGATGACCCACAGCAACTACTTCCTCGGCCTGTTGAAGACGCGTAATCGGTTTTCCGCGACCTCGGTCGACCAACTGCCCCATCACCTCACCAGCTATCTCATGTACGGCCACGGCCTGTTGCTGCCGATCCCGGACATTGATCACACCGACTTCATGCTGATCCTGGGCGGCAACCCACTGGCGTCCAATGGCAGCATCATGACGGTGCCCGACGTGGAAAAGCGCCTCAAGGCGATCCAGGCGCGGGGCGGTAAAGTGGTGGTGGTCGACCCACGGCGCAGCGAGACGGCGGCGATGGCTGATCAGCATCTGTTTGTGCGCCCAGGCGGTGATGCGGCGCTGTTGTTCGGGGTGCTCAACACCTTGTTTACCGAGAACCTGACCCGCGACAGCCATTTGCCGGTTGAAGGCCTGGAGGATGTACGCCGCGTGATCGCCGGGTTTACCGCCGAGGCCATGAGTCGTCAGTGTGCGGTGCCTGCCGAGCAGATCCGCCAACTGGCACGGGACTTTGCCGCAGCGGATAAAGCGGTGTGCTACGGGCGCATGGGCGTATCAACCCAGGCGTTCGGCACGCTGTGCCACTGGCTGGTGCAACTGATCAACCTGGTGACTGGCAATCTCGACCGTGTGGGTGGCGCCTTGTGCACGACGCCCGCAGTGGATCTGGTGGCGTCGACCGGTGGCGGGCATTTCAATCGCTGGCAGAGCCGGGTTTCCGGGCGTCCGGAGTACGGTGGCGAGTTGCCGGTGTCGGCCCTGGCGGAAGAAATGCTCACTGAAGGCGAAGGACAAATCCGCGCGTTAGTGACAGTGGCCGGTAATCCGGTGTTGTCGACCCCTAATGGGCGGCAATTGGAGCAAGCCTTGGAAGGCTTGGAGTTCATGGTCAGCGTCGACCTCTATATCAACGAGACCACGCGGTATGCCGATTTGATTCTGCCGTCCACGTCAGCGTTGGAAAACGATCACTACGACACGACCTTCAATATGTTTGCGGTGCGTAACGTCACCCGTTTCAACCCGGCGATCTTGCCCAAACCCGAGGGTGCGCTGCATGACTGGGAAATCTTCGTCGGGCTGGCCAAGGCCTTTGCGGCTCAGACCGGTGCCACACTCAAGCCGACGATGCCGCCGGCGCAGATGATCGATTTCGGGCTGCGCGCGGGCGCGTACGGTGATGGCTCCAGCCACAAATTATCGGTGGCGATGCTGGCCGACCATCCCCATGGCGTGGACCTTGGGCCGCTTCAGCCCAACCTTGCCGCGCGTCTGAAAACCGTTGATGGCAAGGTGCAGGCGGCGCCGGCAGTTATCCTCGCCGACCTGGTGCGGTTTGCCGCGCAGCCGGGGCCTGTGGTCGACGAACTGTTGCTGATCGGCCGTCGCCATGTGCGCAGCAATAATTCCTGGATGCATAACTATCACCGGCTGGTGAAGGGCAAGCCGCGTCATCAATTGCTGATGCATCCTGACGACCTGGCCAGCCGGCGTTTACTGGATGGCCAGCGGGTGCGGGTGAGTTCTAGGATTGGCATGATCGAGGTGGAAGTTGTCTCCAGCCTGGACATGATGCCTGGTGTCGTCAGCCTGCCCCACGGCTGGGGCCATGGTCGCCCGGGCGTCCAGATGGGCATCGCCAGCGCGCAACCCGGAGCGAGCGCGAATGACCTGACCGACGAACGGCAATTGGACGAGTTGTCGGGCAATGCCGCTCTCAATGGCGTTCCGGTCCAGGTAGCAGCCGCCTGAGCACCGCGCTGGAATTTTGCGTTACAATGCGCCACCGTGCCGACCTGTGAGTCGCAAAGTTCCAGCCGAGGTGTTCCATGGATATCATCGAAACGATCAAAGAGCAGATTGCTGCCAACACCATTCTGCTTTACATGAAGGGCGCGCCAAACGCTCCTCAGTGCGGTTTCTCCGCGAAGGCGTCGCAGGCCATCATGGCGTGTGGCGAGAAATTCGCTTACGTGGATATCCTGCAAAACCCTGAAATCCGCGCCAACCTGCCGAAGTACGCCAACTGGCCTACGTTCCCACAACTGTGGGTCGCCGGTGAGCTGGTCGGCGGTAGCGATATCATCACTGAAATGGCCGCAGACGGTTCGTTGCAGGCGCTGATCAAAGAGGCAGCGGTGAACGCCGCGGCCAAGGCTGACGCCTGATCTGCAGGAGCCGGCTTGCCGGCGATTGGCCCCACAGCCTGGCGTCGTACTTTCGGACGCTATCGCTGGCAAGCAGCTCCTGCAATCTGCCGTTCAATAAAAAGCCCCGCTTCTCGTAAGAGAGCGGGGCTTTTTTGTACCTGTTACCTGAGGGTTATTCACCCATCTGCGATTGCAGGTAGTTTTCCAGGCTGACTTTGTCGATCAGGCCCAGTTGGGTTTCCAGCCAGTCGATATGTTCTTCCTGGTCTTCTAGGATATCTTCCAGCAGTTCACGGCTACCGTAGTCGCCGGTCAGTTCGCAGTGAGCAATGGCGGCCTTGAGGTCGCTGTGGCTCTTGCGCTCAAAACCAAGGTCGCTGCTGATCATTTCCTGGGTGTGTTCGCCGATGTTCAGCTTGCCCAGGTCCTGCACGTTCGGCAGGCCTTCCAGGAACAGGATGCGTTTGATCAGCGCGTCAGCGTCCTTCATGGCCTTGATCGATTCTTTGTATTCACGCTTGCCCAGCTTTTCCAGGCCCCAATCGTCGTACATACGCGCATGCAGAAAATACTGATTGATCGCGACCAGTTCATTGGCAAGGATTTTGTTGAGTTGCTGGATGACTGAGATGTCGCCTTTCATGACTGGGGTCCTGCCCTGTAATAGCTGTATATAGAGCGGAGTTTGAGCGGCGCAATCCCTAGTGTCAAACCTAAGTTATTGAATAATAAATGAAAATTAATCGGAATAAGAATGTTTGTGTTCCGCGTCTTGGCGCTAACTAATTGAATTCCGGGCATAAAAAAACCGAACACTAAGTCCGGTTCTTTAAAACACGCCAAATCAGGCGTGTGTAAATTCTGCTGAATAGGGGAGCGCGGCCTGGGCTGTCTGCAGCTGCGTCAGGGTTTCCCGTACCACTTGCTTGGCGAGGCAAGCACATTTGCCACACTGGCTGGCCACACCGGTGGTTTCACGTACTTCCTTGTAGCTGCAGCAACCTTCGTAGATTGCTTCGCGGATTTTTCCGTCGGTGACGCCAGTACAGAGGCACACATACATAAGGGAGAACCATCGCGGGTTAAGGCTTAAGTGCGATGGATCTTAATGTTAACGAGAATGATTGTCAAAGTAGATTCGTCGGTTATTTGCTGGCATCGCGCCCGCACTGACGAACGGTTTTTTCAGTGTATGATGGCCGGTCTTCACGAAGCGTGACTGCGTCACAGGGCTGTCGCTTATAAACGGCAGACTCAGGGCCGGTCCTTTTACTTCAATCGTCACCCTTACATCAGGAGATACCCAATGAGCGTACTCGTCGGCAAACAAGCCCCGGATTTCGACGTTCCAGCCGTTCTCGGCAATGGCGAAATCGTTGACAGCTTCAAACTGTCTGAAGCCATCAAAGGCAAATATGGCCTGGTATTCTTCTACCCGCTGGACTTCACCTTCGTCTGCCCTTCGGAGCTGATTGCTCTGGACCACCGCATGGACGACTTCAAGGCGCGCAACGTTGAAGTGGTAGCCGTTTCCATCGACTCCCATTTCACCCACAACGCCTGGCGCAACACCGCCATCAACGATGGCGGCATCGGCAAAGTCAAATACACCATGGCTGCCGACATGAAGCACGACATCGCCAAGGCCTACGACGTTGAGTCCGAAGGCGGCGTAGCGTTCCGTGGCGCATTCCTGATCGATGACAAGGGCGTTGTTCGTTCCCAGATCATCAACGACCTGCCACTGGGCCGTAACATGGAAGAGCTGATCCGCCTGGTCGACGCACTGCAATTCCACGAAGAGCATGGCGAAGTCTGCCCTGCCAACTGGAAAAAAGGCGACAAAGGCATGAATGCTTCGCCAGAAGGCGTTGCGGCTTACCTGACCGAGAACGCTGGCAAGCTGTAAGCCAGTTTCACGGTGAAAAAAACCGGCCTGAGAAGGCCGGTTTTTTTATACGCGGGAAACGGCTGTAGTGAGATTTCAGTCGTTGAAGTCTTCCCAGCCGCCCATCTGCTTCCAGCGGTTGACGATGCCGCAGAACAGTTCGGCGGTTTTCTCGGTGTCGTAGCGGGCCGAATGGGCCTCACGCCCGTCAAAGTCGATACCGGCTGCCTGGCAGGCTTTTGCCAACACCGTCTGGCCATAAGCCAGGCCGGCGAGGGTCGCGGTGTCAAAGCTGGAGAACGGGTGGAACGGGTTGCGCTTCATGTCCAACCGCGTCACGGCGGCGTTCAGGAAGCCCAGGTCGAAGCTACTGTTATGGCCGACCAGAATCGCGCGCTTGCAGCCATTGGCCTTCAACGCCTTGCGCACGCCGCGGAAGATATCGGTCAGCGCCGCTTCTTCACTCACCGCCATGCGCAGTGGGTGATCGAGCTTGATCCCGGTGAACTCCAGGGCGGCCGCTTCGATGTTGGCACCTTCGAACGGCTCGACACGGAAGAAGTGGGTGTGTTCCGCGAACACAAAACCCTGTTCATCCATGCCGATGGTGGTCGCGGCGATTTCCAGCAGCGCGTCGGTGGCGCAATTGAAACCACCGGTTTCTACGTCGATGACTACTGGCAGATAACCGCGAAACCGCTCGGCCATCGGGTGACGGGAACCGCCACCACTGTGCTCATGTTCGTCGTCGTAATGGTCTTCACTCACTTGCTTTCCTCCAGCAGGCGCCAGCGCAGTGTTTCACCGGCGCGCAGCGGGATAACAGTCAGCTCGCCAAACGGCAGGCTGGCAGGGACGGTCCAGTCTTCACGAACCAGGGTAATGCGGTCGGTATTTACCGGCAGGCCGTAGAAGCGCGGGCCGTTGAGGCTGGCGAACGCTTCGAGCTTGTCCAGCGCGTTGCGCTGTTCGAACGCCTCGGCGTAAAGCTCGATGGCAGCGTATGCGGTGTAGCAACCGGCACAGCCGCACGCCGCTTCTTTGGCGTGCTGGGCGTGTGGGGCGGAATCGGTGCCGAGGAAGAACTTCGGGTTGCCGCTGGTCGCAGCATCCAGCAAGGCCACCTGGTGGGTGTTGCGCTTGAGGATCGGCAGGCAATAGAAGTGCGGCCGAATCCCGCCCACCAACATGTGGTTGCGGTTGTACAGCAGGTGATGCGCAGTGATGGTCGCGCCGACGTTGCCCGAGGCCTCGGTGACGAACTGCACAGCATCGGCGGTGGTGATGTGCTCGAACACGACCTTCAGGGTCGGGAACAGCTCGACCACACGGCGCATGTGTTCGTCGATGAAGATCTTCTCGCGGTCGAACACGTCCACGTCGCCACGGGTGACTTCACCGTGGATCAACAGCGGCATGCCGACTTCGGCCATGGCTTCGATGGCTGGCAGGATCTTGTCGATACTGGTCACGCCGGAGTCGGAGTTGGTGGTCGCGCCCGCCGGGTACAGCTTGGCGGCGTGCACGAAACCGCTGGCCTTGGCCTCGCGAATTTCTTCGGGCTGGGTGCGGTCGGTGAGATAAAGCACCATCAACGGTTCGAAGCGGCTGCCGGCCGGCCGTGCAGCGAGGATTCGCTGTCGATAGGCATCGGCTTGCTCGGCGTTACGCACCGGAGGTACCAGGTTAGGCATGATGATGGCGCGGCCAAAGGTACGCGCTACATCGGCCACGGTGTGGGGTAACGCAGCACCATCGCGAAGATGAATATGCCAGTCGTCGGGACGCAGCAGGGTCAGGCGGTCGGACATTGGGGATTCCAGGCGGGTCAATCTGGTGGGAATGCTACCGGAAAAGACTCTTGCAGGCACTCGCTATCAAGTTTTGCAGGAGGCAACCGATAGCCTTTCGTATGCCTTATCGATGTATGACGCTTTGAAGTGTTGTAGAAACCAGTGGAGCCTCCCGTGCGCCAGCATTATCTAGCCCTGCTCAGTGTGTTCGCCAGCCTGCCTGCGGTGGCCCTCACGTTCCAGACACGTCTGGAGAATATTGAGTGGAAGGTAGAAGGGGACCAGTTCGAGTGCCGCCTGACCCAGCCGATCACCGACTTCGGTTCGGGTGAGTTCGTGCGCCGGGCTGGCGAGCAGGCGACGTTTCGTCTCAAAGCCTATAACGGCTCGCTGGGTGGGGGCTCGGCCACGTTGCTGGCCGCCGCCGCCCCTTGGCAGCCGGGGCGAGGTGATATCAACCTCGGCGCCGTGCGTGCCGGCAGTGGCGACGTGTTGTTCAACAGCTCCCAGGCCCAGGCTGGGCGCTTGTTCAATGGCTTGCTGGAAGGGCGTAGCCCGACCGTTCGCCATTACGGACGTGAAGGCGGCTACTCGGAAATCCGCCTGTTGCCGGTCAAATTCAACAAGGCTTACAACGACTACCAGGTGTGTACTACCAAGCTGTTGCCGATGAATTACGATCAGGTCAAACAGACCGAAGTCGGATTCCCAGGTGGCGGCATTGAGCTGGACGCGGCGGCCAAGAAGAAACTCGACGTGATTCTCGCGTTCCTGAAAGCCGACCCCACCGTCAACCACATAGAGCTCAATGGCCATTCGGACAATAGTGGCAACCGCCTGACCAACCGTGATGTCTCGCGCCGCCGCGCCTTGGCGGTGATGGACTACTTCAAGGCCAATGGCATCCAGGAATCCCAGGTCACCCTGCGCTTTCATGGCGAAAGCTACCCGCTGGCGCCCAATACCAATGCGGCTAACCGGGCGCGCAACCGTCGGGTCAATATCCAGCTGGAGCGCGTGGCAGCCCCCGAGAAACCGGCGCCCCAGGCAGCCGGCCCGAGCAACCCTGCGCACACGTCATGAAGTGGCGGCATAAGGTGCGACCATCGGTCGCTCGCTCGACATAATCTGTCGCTTTATCTTCATTTGCTGTCGCGCCCCTGTAAATTCACGGTTTTGATCGGTAGAATCGATGCCTTTCCGTACAACCCCGTGGAGTGATGGCATGGCCGACGTAAACAAGGTCGTTCTCGCGTATTCCGGCGGCCTGGACACTTCGGTGATCCTCAAGTGGCTGCAGGATACTTATAACTGTGAAGTGGTGACCTTCACCGCTGACCTGGGTCAGGGCGAAGAGGTCGAACCTGCACGTGCCAAGGCGCAAGCCATGGGCGTGAAAGAGATCTACATTGATGACCTGCGCGAAGAATTCGTCCGCGATTTCGTTTTCCCGATGTTTCGCGCCAACACTGTCTACGAAGGCGAGTACCTGCTGGGTACTTCCATCGCACGTCCGCTGATCGCCAAGCGCCTGATCGAAATCGCCAACGAAACCGGCGCCGACGCCATTTCCCATGGTGCTACCGGCAAGGGCAACGACCAGGTGCGTTTCGAACTGGGCGCCTATGCGCTCAAGCCTGGCGTGAAAGTGATTGCTCCTTGGCGTGAATGGGACCTGCTGTCCCGTGAAAAGCTGATGGATTACGCTGAAAAGCACGCGATCCCGATCGAGCGTCATGGCAAGAAGAAGTCCCCGTACTCGATGGACGCCAACTTGCTGCACATCTCCTATGAAGGCGGCGTGCTGGAAGACACTTGGACCGAACACGAAGAAGACATGTGGAAATGGACCGTCTCCCCAGAGAACGCTCCTGACAAAGCCCAATACCTGGAACTGACCTACCGCAACGGCGACATCGTCGCGCTGGACGGCGTCGAAATGACCCCGGCCACCGTACTGGCGACCCTGAACCGTATCGGTGGCGAACACGGCATCGGCCGTCTCGACATCGTCGAGAACCGCTACGTGGGCATGAAGTCCCGTGGCTGCTACGAAACCCCGGGTGGCACCATCATGCTGCGTGCCCACCGCGCCATCGAGTCCATCACCCTGGACCGCGAAGTGGCTCACCTCAAAGACGAGTTGATGCCCAAGTACGCCAGCCTGATCTACACCGGCTACTGGTGGAGCCCTGAGCGTCTGCTGCTGCAACAAATGATCGACGCTTCCCAGGCCCATGTGAACGGCGTTGTGCGCCTGAAGCTGTACAAGGGCAATGTGATTGTGACCGGTCGCAAGTCCGATGACTCGCTGTTCGACGCCAACATCGCCACTTTCGAAGAAGACGGCGGCGCCTACAACCAGGCGGACGCAGCAGGCTTTATCAAGTTGAATGCATTGCGCATGCGCATTGCGGCCAACAAAGGTCGCTCGTTGTTCTAAGTTTGCGTGCGCTGTGAAGAATGGCCCCTTGTACAAGGGGCCATTTTTTTTGCCTAGGGTTTTGTCGGCTCTTGGAGTGTTTATAGCGCTTAAACATGTGTTGATGTTTTTTTGCCGAGGTCTCTCACAAGTGATGGTCTTGAATGAACTGTCGTTGAAAGTTTGTAGGGGGAATGAATTTTTTACATCTGCGTAGGAACTGGTCTTACAGAAAATTCACTCATGTAAGTGCCGTGAATATATAAAACGCAGAATGGTCTGTAGGAAATATGGAAGTAAGTGGATATGTTGAATGGAACTAAATCGACCCGTTTTTTCTTGCCGGTTTCCTCGGCGGCGGGCCAGAGGCAAGGGGCATTTCCTGAGAGTTGCGTGTGGCGCGTTTACCCTGTCCCCCATACGCCATGGATATTTCGCTCAAAGTATGTAAGTCCCCGGAAAGTTCTGAAAGGATCCATAAAACTGGATACATCTGAGACGGCGTTTTTTTGTAGGGCAATTCCTTTATCGCTGTGGGTTGGGTCTCTGCTTGCTAATGCTTGGGGGGGAATGCTATGCCAACTAGTAAACGACTAGGCTATTGTGCTTGCTCTAAATAATTCGAACAGCGAAATTGGACTTTCTCATGAATAAAGTGCTGATCGTGGATGATCATCCCGTCATTCGTCTTGCTGTGCGTATGCTAATGGAACGTCATGGTTATGAGGTCGTTGCCGAGACCGATAACGGTGTCGATGCGTTGCAACTTGCGCGAGAGCATATGCCGGACATTGTCATACTGGATATTGGGATCCCCAAACTTGATGGCCTGGAAGTTATTTGCCGGCTTTCCTCTACCAAACAACCCGCGCCGTTCAAGGTGTTGGTGCTTACGTCCCAGGCCCCTGGCCATTTCTCCATGCGCTGCATGCAGGCGGGGGCTGCCGGCTACGTGTGCAAGCAACAGGACCTGACCGAGCTGCTGAGTGCGATCAAGGCGGTCTTGTCGGGCTACAGCTACTTCCCGAATCAGGCGCTCAACTCGGTACGCTCCACCATGGGTAATGCCAGTGAGGCTGATATGGTCGAGCGCCTGTCGGGACGGGAAATGATGGTATTGCAGCAGTTGGCCAGGGGTCGAACCAACAAGGAGATCGCCGACGGTATGTTCCTCAGCAACAAGACCGTCAGCACCTACAAGACACGTTTGCTGCTCAAGCTGAACGCACGCTCCCTCGTAGACCTGATTGAACTGGCCCAGCGCAACGGCTTGGTATAGAAGAGGGCAGTGCACCACGTATTGCTTGGATAAACGGCAGAAAAAAGCCTCCGTGAGGGAGGCTTCCGGCCGTCGACCGCTCGATTAGAGATCGAAGTCGTAATCGGCCAGCTGTTTTTGCAAGCGTCGTTCTTCCAGAAGGTTGTCGATGGTGCGGCGTTTGCTCAAATTGGTCTTGGCGACCTCTGCCACTGGTGCCTCGACCACATCGTCATCCGATTCAACGAGGTCGTCTTCCACTTCCAGTTGTTCTTTGCCAGTGCTCATAAGGTTCACTCCGGGCTAAGACTGCCGTTGGCGCCCCTTATAACGATAATCCATGATCCGGTAAAAAAGATTTTTTCAATCGACTGATTGAGAAAAGCAATGATCCCTCAATCGTCGGACGTCTTTTCCTTGTATTCGCACAAGTCTTCGATGCGACAGCTGCCGCAGCGTGGCTTGCGAGCCTGACAAACATAGCGCCCGTGAAGGATCAGCCAGTGGTGGGAGTCCAGCAGATAGGGCTTGGGCACGAACTTCATCAGCTGCTTTTCCACCTCCACCACGTTCTTCCCGCGGGCTATACCGGTGCGGTTGCTGACCCGGAATATGTGGGTGTCCACGGCCATGGCCAGTTGCCGGAATGCGGTGTTGAGCACCACGTTAGCGGTCTTACGGCCAACGCCCGGCAGGTCTTCCAGTTCCTCACGGGTTTGCGGCACTTGGCTGCCATGCCGCTCGACCAGCAGGCGGCATGTCTCGATAACGTTCTTGGCTTTGCTGTTGTACAGGCCAATGGTCTTGATGTACTCCGATAACCCGTCCACACCCAGGGCATACATCGCTTCCGGCGTGTTCGCCACGGGATACAGCTTCGCCGTGGCCTTGTTGACGCCGACGTCGGTGGATTGTGCCGACAGGATCACCGCAATCAGCAACTCGAACGGCGTGGTGTAAGCCAGTTCGGTCTTGGGTTCCGGATTGTCTTCGTGAAGCCTGCGGAAAATTTCCAGGCGTTTTGCGGCGTTCATGGGGTGGGGCGTTCCTAGGAGTCGGTCGGCGGGATTGTAGCAATACACACAGCAGGTTTTTGCGGATCAGATCTTGCCATGGGCATCCACTTGGCGCTGCGCCTCATCGAGGTTGTGTTGTGCCTCGGCCATTTGCTGCGAGTCGGCGTTCAGGTCCTGGGCTTTCTTCAATGCCGCACGGCGCATCGCCAGCTGGATTTTGGCGCGTTTCAGGTCGGCGATATTCATGGTCGTACCGACGGCCTTCGATGCGGTGCCCGGTTCCAGGGTCGCCAGCGCTTGTTCTGCCGCTTCGTACTGCTGCTGCAGGACGATCAACTGCGACTGTTGTTCATAGGTTGGCGGGTGACCGAAAGCCTTCAAGGATTTATGCAGTTGGGCGCGACTCATTGCGACCGTGATTTTAGCTTTTTTGATCGCCGCATCCTGCGCGGTACCGACCTCTACAGGTAAAGCCGGTACTGGGCGTTTGACCCGAGCCAGGCGTTCGGCGAGTTTTTGCGATTCTTCCCGCTGCAGCCGCGCATTGCGTTGTTCATAACGCCGTCTTGCGCGATCGCGCTTGAGCCCTCGTTCATGGCGTTGCTGATCATTGGCGGCCAGGCCGCCGACAATTGGCAATACGGTGGCTGTCGGGCGCATTTCAATGCAGTCTACAGGGCATGGTGCAACGCAGAGGTCGCAACCGGTGCACTCGTCGATGAGCACGGTGTGCATCAGCTTGGCAGCGCCAACAATGGCATCCACCGGGCAGGCTTGGATGCATTTGGTACAGCCGATGCACTCGGCCTCGCGAATATAGGCGATCTGGGCCGCAGCTTCCCCACGGCTCGTATCCAGTTCCAGCACGGGCACACGCAGTAGTTGCGCAAGGCCAGCAATGGTCTCCTGTCCGCCAGGCGGGCACTTGTTAATCGCCTCGCCTTGAGCAATACCCTCGGCGTAAGGTGTGCAGCCGGGATGCCCGCATTTGCCGCACTGGGTTTGCGGCAGCAGCGCGTCGATACGTTTAATCAGATTCATGGGGTTATCATTGGCATGCCATTGAGCGAACGGGTGCGTTGTGGATTTGTAGGCGCCCGGCAAGCCGGGCTCCTACAGTAGACCTAATTCGCTTGCAGCAGGCCCATAGGCTTACTTGATCCGTTGACCCGGCTTGGCGCCGCTGTCAGGGCTCAGCAGGTAGATCTCTTCGCCGCCAGGGCCGGCCGCCATGACCATGCCTTCGGAAATACCGAACTTCATTTTCCGTGGCTTGAGGTTGGCGATCATCATGGTCAGGCGACCGTCGAGCTTGGACGGGTCTGGATAAGCGCTCTTGATCCCGGAGAACACATTGCGTTGCTCGTCACCGATGTCCAGTGTGAGGCGCAGCAACTTGTCGGCGCCTTCCACGGCTTCAGCCTTGACGATCAGCGCGACACGCAGGTCCACGGCAGCGAAGGCATCAAAGTCGATTTCCGGCGAGATCGGGTCTTTGGCCAGCTCACCGTTGCCGGCTGGCGCAGCCGAGCCGGTGTCGGTCTGGCTGGCGACCAGGTCTTCTTTCGAAGCGTCGGTCATGGCCTGGACTTTAACCGGGTCGATACGGGTCATCAGGGGCTTGAACTCGTTCAACTGATGGTTGCTGAGCAGGCTGGCGTGATCATTCCAGGTCAGCGGCGCCACATTGAGGAACGCCTCGGCATCCGCGGCCAACAATGGCAGCACCGGCTTGAGGAAAATCACCAGTTGGCGGAACAGGTTGATGCCCGTGGCGCAGATCGCCTGGACTTCTGCCTGTTTGCCTTCCTGCTTGTTCAGCGACCACGGCGCCTTGTCGGCGATCCACGCGTTGGCGCGGTCGGCCAGGCCCATGATCTCGCGCATCGCGCGGGCAAAGTCGCGGGCTTCATAGGCGTCGGCGATGCTTGGCGCAGCGGCCAGGAACGCTTCCGTCAGTTCCGGCGCGGCGTTCTCGGCCACCAGTACACCGGCGTTACCCTTGTGGATAAACCCGGCGCAACGGCTGGCGATGTTGACGACCTTGCCGACCAGGTCCGAGTTGACCTTCTGTACGAAGTCTTCCAGGTTCAGGTCGAGGTCATCGACGCCACGGCCCAGCTTGGAGGCGTAGTAGTAGCGCAGGTATTCCGGCGACAGGTGGTCCAGGTAGGTGCGCGCCTTGATAAAGGTGCCACGGGACTTGGACATCTTCTGGCCATTGACCGTCAGGTAGCCGTGCACCGCGATGCCGGTTGGCTTGCGGTAGCCCGAACCTTCAAGCATCGCCGGCCAGAACAGGGCGTGGAAGTTGACGATATCCTTGCCGATGAAGTGGTACAGCTCGGCGGTGGAATCCTTGGCCCAGAAGGCATCGAAGTCCAGCTCAGGCGTGCGATCACACAGGTTCTTGAAGCTGGCCATGTAGCCGATCGGCGCGTCCAGCCACACATAGAAGTACTTGCCCGGCTCGCCCGGGATCTCGAAGCCGAAGTACGGCGCGTCGCGGGAGATGTCCCACTGCTGCAAGCCGGCATCCAGCCATTCGGCGATCTTGTTGGCGACGGCGTCCTGCAGCGTGCCGCTGCGCGTCCAGGTTTGCAGCATCTGCTGGAAATCCGGGAGCTTGAAGAAGAAGTGCTGGGAATCCTTGAGCACCGGCGTGGCGCCGGAGATCGCCGACTTCGGATCCTTCAAGTCAGTCGGTGCATAAGTAGCACCGCATTTTTCGCAGTTGTCACCGTACTGGTCTTCGGTGCCGCATTTCGGGCAGGTGCCCTTGATGAAGCGGTCGGCCAGGAACATTTTCTTTTCCGGATCGAAATACTGCGTGATCGAACGCTGGGCAATGTGTCCGGCGTCTTTCAAGCGCAGGTAGATCTGGCTCGACAGCTCGCGGTTTTCGTCGGAGTGGGTTGAGTGGAAGTTGTCGAAATCCACCAGGAACTCGGCAAAGTCGGCGCTGTGTTCAGCCTGCACGTTGGCGATCAGTTGTTCCGGGGTGATGCCTTCCTTTTCGGCGCGCAACATGATGGCCGAACCGTGGGCGTCGTCCGCGCAGACATAAATGCATTGGTTGCCGCGATGCTTCTGGAAGCGCACCCACATATCGGTCTGGATGTACTCAAGCATATGGCCAAGATGGATCGAACCATTGGCATAGGGCAGGGCGCTGGTGACGAGAATCTTGCGTGGCTCGGACATGGGGCTCGGCTACTTGATGAAACGGAGGTCGGCCACTATAAAGCGCCGGGAAATATATTTCACCCCGTGGCGCCGTTTCAGAATCTTCCGAACCTGCGAAAGCATGCCGTTGGGCGGCTGGAACGGTTAGGATAGCCGCCTGTTTCAGTCAGTCTTTTTTCGGGAGTAGCCCATGAGCGCCGTCAATCGCGCAGCGGTGGAAGCCGTTCTTCGCCAGTACACCGACCCCTATTTGAACCAGGACCCGGTCAGCTCCGGCTGTGTGCGCGCCGTCGAAGTCCGCGGCGACCAGGTGTCGGTCCAGTTGGAATTGGGCTATGCCGCAGGCCTTTTCAAGAGCGGTTGGGCGCAGATGCTGCAAATGGCCATCGAAGGCCTGGACGGCGTACGGTCGGCCAAGGTCGACATTCAATGCGTGATCGCCGCGCACAAGGCCCAGGCGCAGATTCCGGGCCTGGCCAACGTCAAGAACGTTGTCGCCGTGGCGTCCGGCAAGGGCGGCGTGGGTAAGTCCACTACGGCGGCCAACCTGGCGCTGGCCCTGGCTCGTGAAGGTGCGCGCGTGGGCATTCTCGACGCCGATATCTATGGCCCTAGCCAAGGTGTGATGTTCGGCATTACCGAAGGCACTCGGCCGAAGGTCAAGGACCAGAAGTGGTTCGTGCCTATCGAATCCTTGGGCGTGGAAGTGATGTCCATGGCTTTCCTCACCGATGACAACACGCCGATGGTCTGGCGCGGGCCGATGGTTTCCGGCGCGTTGCTGCAACTGGTCACCCAGACCGCTTGGGGTGATCTGGATTACCTGGTGATCGACATGCCGCCAGGCACCGGCGATATCCAGCTAACCCTGGCGCAGAAAGTCCCGGTGGCCGGCGCGGTGATTGTCACCACCCCCCAGGACCTAGCGCTGCTCGACGCGAAAAAAGGCGTGGAGATGTTCCGCAAGGTCAATATCCCGGTGCTGGGCGTGGTTGAGAACATGGCGGTGCATATCTGCTCCAACTGCGGCCACGCCGAGCATCTGTTTGGTGAGGGCGGTGGCGAGAAACTGGCGACTCAATACGGTGTGGAGCTGTTGGCCTCGTTGCCGCTGTCAATGCTGATCCGTGAGCAGGCGGACGGCGGCAAGCCCACCGTAGTAGCCGAACCGGATAGCCCGGTCGCCATGATCTATCAGGAACTCGCACGTCACGTCGGCGCGCGAATCGTCCTGCAGGAAGCAGCAGCACCGGCCATGCCGACTATTACCGTCAGCGACGACTGAGGGTGATGCAGGGAAAAGGCCTCGACCCTGTCGGGGCTTTCTCATGTCTGGAGGGCGGTCAAGCGGTGGCGGTTACGCATTTACGCAATTGGTCGTGTAAGCATTTACTTACTTTTTCGTAAGCGATTGGTTTTTTTACCCGTCTTGTGCGGCCCAGTTCTTCGAGAGCTTTCTCTATCTGATTGAAATATAACAATTAATTATTTCATGGTGCCCGCGAGAGCCTGCCAGCCAATGGGTTAGATGCCGTTGAACTTTCTTTGGAACTCTCTAACATCAGCCCTGTGTCCACGGATTGGCACAGCCATCAAGGAACGATGGTTGAAGGAACGTCGCAGGATGCGACTCATCAGGATGATGAAAAGGAATAAAGGGACTAGGGAAAAAATGTGGGCGGGTCATACCGCCCCTTTTTTTTGTCTGTAGAAAAGTGAAACCCGCCATCCAGAAACGCAAAAAGGCCCGCAAGGGGCCTTTTAGGGGGGCGACGCTATTAGCGTTCGAGCTCTGCAATCTTACCTTTTTTGCCATCCCACTCCGCTGCGTCCGGCATCGGGTCCTTGCGCTCAGTGATGTTCGGCCAGATTTCCGCCAGCTCGACGTTCAACTGAATAAATTGCTGCATCTCTGCCGGGACTTCATCCTCGGAGAAAATAGCGACGGCCGGGCATTCAGGCTCACACAGGGCGCAATCGATGCACTCATCCGGGTGGATAACCAGGAAATTCGGGCCTTCGTAGAAGCAGTCCACCGGACACACTTCTACGCAGTCGGTGTACTTGCACTTGATGCAGTTGTCGGTGACGACGAAGGTCATTTCTAATTTTCTCCTCAGGCGGCGGCAGCGAAACCCCTTATGGCGGGGTTCGCGAGGTTCGGGAGCGATAATCTGCAGGCCAGGCTAAACGCCCGCAGCATCCCAAACCGCGCGAGATAATATCAGCTTGCAAGCGTCTGCGTTAGACCCGTGTCTTCAGTGCATAGAGCAATTCCAACGCTTTTCGCGGCGTCAAGTCGTCCAGGTCAAGCTTTGCCAGCTCATCCAGTACCGGATGGGGCAGGCTCGCGAACATATCGCTCTGGTGCGGCGCGGCCGGCTTGTTGGAGGTTTTGGCAGCGCTGGCGACCACGGTTTCATGGGGCAGCGCCGTGGTTTCCAGCCGGCTGAGGTGTTCGCGAGCGCGGGTGATCACATCGTTCGGCACACCGGCCAGTTGTGCCACGGCCAAGCCGTAACTCTGGCTGGCAGGCCCCGGCAACACATGGTGCAGGAACACGATGCGCTCGTTGTGCTCGGTGGCGTTCAAGTGCACGTTGGCCACCAGTGGTTCGCTTTCCGGTAGAACGGTCAGTTCGAAATAGTGGGTGGCGAACAGCGTGTAGGCGCGCAAATGCGCCAGGCGCTCGGCCGCCGCCCAGGCCAGGGACAGGCCGTCGAAGGTGCTCGTACCGCGTCCCACTTCGTCCATCAATACCAGGCTGCGTTCGGTGGCGTTGTGCAAAATATTGGCGGTTTCGCTCATTTCCACCATAAAGGTCGAACGGCCACCGGCCAGGTCATCGCTGGAACCGATCCGGGTGAAAATGCGATCAACCAGTGACAGCTCGCAACTCGCGGCCGGGACAAAACTGCCGATATGTGCGAGCAACACAATCAAGGCGGTCTGACGCATATAGGTGGATTTACCGCCCATGTTCGGACCGGTGATGACCAGCATGCGGGTGTCGTCGTCCAGCGACAGGTCGTTGGCGACGAAGGGGGTGGTCAGCACCTGCTCTACAACAGGGTGGCGACCTTGCACGATACGCATGCACGGCTCGCTGACAAAACGCGGGCAGTTCAGGTCAAGGTTCAGCGCACGTTCGGCCAGGTTGCTCAGCACGTCCAGTTCGGCCAGGGCGGCGGCGGTGTCCTGCAGCGGCGCCAGTTGGCTGATCAAGTCTTCCAGCAACGCTTCGTAGAGCATTTTTTCCCGAGCCAAGGCGCGGCTCTTGGCCGACAGCGCCTTGTCTTCGAATTCTTTCAGCTCCGGCGTGATAAAACGCTCAGCACCCTTGAGGGTCTGGCGACGTTGATAGTCGATAGGTGCCGACTCGGCCTGCTTGCTGGGCAACTCAATAAAGTAGCCATGCACGCGGTTATAGCCGACTTTCAGGTTGGCCAGGCCGGTGCGGGCTTTTTCGCGGGCTTCCAGGTCAATCAGGAACTGCCCGGCGTTTTCGCTCAGGGATTGCAGTTCATCCAGCTCGCTGTCGTAACCGGTCTTCAATACGCCACCGTCGCGGATGATCGCGGGCGGGTTGTCGATGATGGCTTTTTCCAACAGCGTCGCCAGTTCCGGGTAGGTGCCAGCGGTTACCGCAAGCTGTTGCAGGTGCGGCGTATCCAGTTCAGTCATCGCTACTTGCAGTTGCGGCAAGGCGCCGAGGGCATCGCGCAGACGCGCCAAGTCACGCGGGCGCGCGTTGCGCAGGCCGATCCGCGCCAGAATGCGCTCTATATCGCCGATTTCCTTCAACTGCGGCTGCAGCTTTTCAAAGCGATAGCCGTCCAGCAGGCAGGTAATAGACGACTGACGCGCTTGCAGCACGCTCAAATCCCGCAACGGACGGTTCAGCCAACGGGTCAGCAAACGGCTGCCCATGGCGGTCTGGCAACGGTCAACCACCGATTGCAGGGTGTTATCGCGCCCGCCGGCCAGGTTGGTGTCCAACTCCAGGTTGCGACGGCTCGCACCATCGAGCACAACGGTGTCGTCCAGACGCTCATGGCGCAGGCTACGCAAATGCGGCAGGGCCGTGCGCTGGGTTTCCTTGGCATAGCCAAGCAAGCAACCGGCGGCACCAATGGCCAGGGTCAGGGTTTCGCAGCCGAAGCCTTTGAGGTCCTGCACCGAGAATTGCTGGCACAGACTTTTCAACGCCGAGTCACGCTCAAAATCCCACGGGGCACGACGTTTGGTCCCACGACGTTTTTCCGCTGGCAGGTCCTTCGGCCAATCATCCGGAATCAACAACTCCACCGGATTGATGCGCTCCAACTCCGCCAGCAGATTCTCCCAGCCCTTGATCTCCAGCACAGTGAAGTTGCCACTGGTGATATCCAGCACCGAAAGCCCGAACAGACGCTCATCACCCAGCACCGCGGCGATCAGGTTATCGCGACGCTCATCCAGCAGCGCTTCATCGCTCACCGTCCCCGGCGTAATAATGCGCACCACCTGACGCTCAACTGGCCCTTTACTGGTCGCCGGATCGCCGATCTGCTCACAGATCACCACCGACTCGCCCAGTTTCACCAGCTTGACCAGGTAGCCTTCCAACGAATGGTAAGGAATCCCACACATTGGAATCGACTGCCCCGCCGACTGCCCGCGCGCGGTCAGGGTGATGTCCAGCAATTTGGCGGCCTTTTTCGCGTCTTCGTAGAAGATCTCGTAGAAGTCGCCCATGCGATAGAACATCAACTGATCAGGGTGCTGGTTTTTCAGGCGCCAGTACTGCTGCATCATGGGGGTGTGGGAGGACAGATCGGAGGTGTTTTTACTCATTAGGTAATAGGCAAATTCGTTGAAAGTGATAGGGCAAAGGTGGGGCGCTCGGCCCAGCTGATTTTGCAATGGGCGCAAGGTTAACACGCGAGGTCGGGGGTTCGCAGTCCACATCAAGATAGGTAGGTCGGACTGGTAAATGCATGATTTATGCATAAGAATGCAAATTAGCATTTGCCAGCCCCAAAAACTCCCGTCACTATCCCCGTTATGCAAAAACGCAACGTTTCTATCGTCTTACGCGAGCTGCTGGACCGCGACCGGATCTCCCCCACGGAGCTTCACCGGCGTACCGGCGTGCCTCAATCCACGTTGTCCCGGATCCTCAGCGGCAAGATCGTTGATCCGTCGGACAAGCACATCTCGCGCATCGCCGAGTACTTCCGCGTGAGCACCGACCAACTGCGCGGCCGCGCGGCGGTGGGGGCTTTGCGCGATGACGGGCGCGACCCGATGCATTCGGAACTCAAGGACATAAGCCTGTGGGACGACGACACGCCCGTTAATGATGACGAGGTGTCGATCCCCTTTCTGCGCGAGGTTGAATTGGCTGCTGGATCAGGAAGATTCGTCATCGAGGAAAGTGAGAAGGCCAGCCTGCGATTCGGTAAGCGCAGCCTGCGGCATAACGGTGTCCAGTTCGACCAGGCCAAGTGTGTGACGGTGCGCGGCAACAGCATGTTGCCGGTGTTGCGTGATGGCGCGACGGTTGGGGTGAATGCGGGCAAGAGTGGCATTGGTGACATCATCGATGGCGACTTGTATGCCATCAATCACAATGGCCAACTGCGCGTGAAACAGCTCTATCGCCTGCCTTCCGGGATTCGCCTGCGCAGTTTCAACCGTGATGAGCATCCGGATGAGGACTACAGTTTTCAGGATATCCAAGATGAGCAGATCAGCATTCTCGGCCATGTATTCTGGTGGGGCATGTACGCCCGTTAACCTCCTCACGTAAGACGAAGCCCGCCAATGCGCGGGTTTTTTTTCGCCCGTAGAAAATCCCCAAACCCTCGGTGTGCAAGGCTGAAAATGCATTAATGCATTTTAATGGTAAAAATAAATGCATTTGTGCATTGACTGTATATGCATACATGCATATTCTCCATCTCAAGCCAGCCAACAAGGCCTGGTGGAGGCGGCAAGGATGCTGCCAAGGAAGACAAGGACGGCACGCAACATCGGCAAGGATGCCATCTGAGCGATGGCAGGGACGCCAGGTAACACCGGCAAGGATGCCGACGCTCTTTAGTTTCACCGCATTACAAGAACAGGCAGCGATGAACCGGCCTCAACGGTTCAGAGGGTTGGCAACTGACCCGGGTGTGCAGCGTAAAGCACCAGAAGCAGTTATCCGGCAGACAGGGATCGTGGTCGGAAAAAAATTGAGGAAAGAACCGTACCGCGCCAGTAGCGCCGACAGTTCGAAGCGGGACCGCATTACTGAAAAGCCCGGGCAACCGGGCTTTTTGGAATGCCTACCTGTAAATGGATTTACCCAGAAACCGGCCCTTTGCCGGCAGGCTCAGCCAGGAGGCGTGACATGACAAACGAGCAGCAAGTGTTAGCGGAAATGCCTATCTGGCTGGTGATCGCACTGGCCCTGGTGGGTGGGGTGTCCGGCGAAATGTGGCGCGCCGACAAGGAGGGCGCCCGCGGTTGGTCGCTGATCCGGCGCCTGGCGCTGCGGTCCGGGGCGTGCATGGTCTGCGGGGTATCGGCGTTGATGCTGTGCTACGCCGCCGGCATGTCGATCTGGACCGCCGGCGCCATAGGTTGCCTGACCGCCATGGCCGGCGCGGACGTGGCCATCGGGCTCTATGAACGCTGGGCGGCCAAGCGCATTGGGGTCAACGAGCCCCCGAACTCTCGCCCGGATCAGCAGTAACCGCTGCAAGGATGCAAGCAGATGACACTTCTCGAAAAACCTTCCCAACTGCCCGTGGCGATTGCGGACGCGCTGAAAAGCGCTTTCCCACAACTGCTAGTAGGCAACCACCAGGACTTCTCCGGAACAGGAGATAAAACCGGGATTTTGATCAGCGTGGAGCGCAACGGCCCGGGGGGGCGCTCCCTTGCCGGGCGCAAGGCACACGCTTTGTCGGTTTCACTCAAGGCCATGGTCGCCAGCGGGTCCGCGCCCTTTGACGCCTGCGACCTGGCCAGCCAATTGATGGACCTGGCCCTGGATAACCGTTGGGGCCTGCCGCCCGATCAGTGTGATTTGCCCGCCACGATTGTCGCGGCGCCTTCTGGTCTTAACGGGGCGGAAACGGACTACGACACCTGGACCGTGTCCTTTACCCAAAACATCTACCTCGGCCCGTCGCTGCTCGAAGATCCCACAGGTAAACCGCTGTTTGCCCGCACCTGGGAAGTCTCCGACATCGACGATCCGGATCAATATCGCCCGCTGTAGGAGTAGTCCATGTTTGACGCATTGTTACGCATGCAGTTGGGGCCGATTGTCGAGCGTCTGGCGGAAATGGAAGCCCAGCTCGAAGACTTGTATCGACGCGCAGAAAGTTTCTGCCGCATTGGCGTGTGTCAGGAGGTCGACGCCGCCAGCAATACCTGCAAGGTCAGCCACGGAGATTTGCTCAGCCCGGCGATCCGGTTTTTTAACCCGAGCGCTGGGGCGCAAACGGAAACCCGTATCCCGTCAGTGGGTGAACAATGCTTGCTGCTCAACTACGGCGGCGGGGAAGGGGGCGCGCAGTCCGTAGCCTTGTTCGGCCTCAACAGTAGTCTCTTTCCGCCTGTTTCCGGTGTTACCTCATTGACGCGACGTCGCCATCAGGACGGCACCCAAAGCGATTACGACGACGCCAGCCACGTCTTCAACTGGGTTAACGGCCCAACCACGTTCAGCGGCTCCCGCGAACAGGTCGACGTCAAGGTCGGCGCCGCCAGCCTGACGATGAATGCCCAGAGCATCACCCTGCAACTCGGCGCCTGCGGCTTATTGCTGGATGCTGCCGGTGTGCATTTGAGCGGCCCGGTGGTGGATCACCAAGGCCGCGTGATCAGTAGCGCATAAGGATTTGCCATGATCGGAATCGATAGGAACACCGGGGTAGCCGTCGATGACTGGCTGCAATTCGTGCAGCGCGCCACCCGAGCGCTGACCACTCCCGTGGGCACTCGCCAGAAGCGTCCGCTGTATGGGTCGCTGATACCACAACTGCTTGGCCAGAACCTTGGCGACGACGTGCTGATCCTCGCCCAAAGCCACGCCGCTCAGGCGTTCTACAACACCCAGAACGGCATCGCCGACTTTCAACCCCAGGTCATCGTCGCCACCCGCCAGGGCGCCGGCCTGTTGCTGCGTTTTGCCGGTACCTGGAAAAACCGCCAACAATCTTTCGAGGTCGTGACATGAGCATGCTGATCCCTGGCCAGAACCAACTGGCGGAACCGGCGATTATCGCGGTCGATGAGTTCGAACCTTTGTTGGCTGAGTTCAAGGCCTTCGTCGTCGATTACGTGGCCACCCGAGCGCCGCCAAGCGCGGCCAAACTCAAGGTCAGTCTCGACAATGAAAGCGAGCTGCTGACCCTGGCCCTGGAGGCGTTTTGCGTGCGGCTGCAAACCCATGAGCGCAAGTACAACGCCCGCATCAAGCAGATGTTGGCGTGGTGGGCGACCGGCAGCAACCTGGATGCGCGCCTGGCCGATATGGGCCTGGAGCGCCAAGTACTCGACCCCGGCGACCCAGCGGCTTTCCCGCCGGTGCTGCCGATTCTGGAGAGCGACGACGACGCCCGCCTGCGTTACTACCTGGCACCGCATGCCCCGGCGGCGGGGTCGCGCATGCAGTATCGCCGTGAGGTGTTCACCCTTGGCGAGCGGCCTTCGGTCAAGGTGCAAAGCGCCACGCCCGGCGTGGTGACCGTCAGCTACACCTTTGACCCGGACGGCTATGCGGCCCAGGTCAAGGACGGTAATGGTCGACGCACCGCGCCGGGTGAAGTGGTGGTCACCGTGCTTTCAAGGGACGGAGATGGCACGCCGTCTGCCGATTTGCTTGACGGTGTTCGTCGCCATTTCGCACGGCCGGATGTACGCCCAGAGACTGACCTCGTCAGTGTCCAAGGCGCGCAGATTCAGCCCTACAAAATTCGCGTCGTGGCCAAGATCAACGCCGGCCCCGATTCGGGGTTGACCCAAGTCGCTGCGCAGCAACTACTGCAAACCTACGCCGACTCCTGCCATCGCCTTGAAGGGCGGGTTGACCCGAGCTGGATCGACTACGCGATCCACAGCGCAGGTGCCGCGCAACTGCAGATCCTCGAACCGCTGGAGCCGATCATCAGTTCGGCGTTCCAGGCCCCGTATTGCACGGGCGTCGAGGTGGAGGTGCGCACGCTATGAGTGAGCCCAAAGCGAGCCTGTTGCCGGCCAATAGCTCACCGTTGGAAAAAGCCTTGGACCTGGGTTTTGGCAAACTGTTGGACCGGGTGATGCCGCCGTTTCCAGCCTTGATGAACCCGCTGCAGACACCCACCGAGTTCCTGCCTTACCTGGCCGCCGACCGTGGAGTCAGTGAATGGGATGCCGACGCCAGCGAGGCGGAGAAGCGCCTGACTGTCACCTTATCCTGGCAGATCCAACGCCAGGCGGGCACGCCCAAAGCCTTGAGTCATGCGGTGGAGTCATTGGGCTTCACGCCCGATATCAGCGCTTGGTACCAGCAGCGACCGTCAGGTTTGCCTTACACCTTCGACGTGCAGGCAATCATCGGGCGCAGTTGGTCCAGCGGTGATCACAACCGGCTGATTCGGCGCATCAATGCCGCGAAAAGCGAGCGGGATCAGGCAACCATCACCATCGTTCACGAAACGCAAGGTCGGCTAGCGCTCACCCAAGTCTTCCACGCACCATTAAGCGAAAGCGAGCTGTATCTGTGCGGCGCGCTGCCGGAATTGGTGTTGGTTGGCCGACTTAACGGTGCCGGGGTTGCCCAGCACTACACCATTAACGACTACGACCTTAGGGCGCAGCCATGACAGATGACATTACGCGCCAAGTGCGCTTCACCTCCAAGGGTTTGGATGAATTGCTGCAGGCAAAGAACCAGGGCTTGAAAGGCGAGATCACCCATATCGGTGCCGGTACCGGCCGCTACAACCCAGACGGCACAGAAGTGGCCTTGCGTGACGAGCGTCAACGGGTCGCCATTGTGGACTACGAAGACCTAGGGGACAGCCAGCTCAGGATGGCCGCGCTGTTTGATGGCGAGGGTGAATATGAGATTGGTGAGTTTGGTTTTTATCTTGCCAGTGGGACCTTGTTGGCGGTGTATTCCGTGGCAGGGAAGCTGCTGACGTATAAAGCGGCGACGGCGCGGGTGCTACAGAAGTTTACGCTGGATATTTCGCCGTTGCCGGCGGATAGCGTAACAGTGGTGGTTGGCTCGGATAATATCAATATTCTTATCGTCCAAGAGTTGGCGATTATCGCCACTGCTAATATCGACAACATGTCACGCTATCTCGGAGTTCTATTTCGGGTGATGACACTCGAAGGTAAGTCGTAACAATACGAGATCGATGTATATATTATCGAAGTGAAGGAGTAACTATTGTGAGTACGGAAACGCAAATTGCCAGTTTGGTACAGGCGGCCAACAGCCTGACCGGCGTGGTGAACGGTAAAATTGGCGACATTGACGAGCGGATGTATCAAGCGCGTGCAGAATTTGATCAGTTTCGTTTGCTAAAGGATGTTGTGGGAGAAGCCGGCGAGCCTGGAACGCTGCTCATGAGTGTGTTTCAGGGACTTATCTGGGGCACTGGACTACCCTATGATGTCGGTGCTACCGGTGGAATAGTCGCGTCGGATCTAGGGTCTTCACTCGCGGTCTACGCTCACTTCAAACTGCCGTTTTCCATTAATACGGATGACGCGATGTTTTGGTTGAATATACGTGGTTATAGCTACGGTAGTTCGTTGGTGCTGGACGAGACGTTCGCGGGCTATGTATATTCTCCGCAGCGAGCAGTGATTAATCAGTCCTGCTTTGGTAAGTTTGAACCGTCTATTTATGCGGATGCCGCGGGTAATGCCATTTGTCGTATTAAGATACCCAATGTTTACGTAACTTTCTTGCGGATTGATACGATGCAGGTAGGTCGTTATCGCGCAATCAAGTTGGGTGATATAAAATCAAAACTATCTCTTTCACCAACGGTGGCTTTCTAAATGACTATAGACACTATGCCGTCGCTCACTCCTAGTAAAGAAGGCCTGGAGCTTTTGGAGTGGTCCTCCATTCGTGTTCGTCGCGACCAGTTGTTGCGGGAAACGGATCACACACAAGTGCAGGACAGTCCTTTAAGTGAGATTCAACGTGTTCAAGTTGCTGCCTATCGCAAACTGTTGCGTGATGTCCCGCAGGATGTGGGCGACCCCTTCTCAGTTGTCTGGCCAGTTAAACCGGACGCTCTTAAATAATTAAACCACCGCGAAAGCGGTTTTTTTTCGCCTCCCCAAAGCCCCTCTCGCAGGGGCTTTGGCGTTTTTCGCCCGGAGAATTTCACTCATGTCTGACCGCCAAACCTACACCGTCCTCATCCCATTCCCCACTGGCGCCGGCCATTGGTCTTCCGTCGGTCAGGAACTCGACCTCCTGGACGTCGAAGCCTCCGCCCTGCGCACCGCCGGCCGCCTGGAACTGACCAGCGTCCTCAACCCCACCCCGGCCAAAAAGGCCACCACCAAGAAGGCTGACTGATCATGGCTGAGGTTTTGAACTTCGAGCACAACGGCATCACCGTCAATGCGACTGAATCCCCTGAGGCCATGGGTGGCCTGGGTGACAACGTGATCGGCTTGGTCGGCACCGCGCCGAAGGCCCATGCGTCGATCCCGAAAAATTCCCCGTTCCGCATCAACAGCTTTACCACCCAAGCGCTGCTGGACCCGACCGGTACCGAGTCGGGTACGCTGTTCCACGCGGTGTACCAGATCCTCAAAGTGGTGAAGGTGCCGGTCTATGTGGTGATCGTGGAAGAGGGCGCCACACCGGCCGACACCCAGAACAACGTGATTGGCGGCGATGAGCCGGTCACCGGTCGCAAGCTCGGCCTGGCTGCCCTGGCCAGCGTGCCGGAAGACCTGACCATCATTGGCGCTCCAGGCTTTACCGGCACCAAGGCCGTGGCCGGTGAGTTCGCCTCGTTCGGCAAGCGCATCAAGGCGCGTGTGGTGCTGGATGGCAAAGACGCGAGCGTCGCCGACCAAGTGACTTACAGCGGCGAACTGGGCGGTGCCGACCTGGGGTTCGACCGTTGCCTGCTGGTGCACAACATGCCATCGGTGTACTCCAAGGCCGCCAAGAAAAACGTGTTTCTCTCACCATCGACCCTCGCCATTGCCGCATTGGCCAAGGTCAAGCAATGGGAAAGCCCAGGCAATCAGGTGACGTTCGCCGAGGACGTTTCCCGCGTGGTCGAGTACAACATCCTCGACACTTCCACCGAGGGCGACCTGCTCAACCGCTACGGCGTGAGCTACTACGCCCGCACTATTCTCGGCGGCTTCTCGCTGCTGGGTAACCGTTCCATCACCGGCAAGTTCATCAGCTACGTCGGCCTGGAAGATGCCATCAGCCGCAAGCTGGTCAAGGCTGGTCAAAAAGCCATGGCCAAGAACCTCACCAAATCCTTCATGGATCAGGAGGTCAAGCGCATCAACGACTGGCTGCAAACCCTGGTCGCCGACGAAACCATCCCCGGCGGCAGCGTGTACCTGCACCCGGAACTGAACAGTGTCGAGAAGTACAAGAACGGCACCTGGTTCATCGTCATCGACTACGGCCGCTACGCGCCAAACGAACACATGATTTATCAACTCAACGCCCGCGATGAAATCATCGAGCAGTTCCTGGAGGACGTTCTCTAATGTTTACCAATCGAGTCAGACAGGCCATTGCGGCCACCCTTCAAGGTTTGCCGTTGTCCGCGACGGTCACCTCTTTCTCTCCGCCGAAGATTGACTTCGACATGGAGCCGATGACCGGCGGACGTTTTATCGCAGAGGAAATGGCCAAGAGTGCCAAGGCGCTGAATGCGTCCCTGGAACTGCAAGGCGCCGGCCCGGAAGTCATGCTGGCCCTGGGCGTTCGCCTGGGTGATGACATCCTGCTCAACGTGCGCGAAGCCGGTCAGGACCAGGACGGCAAGACCTATTTCACTTACCACACGGTCGGCGGCAAGTTGAAGTCGTTGGGCGAAACTGCGCTGAAGATGGGTGAAAAACCTGCCACTACGTTGGAGCTGTCCTGCCGCACCTACACCCGCCTGGAAAACGGTATCCCGGTGATCGACATCGACGTGCGCACCCAGAAGTTCGTGCTCAACGGCGTCGACATTCTGGGCGATGCCCGCCGCGCGGTGCTGATGCCTTAAACGCGAGCGTGATCTGAAGTGGGCACGATCAATGTGGGAGCCGGGCTTGCCCGCGATACAGGCGACTCGGTTTGTCAGTTGCACCGAGTTGACGTCATCGCAGGCAAGCCAGCTCCCACATTGATCGTGTTCGCTCTGAGATATCCGGCATTTTTCAACGATGTTTGAACAAGGAATTGCTCCATGGCCTGGATGCCACCGCTGCACCGCCTGCTCTCGCCGATCACCGCCGACACCGGCGCGACGATTGAGCAGGTGCAACTCAAACCGCTGTACTACGCCGCGCAAAAAGATGCGCTGGCCCGGGCCGGTGAGGACGAGGACGACCAGTTTTTCGAACTGGCGAAACTCGCCACCGGCCTGTCGGAAAAAGAGCTTGATCAACTCAAGCGCCCGGACTACGTGACCATCGCCCAATACGTACACGAGATGTCGACGCGTCCTGCGTCGTTCTTCCTGGGCGAGCAGTCTGAATCGACCCACGACCAGCCCGTTCAACTGCTGTTGCCCCTCGATGCTGCCGGCCGCACTTTCACCGAGCTGTCCCTGGAAATGCCCGCCCTGCGCGCCACCAAGGTGATGAAAAAACTCGCCACCAACAAAGAGCGCGCCGAGTTCATTACCGCTCACTGCAGCGGCCTGATGATCCCCGATCTCGCCGGCCTGACCGTGCCCGACTGGACCGAACTGCAGGAGCGCATCGACGATTTTTTAAATCAACCAGCGGCTTTCTTTCGCAACGCGACATCGACGTGATCCTCGATGTGGTGCCGCTGGTTTACTCGGTAAATGAGGCGGAGATCCTGGAGTGGGATGCCGCCAAAGCATTGCGCCGCTACGACATCGCGATCACTCGCCTTGGCGTTAAACAGGAGTAGAGCGGGATGCAAGAAACTAAGTATGGGATCAGGCTCGCCCAGGAGGACTTCCGCTGGATGATCGGCGACGCGGACCTTGGCAATGTGCTCGCGCCGTTTTCCACGAGCGCAGCGGCACCTGTAAGCCTGGAGGGTGCAACGCAGCCGCAGGTGGAGCTGCGCTCTGCGTTGGTCACGCTCAGTGTGGATATCAGCGCCTTGACCCAGGAACAACTGCGGTTGCGCGAGACGTTGGAGACGCTCAACACTACGTTGTTCATCAACAGCGATGCTCTGGTGCCCAAGGCGACCGATGTCGCCACGAGCGCGCCGAAGGATGAGCCCAAGAAACCCGCTGACGGTGCGGTGATGAGCACGATCAAGGCGGCCGGCGGCGAATTGTGGGACGCGCTGACAAGCAAGGTTGCAGAAAAAGCGATTGATCTGGTCTTGGACACGGCTACCAAGAAATACAAAGGTCGCAAAAAAAACGGCGGGCGCAGTGCAGGGGGACGCGACCTGTTCGAACAAAGTCGCCAGGCCTTCGGCAGCTCGTCCATGGCCGTTCAAAGGGCGGCGAACCCACAAGGCTTTCAATCCTTTGCCGGGGCAAGCGTCGCAGCGCCAATGCCAACGCAGCCAAACGTACCCTCGGGTGCCTTGACCAATGCCGTCTCCAAACTCGAATCCGTCGGCATTCGGCGGCTCGCGCCTCTGAGGACCGCCGAGGCCACCCTGACCGTAATCCGGGGCGTGCGCAATGGCGACACCAACGCCATCGGCTCCGGCCTGAGTACCGCCGGCGGTGCCTGGGCAGGCGCGTCCGCCGGGGCGGCCATCGGCACGCTGGTTTTTCCCGGCGTCGGTACGGCTGTCGGTGGTGCAATCGGTGGCTTGCTGGGCGGTGAGGCGGGCGCCTGGCTGGGTGGCAAACTGTTTGGCCCGAGTGATCGCCTGCCTGCGCCCAATGCGGTGAGCAAGGAGCTCAGCTCGGCGCGCACGGATAACGTCCAAGTCACTATCGCCCCCAGTATCCAGATCACGGGCGTAAACCCCGCCGACGCCCAACAGGTCGTCAACCAAGTGATCCAGGCCCTGCAATTTCAATGCATGCCGATGGTTCCCGACGCTCTGGGCATCCGACGCAACGCGGCACTGGCCGATCCAGGAGGTGATTGATGCGACAACAAATGGTGTTGGGCGATTTTATTTTTGGTTTGTCCCGGGGCTTCGCTTATTCCTCGCTTTCCCGTAGCAGCGACGGCGGCTGGAGCGACCTGGCGATTATTGCCAGCAAGTCGCAGTCGCGGCAGAGCGGCCAGAAGCTGGAAAAACTCACATTCAATGGTATGGCCATGTACGGCGTAGGTATGCAGCGGTTGGACGAATTGCGCGCGCTGCAAAATGAGCGAGCGCCGCTGCCGCTGGTGGACGGCATTGGCCGTAACTGGGGCCTGTGGCGGATCAATTCGGTGCTCGAAACCCAGAGCAATGTGATCGACGACGGCACCGCGATGGTGATGACTTGGACCCTTGAGCTGGAGGAATTCGTCAATGCGTAGAGTCCGAAGTATCGCGGGTGATTCGGTCAACCTGCTGCTCTACCGTGAGCTGGGGCGTTGCGATGATGCGGCCGAAGAAACCCTGTGGCGCTTGAACCCCACACTGGCCGAGCACGGTCCCGTACTGCCAGCGTGTGTGTGGGTGATCGTGCCGGAAATGCAAGCGCGGCCGGCAGCGGTTCGGCCTGTTCTGGCGTGGGATTGAGGAGGGTTTATGGCACAGGGATTTACGCCAATCGTAGAGTTCTACGGCGCTAACGCAGCATTGCTCAACCAACGCATCATGCGTTGGAGCCACACCGACGGGGTGGGCATCCAGTCTGATCGGCTCGAACTGACCCTCAATATCGAAGGGCTCGATGGCTTGCCGAGCTTGAGCGGCAAGATAGGCTTGCGCGTCGGTTACAAAGAGTCGGGGCTGGTGGAAAAAGGCCAGTTTCTCATTAGCCAGCGCACACCCGTGCTGTTTCCCATGCGCTTGATGATCATCGCGACTGCGGCGCCCTTCAGCGAAAGTGACCCAAGCGGCTACCGCCAGCGCCGATCAGCCAGCTACGGGCCAACCACTCTAGGGGCGCTGTTTCGCCAACTGGTCAGCCGGCATGGGTTTTCGCCGCGTGTGGCGCCGTCTCTGGAGAGCATTGCGGTGCCTCATATCGACCAATCCAATGAAAGCGACATGGCATTCATCACGCGTCTGGCCAAGCGCTACTGTGCGATCACTAAACCGTTCAACGAACTGTATGTGCTCGCCGAGGCCGGAAAAACCCGGACACTGACCCTTCAGCAATTGCCGGAAGTGAAGTTGTCTGTGACCCGGGACAACCACCCTGGTGATCAAGCCTTTATCACCGCCACGCTCAACGATAAAACGCGGTCGAAATACCAGGGCAGCCGCGTGACGTGGTGGGATGCAGCCGCAGGCAAGCAACACGTCGTTGAAGTCGGGATCGCACCCTTCAAGACCTTGCGCCAGCGCTTTCAGAATGAAGCGGAAGCCCGCGCCGTCGCCGAGGCTGAATTGCGCCGGGTCGGCCGTGAGGGCTTGGAGTTAGTGATCGATTGCCCTGGCAATCCTTTGCTGGCCGCCGAAGGGTTGTTGCGGCTCGATGAGACCTGGCCTGGGTATATGCAGGGGCGTTGGTCGATCACCCAGGTGATTAATGTGGGTGACCCAGTGACGGGGTATCGCAGTTCGATCACCGCGGGCGGTTTGTCGGAATAGACGTTTCTTCAGGGTGAGATAGATGCTGATTACACTGCCACAACTGATTCAAATCCTGCCTGGAGCCTTCCGTGGGGCGAGCCTTTTTCTGACTGCGTTCAATGCTGCGTTTGCCCGGTACGAGATTGATAGCGCTCGTCGTGCGGCAGCATTTATCGCGCAAGTCGGCCACGAGTCCGGGGCGTTGCGCTACGTATGCGAACTGGGCAGCGAGCAGTATCTGAGCAAGTACGACACGGGTTTGTTGGCTGCGCGTTTGGGCAATACGCCCGAAGCGGACGGCGACGGCCAGAAGTACCGGGGCAGGGGCCTGATCCAGATCACCGGGCGGCGCAATTACTTGGCCTGCAGCCGGGCGCTGTTCGGCGATGAGCGTTTGTTACAGGCCCCGACGTTACTGGAGCAGCCGCAATGGGCTGTCGAGTCGGCGGCCTGGTTCTGGCAGAGCAATGGCCTGAACGAACTGGCCGACAAGGACCAGTTCACCACCATCACGCGGCGTATCAACGGCGGGCTCAATGGGCTGGAGGATCGCTTGCGGCTGTGGGCGCGGGCGAAGGAGGTTTTGTGCGTTTCCTGAGTGTGTGCCGACTGATCGGCGTGTGCCTGTTGATAGCCGTTATCTGGCAAGTGCAGGCCTGGCGGTACGGGGCGCAGATTGAACGTTTGTCGGCAACACAGACGCAGGCAACCCTGCAACAACAGAGGGCTGAACAGGCCAGACGGCTGGCCCTGGAGCAACAACTCAGCACCAGCGACACACAACATGCTCGGGAGTTAAGCGATGCACACCATCATCAGGCTGTTTTGCGCGACCGGCTGGCCACTGCTGATGTGCGGTTGTCAGTCCTTCTCGACGCATCCAGTGACTGTTCAGTGCCAGCCGCCACCGCCACCGGCAGCCTGGTTCATGCAACCCCGCGAGCCCGACTTGACCCGGCGCATGCTCAGCGAATTATCGGCATCACCGACGATGGTGATAACGCCCTGATCGCCTTGCGCGCCTGTCAGGCGTACGTGCGCGCCGTCGCCCGCTAGCTTCTTGAGACAGTTCGTCACTTGCGCGTGCGATTGGCTCCTGTAGGGTAAGCAAACCCCCGCCTACGTCTGGAGACGACCGTGAATGAAATCACTCAACTGGCTGCTGAACTGGGTCGCCGTCTACAGGTGCTGAACGCCCATATCACCGCTGCCGAGTCCTGCACCGGCGGCGGTATCGCGGAAGCTATCACGCGTATTCCGGGGAGTTCGGCCTGGTTCGAGGCGGGTTATGTCACTTATTCCAATCGGCAGAAGACGCGGCAATTGAATGTGCCGGAAACGTTGTTTCCAAAAGTTGGCGCCGTCAGCCAGGAAGTGGTGGAAGCAATGGTGCGTGGCGCGCAGGAAAAGAGCCTGGCGCGATTTGCTGTCGCGGTCAGCGGTGTGGCGGGGCCGGATGGCGGTTCGCCGGACAAACCGGTGGGCACCGTCTGGCTGGCCTTTGGCGTGGGTGAGGACGTCACGGCCGAACTCGAACACTTTACCGGCAACCGCGACGAGGTCCGCCGACAAACGGTAAAAGCCGCGCTAGAGGGTTTGTTGCGACGAGCTGCAGCAGAAATAGAAAATCAGGGGTAGGCGATCTCCGATCTTTGTGGAACAATACTGTCTACTTATACAGGTGTTGGCCGCCCCGGCCTTATTGATTACGTGAGGACTTTAATGGACGACAACAAGAAGAAAGCCTTGGCTGCGGCCCTGGGTCAGATCGAACGTCAATTCGGCAAGGGTGCCGTAATGCGTATGGGCGATCACGACCGTCAGGCGATCCCGGCTATTTCCACTGGCTCTCTGGGTCTGGACATTGCGCTCGGCATTGGCGGCCTGCCAAAAGGCCGTATCGTTGAAATCTACGGTCCTGAATCTTCCGGTAAAACTACCCTGACTCTGTCAGTGATTGCCCAGGCGCAGAAAATGGGCGCCACCTGTGCGTTTGTCGACGCCGAGCACGCACTGGACCCTGAATACGCCGGCAAACTGGGCGTCAACGTGGACGACCTTCTGGTTTCTCAGCCGGACACAGGTGAGCAAGCCCTGGAAATCACTGACATGCTGGTGCGCTCCAACGCCATTGACGTGATCGTGGTCGACTCCGTGGCTGCCCTGGTTCCCAAGGCTGAAATCGAAGGCGAAATGGGCGATATGCACGTGGGCCTGCAGGCCCGTCTGATGTCCCAGGCGCTGCGTAAAATCACCGGTAACATCAAGAACGCCAACTGCCTGGTGATCTTCATCAACCAGATCCGTATGAAGATCGGCGTGATGTTCGGCAGCCCGGAAACCACCACCGGTGGTAACGCGTTGAAGTTCTACGCTTCGGTCCGTCTTGATATCCGCCGTACCGGCGCGGTGAAAGAAGGTGACGAGGTTGTGGGTAGCGAAACCCGCGTTAAAGTCGTGAAGAACAAGGTGGCCCCGCCTTTCCGTCAGGCCGAATTCCAGATTCTCTACGGCAAGGGTATCTACCTGAACGGCGAAATGATCGACCTAGGCGTGCTGCACGGTTTCGTCGAAAAATCCGGTGCCTGGTATGCCTACAATGGCAGCAAGATCGGTCAAGGCAAGGCCAACTCGGCCAAGTTCCTGGCAGACAACCCGGACATCGCGGCCACGCTTGAGAAGCAGATCCGCGACAAGCTGCTGACCCCTGCGCCAGACGTGAAAGCTGCCGCCAACCGTGAGCCGGTTGAAGAAGTGGAAGAAGTCGACACTGATATCTGAAGCAAACGATGACAGTTGTACTGGATACACTCGTCGCCGTTCGGCGCACCGCGATGGACCTGCTCGCTCGACGCGAGCATGGTCGAGTCGAGCTGACGCGTAAATTGCGTCAGCGCGGCGGGGAACCCGAGATGATCGAAACTGCCCTCGACCGTTTGACGGAAGAGGGGCTGCTTTCGGAAGCCCGTTACCTCGAAAGCTTTGTCTCCTATCGAGCCCGCTCCGGCTATGGCCCTGCGCGTATTCGCGAAGAACTGAGCCAGCGTGGCTTGCAGCGTGCGGATATCGATCTTGCCCTGCGTGAGTGCGGTATCAGCTGGCAGGCGCAGCTGGAAGACACCTGGCGGCGCAAGTTTTCTGGCCATCTTCCGATCGATGCCAGAGAGCGTGCGAAGCAGGGACGCTTCCTGAGTTATCGCGGGTTTTCGATGGAGATGATCAGTCGCTTGTTGAGCGGTCGGGATATGGACGACTGAACGCAGTTGGTCTAGTTAACGGGCGCTGCGACGATTCGACAAGCCCGCTCACTACAACAGTGTGTAGATACCTAAGCCGCCATAAGAAAGGCCCGCTATGAAAATAGTGGGCCTTTTTTTTGCTCAAAAAATCACGCCGGCTCCGGCGCCACCCGCTGCTGAGCCTTTCCCTGAGCCTGCGCCCAGTTCTCCGGTAAATTGATGTAATCCACCAGCTCCCGTAGCCGGCCCTGGTCGCGCCCGTTGAAGTTGAACACCAGTCGCGTCAAATGACTGAACCTTGGCTCGTCATGTTCTTTGCCGGTATACCCGTGCTGCTGGAAGTCCCCACTCAGCCGCAAGCTGGCAAACTCGCTCTGCAAATGGGCCAATGCCCGCTCACTGAGCGGATGATTCATGCGTACTACAAACTCACGTTTCAACCAGCGCGTGGAGTGGAAGTTGGCATAAAACTGGTTGATCTCTTCCACTGCCTCTTCGGCGCTGTACACCAGGCGTACCAGCTTGAGGTCGGTAGGCAGGATATAGCGGTTGGCTTCCAACTGACTGCGGATAAAATCCAGGGCACCCTGCCAAAACCCGCCGCCTGGCGCGTCCAACAGCACTACCGGTACCAGCGGGCTCTTGCCGGTCTGGATCAGGGTTAACACTTCCAACGCTTCATCCAGCGTGCCGAAACCGCCTGGGCACAACACCAATGCGTCGGCTTCCTTGACGAAGAACAGCTTGCGGGTAAAGAAGAAGTGGAAGGACAGCAGGTTCTCAGTGCCATCAATGGTCGGGTTGGCATGCTGTTCAAACGGCAGGGTGATGTTGAACCCCAGGCTGTGTTCAAGGCCGGCGCCTTCATGGGCGGCGGCCATGATGCCGCCGCCACCGCCGGTGATCACCATCAGGTCCGAGCGTGCCAGCGCTGCGCCGACTTCCCGGGCGAGGGCGTACAGCGGGCTTTCCACTGGAGTGCGTGCCGAGCCGAACACTGTCACTTTGCGGCGACCCTTGAACTGTTCGAGCGCGCGGAAGGCATGGTCCAATTCGCGGATAGCTTGGAGGGTGATCTTGGCGTTCCAGCGGTTGCGGTCGTCCTGGGCCATGCGCAGCACGGTGAGGATCATGTCGCGATACAGGGGGATATTCGGGCTGTTGGGAGCGATCAGTTGGAGTTGAGCTTCGACCTGCTGCGTGAGGTCGGCCCCGTTCTCTTCAAAATGTCGAAGCAGGCGGTCATTCGGTTCGTAAGGCATTCAACGTCTCCTTCTTGCAGGGCCCGGGTGGCCGACGAGAGGTTCGCCGGAGGCTACGACACTGCATGTGTCGCTGCTTGCCGCAGGGGCAACCTTCTTTTGCCCTGAAAATGTTACAGAACAGCATGAACAATGCTGTGAATAAATGGCTGGAATGACTTGATCATGTGCCGAAAAACCCTTGGCTGGCAACCACTTATTGGTCGCTCAATAGGGGGGGCTTAGTTGCCTGGAAGGAGTTGGCGCGGGGGGAGTGCGCGCTGCCGGACAGCAGCGCGCGAAGGTAAAACGGCTACTTTTTCTTTTTCGCCGCAGCCGGTGCCGGGCAATCTGCTTCAACGAATTTGACCGACGCCACAGGACGGTTGGTCTTGTTCTCGGTGATTTCGTAGCGCATCACTGCACCTTTGGCCATCAGTTCGCGGTAGCCTTTGTTCAGGCACACGCTTTGGCCAAGCTGGAAGTACACAGCCTTGGGGTTGGCGCGCATCTGTTCGGCGCGGTCGGACATCACGCTCAGGTGATCGATCAGTTGCATGCCTTCAACGGTGTAGGCCACTTCCAGGGTTTTTTCGTCGATTTCCCGGGGCAGGTCCTTATTGCTCTCAGCCGCGACGCTTTGCAGCTTTCTGTTCATTTGGGCCTCCAGCAGCGAGGCCGCCTGGGCGCACACGGGCAATACCAGCGCGAGGGCGACGGATGGGGCGACAAGACGCAGCATGGAACGCAGCATGAAACTCTCCTGATTCGGTTACTGGTGCATAGACCAGCCACTGTGCTGTGCGTTCAGTGGCGCGCAATTATAGGTGTGCCCTTGCCACTACAGCCAGGCGTATCGCTGGTAAACTGCGGCCACTTAAGCCTTTCACGAGTTTCCACCGTGTCGATTTACCCGTTTCACCGGCGCATCCGATGAGCCACGCCGTCTCCCGCCTGCGTACCCAGCGTCTGGCTCGCGCCGTGCGGCCGTTCCTCAATCGTGGTTCGCGTGCCGAACGCTGCCCCGGTTGCCGGGTCATCCCGCAATACTGCCTGTGTGCCTGGCGCCCCGAAGTCGAGGCCCGATCTGCCATGTGTCTACTGATGCATGACGTGGAACCGATGAAGCCCAGCAACACCGGCTGGCTGATCGCCGACGTAATCAACGACACCACCGCATTCGCCTGGTCGCGCACCGAAGTCGATCCGGACTTGCTCACCTTGTTGGCCGATCCGCAGTGGCAGCCCTACATCGTGTTCCCTGGTGAATTTGTGGCGCCCGAGCGTGTTGTCAGTGAAGTAAAGGTGGAGGAGGGCAAGCGCCCGTTGTTCATCTTGCTGGATGGCACTTGGAGTGAAGCGCGCAAGATGTTCCGCAAAAGCCCCTACCTTGAGCATTTGCCGGTACTCAGCCTGGCGCCGGAGCAACTGTCGCGCTATAAACTGCGCCGGTCCAAGCGTGATGATCATTTTTGCACCGCCGAAGTCGCCGCCCTGTGCCTCGAACTGGCCGATGACCAGGCTGCCTGCGAAGTACTCGATGCCTACCTCGACGTGTTCAGCACGCATTACCTGGCGGCCAAATTCCAGTTACCCCTGGACCCGACGGACATCGTCCATACTCGTCTTGCTCCCTATATACCTGCGGGATAGCCAGACGACGTTTGCATGATGGCACCCTAAACCCGCACGCCGCTAAAATGCCCGTGGGCGTAGTGCTTGACCCCCCAGGCTACGCTGGGCATGCTGAGCGCCGATTGGGGTGCAACCGTGAATTTTCGACGTCGTTTCAGGTGCTTTTGACGTTGAGCGTGCCCTGTGGCGACAGCTGCCTGGCTGCCGCCTTGTGTACTGGCGAGCCCTGAACCCATCAGGGCTCCCATAAAAAACAGGATCATTTAATCAATGGCCACATACGAAATCCTGATAGCCGATGACCACCCGCTGTTTCGCAGTGCGCTGCATCAAGCCGTGACCCTGGGCCTTGGCCCGGACGTGCGGCTGGTCGAAGTGGCCAGCATTGCCGAGCTGGAAGCCCGCCTTGCCGAAAAGTCCGACTGGGACTTGGTGCTGCTCGACCTGAATATGCCCGGCGCCTATGGTTTTTCCGGGCTGGTGCTGTTGCGCGGGCAATACCCGCAGATCCCCGTGGTGATGGTTTCGGCCCAGGAAGACGCCGATGTGGTGGTGCGCTCCAAGGAGTTTGGCGCCAGTGGTTTCATCCCCAAGTCCAGTGCCATGGAAGATATCCAGAAAGCCGTGCGCACCGTGCTTGATGGCGATGTGTCCTGGCCGCCGCAAGCGTTTGAAGAAATTAACGTGTCCGACGAAGCCAAGGCCGCGCGCGATGGACTGGCCAGCCTGACGCCGCAGCAGTTTCGTGTGCTGACCATGGTTTGCGAAGGTTTGTTGAACAAGCAGATTGCCTACGAGCTGAGCGTATCTGAAGCGACCATCAAGGCCCATGTCACGGCGATCTTCCGCAAGCTGGGCGTGCGTACGCGCACCCAGGCGGCATTGCTCCTACAACAACTTGAGTCAATCTCGCAGCATTAAGCGTTGAGCGGTTCACGCTTTTTTGACTTGGCGTGATCTAGTTTCCCCACTTCTTTGGTTCAGTTGCCTACGTCTATGTCGCCTTTCAAGGGTCAAACCGGTATCAAGCGTATCTTTAATGCAGGGGGTTATTCCCTGGATGGCCTGCGCGCGGCCTTCACAGGCGAGGCAGCATTCCGCCAGTTGGTGTTGCTGAACGTCATCCTGATCCCGCTGAGCTTTTTCCTGACTGTCAGCCGCGTCGAACGCGCGTTGTTGATCGCCGTGTGCCTGCTGGCCTTGATCGTCGAGCTGCTCAACTCGGCGGTTGAAGCCGCCATCGACCGCATCTCCCTGGACCGCCACCCGCTGTCGAAAAACGCCAAGGACATGGGCAGCGCTGCGCAGTTTGTCGCGCTGACCATGATCACGCTGGTGTGGGCTGTGATCCTGATCTAAGGCTCAGGCAATGCTCGGCAGCACGATCTCGTCGCTGCGCTGGACTCCAGCGGTAAAGGCCCGGCAAAGTTCCAGGAACTCGCGCATCGCTGAGGTCTGGTACTTCTGTTTATGCCAGATGAAGTAGAACTGCCGGGCCAGGTCCAGGTCCGGGGTTTCCACCGGCACCAAACTGCCACGTCGGAACGCGTCGCGCAGCGCCAGCCGCGAAATACAGCCAATCCCCAACCCTGACTCCACCGCCCGTTTGATGGCCTCAGTGTGTTCCAGCTCCAGGCGGATATTCAGCGCGCTGCGGTGATGGCGCATGGCCTGGTCAAACGTCAAGCGCGTGCCTGAGCCTTGTTCGCGCAAAATCCAGGCTTCATGAGTCAACTCTGCCATGGTCGCCACGCCACGCTTGGCCAGGTGATGCTGCGGCGCACAAAACACCACCAGCTCATCTTCCACCCAGGTTTGCACCTCGATGTCCGGGTGGCTGCAATCGCCTTCGATTAGACCCAAGTCAATTTCGTAGTGCGCGACTTGGTGCACGATATGTGCAGTGTTCTGCACATGCAGCTTCACCTGGCTCTCGGGATGTTGCTGCATAAAGCTGCCGATCAGCAGCGTGGCGAGGTAATTTCCGATGGTCAGGGTGGCGCCGACCGCCAGGGAGCCAAAACCGGACTTGCCGTTAAGCAGATCCTCGATCTCCTTGGCCTGGTCCAAAAGCGCTACGGCCTGGGGCAACAGCTGATGACCGAGGGCGTTGAGGCTCAGGCGCTTGCCCGCACGGTCGAATAATTGGCAGCTGGATTGACGCTCCAGCTCGGTGATCGAGGTGCTGGCGGCGGATTGAGATAAGGCCAGAAGGCCAGCAGCGCGGGAGACGCTTTCCTGCTGGGCGACGGCGACGAAGACTTGCAGTTGACGGAGAGTAAATCGCATATCGATATAACCGATAACCCTTATCTTAATAATCCAGTTAACAGATATTGTCGCCGCCATTAGAATGCTGTGCAATTGCGCATCTACACCTTTGGCGCAGACCCATTTCCAGGAGTCCCCCGTACATGAGCAACATGAACCACGAGCGTGTCCTCAGTGTTCATCACTGGAACGACACTCTGTTCAGCTTCAAGTGCACCCGTGATCCGGGCCTGCGCTTCGAGAACGGTCAGTTCGTGATGATCGGCCTGCAACAGCCCAACGGCCGCCCGCTCATGCGCGCTTACTCCATTGCCAGCCCGAACTGGGAAGAGCATCTGGAGTTCTTCAGTATCAAGGTGCCAGATGGCCCGCTGACTTCCCAGTTGCAGCACTTGAAGGAAGGCGACGAGATCATCATCAGCAAGAAACCGACAGGCACCCTCGTGCTTGACGATTTGAAGCCGGGCAAACACTTGTACCTGCTCAGCACCGGTACCGGCCTTGCTCCGTTCATGAGCGTGATCCAGGACCCGGAAACCTACGAGCGCTTTGAAAAAGTGATCCTGTGCCACGGCGTGCGTTACGTCAACGAAGTCGCTTACCGCGAATTCATCACCGAGCACCTGCCGCAGAACGAATTCTTCGGCGAGGCCCTGCGTGACAAGTTGATCTACTACCCAACCGTGACGCGCGAGCCTTTCGAAAACGAAGGCCGCCTGACCGACCTGATGCGCAGCGGTAAGTTGTTCAGCGACATCGGCCTGCCACCGATCAACCCCGAGGACGACCGCGCCATGCTGTGCGGCAGCCCGAGCATGCTGGATGAAACCAGTGAGGTGTTGAACAGCTTCGGCCTGAAAGTGTCGCCACGCATGCGTGAGCCAGGTGATTACCTGATCGAGCGCGCGTTCGTCGAGAAGTGATACTGGGTTAGTAAAAACACAGATCAAAAAATGCTTCCGGTTTCTTCAGTTGGCTGGAAGCACTTCCAACACACAAATCAGCCCAGCCTCGGGATAGTGCCAACGCACATCCACATCCCAGAACTGCGCGCCGTACTCTCGCTCCGGCCCCGGCGTCTGATACGCCGGCCGCGGGTCCTGCGCCAGGCACTGTTCAATCAACGCCACCAGCGGCTCATCCAAGCGCTGAGCGTGGCTCTGCGCCTGATGCAGCGCAGTCTTCAGCCATTGCACGGGAATCAGCTGCGGCGCAGCGCTGGCGATCCCGTTGGTGGCCGTGTCGACAATGTCGGCATACGGCACATACGGTTTGATATCCAGTACCGGCGTGCCATCAAGCAGGTCTATCCCGGAAATCCACAATCGCCCTGGCTCGACCCTGTCCAGTTTCACCACCGACTGGCCAATACCATTGGGGCGATGAGTCGCGCGGGTAGCAAACACGCCCATGGAGGTGTTGCCACCCAAGCGCGGCGGGCGCACTTTCAGGCGTGGCTTGTCTTCCAGGGCCTGGTGGAACAGAAACAACAGCCACACATGGCTGACCTGCTCCAGGCCCTGCACCGCCTCACCCCCGTCGAACGGCGCCACCAATTCCAGCACGCCCCGCGCGGCGGGTGCCAGCTGCGGTTGGCGCGGGATCGCGAACTTCTCCTTGAAGCAGGAGCGCACGAAACCGACGGGCGAGACGTGGTAATTCATGGCTTACGCACGAACCCGCAGGGTCAGGCCCTTGAGGAAGTTGCGCAGCAACTGGTCACCGCAGGTCCGGTAGTTGGTGTGGCCGAACTTGCGGAACAGCGCGCTCAACTCAGGCTTGGACACCGGGAACTCGGCCGCCTTGAGGATGGCGTGCATGTCGTCTTCCTTCAGTTCAAAGGCCACGCGCAGCTTCTTGAGGATGATGTTGTTGGTGATCGGGGTTTCAATCGGCTGCGGCGGACGGCTTTCGTCCTTGCCGCGCTTGAAGATCACCAGGCCATCAAGGAAGTGCGCCATGACTTCATCCGGGCAGAACACGAAACCTTCTTCCTCATCCTTCTTGAGGTAGGTCAGCAGGTCTTCCTTGGTTACGTCCATGCCGCCGAGCTTGGTGATCTCGACCATCTTGTTGTCGCTGATGTCGAGCATGTAGCGCACGCTGCGCAGTACGTCATTGTGAATCATGGTGGGCAATCCTGGTTTTCAACGGTGGACACCGCCCAGGCAGGCGGTGTCGATAATAGGGGAGCGGCTTAGAACTTCTCTTTGCCGGACAGGTAACGCCATTGGCCAACCGGCACTTTGCCGATGGACACGCCGCCGATGCGGATACGACGAATGGCGATGACCTTGAGGCCAACCGCTTCGCAAAACAGCGCGATTACACCCGGCTGCGGGTTTTTCATTGCAAAACGCAGGCGGTTTTCGTTCTGCCAGCTGGCTTTGACGGCCGGCAGTTCCTTGCCTTTGTATGTCAGGCCGTGGTTCAGGCGGTTGAGGCCGTGGGCAACCATGTCACCTTCGACTTCCACCACGTATTCCTGCTCGATCTTGGCGGCATCGGCGGTCAGCTTGCGTAGGATCTTCCAATCCTGGGTAAACACCAGAAGGCCGCTGGCCTTGGCTTGAAGGTCGGCGCTGGCGGTCAGGCGCAGGAAATGGCCCTTGAGCGGGCGCTTGCTAAAGCGGTGTTCTTCCGCGAGTGTTTCGGCGCTGATCGACGCCATGGCCGTTTCGGCCTCCACGCCCACAGGGGCGTGCAGCAGGATGGTCACCGGCTCAGGCACGGTGGCCTTGGCCTCGGGGTCGAGTTCGACCGTCTGGGTGGTGACCTTGAACTGCGGCTCGTCAATCACTTCACCGTCCACCGAGACCCAGCCGCCTTCAATGAACAGCTCAGCCTCCCGACGGGAGCAACCGACCAGTTCGATTAGACGTTTGGAGAGGCGTATGGGGTCAGTCATGACAAGGGCCGTAACAAAAGGGGGCGGCTATTGTACCTGCCTGGAGCCGGTTAATCCCGGCCCTATTTCATTTAACCCTGGCGGGCCTGTTGTTGCGCCTGGCGCAAACGCAGACGCAGCAACGGATAAGGCTGGCCGAGGCCATCATGCTCCGTGCGTCCGACTACCTCGAAGCCTTGCTTGAGGTAAAAGCCCAGGGCCTGGGGGTTCTGTTCGTTCACCTCGAGTTCGTCGGCGTTCATGCGTTCAATGGCATAGCGCAGCAATTGCCGGCCAAGGCCCTGGCCGCGGCGCTGCGGGTCGATAAACAGCATTTCGACCTTGCCCGCGGCCACGCCAGCGAACCCGGTGATGCATTGGTGCGAGTCCTTGGTGCAGATCAGCATCACCGTGTCCAGATAATGGGTCAGCACCAGATGCCTCAGCCGCTCGATGTAGCTGTCCGGCAAAAAATCGTGGGTGGCCCGCACTGAGGACTCCCAGATTTCAGTCAGTTTTTGATAATCGCTGGTTTTGGGGGTATGGATAACCGAATGCTGACGCATGCCGCTGCTTCCTGCCAGTGATGGGCGATGGGCAAACGATAGACCTAAAAAAGCCCCACATCTTGATCAGATGCAGGGCTTTTGATTTTGTCGCCGATCAGTCGCGCTTTTCAGCCCACAAATCGTACTCGTCGGCGTCCGTCACGGTGCACCAGACCTTGTCACCCGGCTTCAAACCGTTGGCATCGTCGATAAACACGTTACCATCGATTTCCGGCGCATCGAAGAAGCAGCGGCCAACCGCGCCTTGCTCGTCGACTTCGTCGATCAGCACTTCGATTTCCTTGCCGATGCGCAGTTGCAGGCGCGCCGAGCTGATAGCTTGCTGGTGAGCCATGAAACGCTCCCAACGGTCCTGCTTGACGTCGTCCGGCACGACGGCCAGGTCCAGCAGGTTCGCCGGGGCGCCTTCAACCGGCGAATACTGGAAGCAGCCGACGCGATCCAGTTGGGCTTCTGTCAGCCAGTCCAGCAGGTACTGGAAGTCTTCTTCGGTTTCGCCGGGGAAGCCGACGATGAAGGTCGAACGGATGATCAGCTCCGGGCAGACCTCGCGCCAGTTCTTGATGCGCGCCAGGGTCTTGTCCTCGAACGCCGGGCGCTTCATGGCCTTGAGCACTTTCGGGCTGGCGTGCTGGAACGGGATGTCCAGGTACGGCAGGATCTTGCCGGCGGCCATCAACGGGATCAGCTCGTCCACGTGCGGGTACGGGTAAACGTAGTGCAGGCGCACCCACACACCCAGGCTGCTCAAGGCTTCGCAGAGTTCGGTCATGCGGGTTTTGACCGGCGCGCCGTTCCAGAAACCGGTGCGGTATTTCACGTCGACGCCGTAGGCACTGGTGTCCTGGGAGATCACCAGCAGCTCTTTCACACCGGATTTGACCAGGCGCTGGGCTTCGTCAAGCACATCACCGACCGGGCGGCTCACCAGTTTGCCGCGCATCGACGGGATGATGCAGAAGCTGCAGCTGTGGTTGCAGCCCTCGGATATCTTCAGGTACGCGTAGTGGCGCGGGGTCAGCTTGATGCCTTGCGGCGGCACCAGGTCGATCAGCGGGTTGTGGTCCTGGCGTGGCGGCACCACTTGGTGCACGGCGTTGACCACCTGCTCGTACTGCTGCGGGCCGGTCACCGCGAGCACGCTTGGGTGCACATTACGGATATTGCCTTCTTCCACGCCCATGCAACCGGTGACGATGACCTTGCCGTTCTCTTTGATCGCCTCGCCGATCACCTCCAGCGACTCAGCCTTGGCCGAATCGATGAAGCCGCAGGTGTTGACCACCACCACGTCAGCGTCCTGGTAAGTGGACACAACGTCATAGCCTTCCATGCGCAGTTGCGTGAGGATGCGCTCGGAGTCAACCAGAGCCTTCGGGCACCCTAGCGACACAAACCCTACACGTGGATTATTACTCATATACTCACAGCCTGCAGGGTTAGCCCTGGTCGAAATTCGTGGCGCGCGATTCTAAGCGTTGATCAAATAATGCGCAAAAACAATTGTTGCTAATGAGTATTGTTAGCGCGTATGGAGAGACTGAAGTTAGTATGGATTTTTCTCGCTCAAGCCGGGCGATCCGGGTTTCCAGCTCCTGAATTTTCTGCTGCTCTGGGGTCAGCGCCTTGCTCTGCGGAGTGACGCCTTGGCGCTCTTTCTGAACCTGGTCAACCCTGCGGCGCAACGCTGACTCGCCAATACCGAGTGAAGGGCTGGCTTCGATGTAGCTGTAGTTTTGCCTGAGTACGAAGTCGGCAGCCTCGCGTTTGAATTCAGCAGAAAGGGTACGGCGTTGTTTGGTCATTTGACACCTCGATCTTGCGAGCATTCTCGTCTAAATGAGTGTCCGGTTTCATTCGACCACTACATATGGATCAGAGAATTCTAGGTACGCGGACAAGCGTGGCGATAATGGCCCAGCGTCTAGTCGCGCCTAAGAGTTGGATAGAATCTGAGGAGGTAAATGTATTGACGATACTAAGCGATTTGCTTGACTTGTTCGACTTGATGAATTCGAAGTTTGCCATCCATACACATGGATCAACACGGCTGCCGAACAATGAGGTTTTTTTCTCACGAGTTCCGCTATTTCGTTAGAACTCGAAAAAAATAGGGTCTTTCAGCTGTTTAGGTTGGATTACGATAGGCATGATAGAGGGCTCTTTAAGTCGTTTTATGTGATAAGGTAACTGAGCGAATTTATAAGTAACTCATAATGAAGGTGATCTCCGAGTTTGCGGTTCCAGCTTTTATTTCTCCAGTTCCTCCTGCTTTCTTAAAGTATCGTGCGAACATGGGGATTTCGAAATTTCCCCCGCCATTTGAGTAGTCGTTGAATGCATGTGTTAAGTTGAGATTTATTGGTTGCTCGCTACTGTCCATTAGTTGCAACGCAATGCCTTTGGCAGTTGAAGTGGAATTCAGGTTAATAATTCCTGAAGTTGGATCTATCGCAGGTGCTGTTGATGTTGCGATAAGTTTGTAATTTACTTTTTGGATGCCGGCTGGACAGTTGTTGAGTTTTATGTTGAAGCGCTTCGACGCATCGTTGTGGAAAATTTGACTCAAGTCCATGCTTCCCATGTCCACAGTTACATCGGGCGTTTCGCATGAGGGTACTACTATAGACATTCCATTGGTTGTGAGTGTAACCGGAAAAATCGTCCCTCTTTGGAGTGCTCCAATTTCTCCAGCAGGTATTCGAGCGTTATTTTTTATCGCTCCTATTTTTACAAATCTTAACGCGAAAGATGCGCCTGTGAAATAAATTGCGCTTCCGAAGTCGGGTCTAATATAATTGCTTGCCACTCCGTTATATGCTTCTCCGTCATGAATCCATTGCCACCCAATACCGGTGTCTCCAATAGGCTGTATGCTTCCGGGCACGTCCTTACCCAAGTAATTCTTGGTCCCTAGCAAATATGGGGCGGCGCAAATGTATTTGTCCTGATTGGTGATTGTAATTGGCGAGCTTTCATATATGATTTGGCCGTCAGGTGCGTCTCTAGGTATCGATGCAGTTTGGGGTAGTGTGATGTTTTTCGTAAAGGCAGAGCTGCCTGGGTAGAATTGGCATGTTGCTGCGATTGCATTCGTTGTTGTGCTGCAGATAAAAAACAGTAGTAATAAATTTTTAATTTTCATAGTGGGGTGCAGCGTCTTTTATAAAAATTGGATTGTATTTTATGGTTTTTTTGGTGAGGGGCGAATAAGACGTTTCTTAAAGAGTCCGGCTAGTGTCGTGAGCGGTTAGTTCATTTTCTAGCGTGTAAAGATATACTGTGTGCCCCTCGCCTCGAGATGGTTCCACGCATGCCTCGACCAGTTGCTCCTTTTGCACTGCAACTCGCCGACGTAATTACGCTTCAAGGTTGGTTGCGCATGAGTACGCTGGAGCAAAGCCTCGGTCGGTGGGCGCGGATACTCCTTTTGCTCGCTGACGGGGTGACGCCCATGGCCATCTGTGGGGAGCTACAGATCACTTCGCCGACGGTGTTCAAGTGGCAAAAAACGCTACCTTGAGTAGGAAATCGAGGGGGCTGAGCGACCTTCCGCGTAGCGGTCAGCCCTTGAAACCGGGCGCTGAGAAAGTCAAATAAATCCTGATCTTGACAACTCAGCGGGTTTCGAAGGAGGCAACGCATTGGAGCGTTCGGTTGATGGCCAAATACGCGCACGTTACCACCTGGCGAGTTCGACAAATCTGGGCGGCGCCCGATCTCAAATCGCACCTACTGAAGACATTCAAGGTCAGCAATGATCCGCACTTCGCCGAAAAGGTCATTGATGTGGTCGGATTCTATCTGAGTCCCCCGGACAACCCAGGGAAAAAAAGCCAACCTTGGGGTTGGCTTTTGCGATGGTGGTGGACATGTCTAACCTCGGTATTGAATGACGCTGCCGGTCGTGCACGACGAGACAACGGATGGGCACTTGAAGTGTGCCTCTGATCAAAAAGTGCGCAATTCTAGCGACGGGCAGCGCACTTGACCAGCTTTATGCAGCGAAAAGCGACGAGTGCTGCGCTATGCTTCGCGCCGTTGCGCGTAGGTAAAATCCTAAGGTCAACAAAACGTCTGTTACGAGAAGTAAAACAGCGCATGCTAGGGTCCGCTTAGAGGCGTTGTTTATAAAGACCGCAGGTCAGAAGGGCAGGAGTGGTTGATGGGTCAGGCAAGTAGTCCGGCGGCAGGCGCCGAGCATTCCACCGCAAAGCCGATTGGCATGCTGGTGGCAGCGGTCGGGGTGGTTTACGGCGATATCGGGACCAGCCCGCTCTACACCCTTAAAGAGGTGTTCAGCGGCGGCTATGGGGTTCAGGTCAACCATGACGGTGTGTTGGGGATCCTGGCGCTGATCTTCTGGTCGCTGATCTGGGTCGTTTCGATCAAATACATGCTGTTTGTGCTGCGCGCCGACAACCAAGGCGAGGGCGGCATCATGGCCCTGACTGCACTGGCGCGACGGGCGGCGGGGGAGCGCAAGAAGCTGCGCAGCTTCCTGGTGGTGTGTGGCCTGTGCGGCGCGGCGCTGTTCTACGGCGACAGCATGATCACCCCGGCGATTTCCGTGTTATCGGCGATCGAAGGCCTGGAGCTGGCGTTCGACGGCTTGGAAAAATGGGTCGTGCCCATCGCCCTTGTCGTGCTGGTGGCCTTGTTCCTGATCCAAAAGCACGGCACTGACCACATCGGCAAGCTGTTTGGGCCTGTGATGGTGACCTGGTTCCTGGTCCTGGGCGGTCTCGGTGTGTATGGCATCACCCTGCATCCTGAGGTGCTCAGTGCCATGAACCCGATGTGGGCGGTGCGATTCTTCGAGGCTCACCCGGGCATTGGCGTGGCTATCCTTGGCGCGGTGGTGCTGGCACTGACCGGCGCCGAAGCACTGTACGCCGACATGGGCCACTTCGGCCGCAAACCCATTGCCCGCGCCTGGTTCATGCTGGTGCTGCCGGCGCTGGTACTCAATTATTTCGGCCAGGGCGCGATGCTGCTGGGTGACCCGGAAGCCGCGCGTAACCCGTTCTACCTGCTGGCACCCAGCTGGGCGTTGATCCCGCTGGTGGTGTTGTCCACCCTGGCCACGGTGATTGCGTCCCAGGCAGTGATTTCCGGTGCGTTCTCGTTGACGCGCCAGGCGATCCAGTTGGGTTACATCCCGCGGATGCATATCCAGCACACCTCCAGTGCCGAGCAGGGCCAGATCTACATCGGCGCGGTGAACTGGTCGCTGATGGTGGGTGTGATCCTGCTGGTGCTGGGTTTCGAATCCTCCAACGCACTGGCGTCAGCTTACGGCGTGGCGGTAACCGGCACCATGCTGATGACCACCATCCTGGTGTCGGCGGTGATGTTGCTGCTATGGAAATGGCCTCCGATTCTGGCCGTGCCGGTCTTGGTCTGCTGCCTGCTGGTGGACGGGCTCTACTTCGCTGCCAACGTGCCGAAGATCATCCAGGGCGGTGCCTTCCCGGTTTTGGCGGGGATTGTGTTGTTCGTGCTGATGACCACCTGGAAGCGCGGCAAACAATTGCTGGTGGAGCGCCTCGACGAAGGCGGCCTGCCATTGCCGATTTTTATCAGCAGCATTCGCGTCCAGCCGCCCCACCGGGTGCAGGGTACCGCCGTGTTTCTCACCGCACGCCCGGACGCTGTGCCCCACGCGCTGTTGCACAACCTGCTGCATAACCAGGTGTTGCATGAACAAGTGGTGTTGCTGACGGTGGTCTACGAAGACATTCCTCGCGTGCCGGCGGCACGGCGCTTCGAAGTGGATTCCTACGGCGAAGGCTTCTTCCGCGTGATCCTGCACTTTGGTTTTACCGACGAGCCGGACGTGCCCGAAGCGCTGAAGTTGTGTCACTTGGATGACCTGGATTTCAGCCCGATGCGCACCACGTACTTCCTCAGCCGCGAGACGGTGATCGCCTCTCGCATCAAGGGCATGGCGCGCTGGCGCGAGGCGTTGTTCGCGTTCATGTTGAAGAATGCCAACGGCAACCTGCGCTTCTTCAAACTCCCGGTAAACCGAGTGATCGAGCTGGGCACCCAGGTCGAAATGTAAGCTTTTGCAACGCGGGAGCCGGTAATCGGCTCCCGCTTCTCTTTCTGAACCCTGTGCAATCCAGCGTTGTCGACTAGGCTCTAAGCACTGTTGAACAGTGCCCATAGAACCCAGAAGAGGTGCGCCATGAGTCAGCTGCTCGAACCCTATACCCTGCGCCAATTAACCCTGCTCAATCGCATCGCGGTTTCGCCGATGTGCCAGTATTCGGCGGTCGACGGCCTGGCCAACGACTGGCACCTGGTGCATCTTGGTAGCCGTGCGGTCGGCGGTGCGGGGCTGATTTTTACCGAAGCCACCGCTGTCACCGCTGATGGCCGCATCACCGCCCAGGACCTGGGCTTGTGGAACGACGCGCAGATCGAACCGCTGCGACGCATCACGCGTTTTATTGCAGCCCAAGGCGCGGTGGCCGGCATTCAACTGGCTCACGCCGGGCGCAAGGCCAGCACCCATCGGCCCTGGATCGGCAAGCATGGCAGTGTCAAGGCGGAGGAGGGCGGCTGGGTGCCGGTAGGGCCCTCGCCGATTGCCTTCGACCCTCAGCACACTCAACCCACACAGTTGGATGAGGGGCAGATCCAACAAATCATCGCCGATTTTGTCGCCGCCGCCAAGCGTGCGTTGACCGCGGGTTTTGAAGTGGTGGAAATCCACGCGGCGCATGGTTACCTGTTGCATCAATTCCTGTCGCCGATCAGCAATCAGCGTCAGGACAGGTACGGCGGCTCGTTTGAAAACCGTATCCGCCTGGTGCTGCAGGTCACAGAGGCCGTGCGTGAAGCCTGGCCTCAGGAGCTGCCGTTGTTTGTGCGGGTGTCGGCCACCGACTGGGTGGAAGATGGCTGGAACCCCGACGAAACCGTGGAACTGGCGCGTCGCCTGAAAACCCTTGGCGTGGACCTGATTGACGTATCGTCCGGTGGCACGGCCGCTAATGCCGAGATCCCCACCGGCCCCGGCTACCAGACCCGTTTCGCCGAGCGGGTGCGCCAAGAGTCGGGCATGGCTACCGGCACCGTTGGCATGATCACCGAGCCGGCCCAGGCCGAGCACATCCTGCGCACCTGCCAGGCCGATATCATCTTCCTGGCACGCGAGCTGCTGCGTGATCCTTACTGGCCGCTGCATGCCGACGACGACCTGGGCGGGCGCAAGGCGATCTGGCCGGCGCAGTATCAAAGGGCGACCCATCGCGACCAGCCGATTCATGAGTCTGATCTGCGCGACTAATCCGCTGTTGGCGCTGACTGAAACCCACCCTGACCCGGTGGGTTTTTTTACGCGCGCAGGTGTCGGATATGTCTGTAGGTATTTGTTACCTAAGCAATTTATTTAAGTTAATACTCTAAAAAAATCCCACACGAGAGCAGTTTTTTTCTACGCTTAGGGTGAGCCTGATTTCTGGCCCAGGAAGTCAGTGGGTTTGCTCACTGAGGCATTGCGCTTCATGGGAGGCGGGTAATGGGCAACAGGAGTATTCGATGGATATCAGGAGAACCAGTCCATGGCCAAGTCCGATGGTGTAGCGGGTGTGGTGACGTCTTTTCTGACCCGCAGGATGTCGTTGCGGGGCCGAAGGTTGAGCTCAGATGAAATGGAATTGCTGGCGCAGTACCGCGCCCTGACCGAGAACGATCAGATGGCAATGCGCTATTTGATTGGGGCGATGAAGAGTGTGTCGCGGTTCTGAGGATCGTCGTTAAACAAGGTGGGAGCTGGCAAGCCAGCTCCCACCGGTATCAGCTGTACTTGCGCTGGTCCGGTGCCGGCGGGAAGTACTGATACAACCAGGTTTCACTCAAGGTGCGGTCCTGGGTACGGATAAACAGGCGCAGTTCCACCGGCTCTACGCTGTCGCTGGTCGGGTACCAGTCGAACAGGATGCGGTAGCCCTTGATGTTATCCAGCACCAGCACGCTGAAATCCTTGACCTGGCCATGGGAGCACGTCACCACTGGCTCAATCCCCGTGCCGGGTGGCAGGCGGTCCAGGCCACCGCCCTTGAAGTCCACGGCGAAACGGCGCGCCCACACCTCAGGGTAGTGCTCACCCGGCGCCCAACCTTCGATAAAGCCACCCATGCCTGAACGGGTCGCGTCAACCTGGGCCAACGGCGTGCTCACCGGTGGCAGGGCGCTCCAGTACAGCTTGTAGCCGTAGTTCAGTGATTCGCCGGCTGCTACGGGTTTTTTCGGGGTCCAGAAGGCCACGATGTTATCGAGGGTCTCGCCGGTTGTAGGAATTTCCAGCAGGTCGATGGAGCCTTCACCCCAGGCCGTAGTGGGTTCGACCCATAGGCTCGGGCGTTTGCTGTACCAGTCCACGGTGTCCTGGTAACTGGCGAACTCATGGTCGGTCTGCACCAGGCCAAAGCCTTTGGGGTCGGTGTCGGCAAACGCGTTGAACTGCAGCTTGGCCGGGTTGTTCAGCGGGCGGCAGATCCATTCGCCATTGCCGCGCCACATCGCCAGGCGGTCCGAGTCGTGGATTTGCGGGTGGATGGTGTCGCACATGCGGCGCTCATGGGTACCGCAGCTGAACATGCTGGTCATCGGCGCGATACCCAGTTGTTCGATGGCGGTACGCGCGTTGATGTGTGCATTGATCGCCATCACCACCTGGTTGGCCTGGCAGTCGATATCAAAGCGGTAGGCGCCGGTGGCGCTCGGCGAGTCGAGCAGGGCGTAGACCACGAAGCGGGTGGCGTTCTTGTCCGGGGTTTCGAACCAGAACTGCGTGAAATCAGGGAATTCCTCGCGTTTTTTCGCGTAGGTGTCGATGGCCAGGCCACGGGCGGAGAGGCCGTACTGGCCGCTGGAATCCACTGCGCGGAAGTAGCTGGCGCCGAGAAACGACAGTACATCATGGCGGCCCAGTTCTGGCGCCTTGAACAGCTTGAAGCCGGAGAAACCCAGGTCGCCGGTCAGCTGTTTGGTGTCGACCGTGGTTTTTTCATAGTTGAACAGCGAAGGGCGGAAATGCACCTCGCGGGCTTCGCGGGTCTTGGGGTCGACGCTGTGCATACGCACCGGCGTCTTGAATCCCATGCCGACGTGGAAGAACTGCACGTCGAGTTGGCCGTTCAATTCCTTCCACAACGAGTGGTTGCCGTCGTAGCCGATGGCGTTGAAATTCTGCGGGGTCATGGTCGCCAGGGTGGGCGGCAGCACTTGTTTGGTGTCTTTGTAAGCGGTCCCGGCGAGTTGCTTGGCCTGGGCCTTCAGCGATTCGAAATCGAACGCCACGGCCTTGCCATCGGCGGCACGGTTCCCGGCCCAAGCCTGGGCGGCTAGCAGGCCGCTGGCCGACAAACCAGTGTAAGCCGCAATGGCCATGGACGCTTTGAGCAAATTCCTACGGTGCATAGAGACAACCTGTCGTGAGCAAATCCCGCGCCGTTCCTGGCACGTAGCGGATCAGAAATTACGGTTCGGACATGCCTTCGGCCAAACGCAACGGACATTAAACAGACGCCGGATAGCTTAAGCGGTTCGATGACGTAGGAAAATTGATTGATAGCGGGGTGATTGAGTTGCAAGTGCGACAAGACATTTCCGGCTCTGATGCCAACACAGTACTTGATCTTTATGAAGATCAAATGTGTGCGGGCTTGCTCGCGAATGCGGTGTGTCAGTGACAGGATCTACCGACTGATTCTCCGCATTCGCAGGGGTAAAAGCTTCAGTGCTTGAACATCACATGGCGAACGGTGGTGTAGTCTTCCAACCCGTACATGGACATGTCCTTGCCGTAGCCGGACAGTTTCTGACCGCCGTGGGGCATTTCGCTGACCAGCATGAAGTGGGTGTTCACCCAGGTGCAGCCGTACTGCAAGCGCGCGGCCAAACGATGGGCGCGCCCTACATCGGCGGTCCACACGGATGACGCCAGGCCGTAATCCGAATCGTTGGCCCAGCCCAGCACTTGGGCTTCATCGGTGAACTTGGTCAACGACACCACCGGCCCGAATACCTCGCGACGCACGATTTCGTCGTCCTGCTGCGCGTCGGCCAGCACGGTCGGCTCAAAGAAGAAACCATTGCCTTCCACCGCCTTGCCGCCGGTGACCAGGCGAATGTGCGGTTGTGCCACGGCGCGTTCGACAAACCCGGCGACACGATCGCGGTGTTGCGCGGTAATCAGCGGCCCCAGTTCGGTAGCGGGATCATCCTGCAAGCCGTACTTGATGCTGGCGACCGCGGCGCCGAGCTTTTCGACGAACGCATCGTAGATGTCTGCTTGCGCATAAATCCGGCATGCAGCGGTGCAATCCTGGCCGGCGTTGTAGAAGCCAAAGGTGCGAATGCCTTCTACGGCAGCATCGATATCGGCGTCGTTGAAGATGATCACCGGCGCCTTGCCGCCCAGCTCCATGTGCATGCGCTTCACGCTGTCGGCGGTGCTGGAAATGATGTTTGCACCGGTGGCGATGGAGCCGGTCAGCGAGACCATGCGCACTTTCGGATGATTCACCAGTGGACTGCCGACGGTTGGCCCACGGCCGAACACCAAGTTGAGTACACCGGCCGGGAAGATTTCAGCGGCCAGTTCGACCATGCGCAACGCGGTCAGCGGGGTTTGTTCCGACGGCTTGAGCACCACGGTATTACCGGCGGCGAGGGCCGGGGCGATTTTCCAGGCGACCATCATCAGTGGGTAGTTCCACGGTGCGATGGAGGCAATCACACCCACCGGGTCGCGGCGGATCATCGAGGTGTGCCCGGGCAAGTACTCACCGCCGGCCGAGCCGCTCATGCAACGGCTGGCGCCGGCAAAGAAGCGGAATACGTCGGCAATCGCCGGGATTTCATCGTTCAGCGCGGCGCTGTAAGGCTTGCCGCAGTTGTCCGATTCCAGCTTGGCCAGCTCTTCGCCATGGGCTTCGATCACGTCCGCCAGCTTCAGCAGCAACAGCGAGCGATCCTTGGGCGCGGTTTGTGACCAGCCTTCAAAGGCGGCATCCGCTGCGCGCACGGCGGCGTCGACCTGGGCTTCGCTGGCTTCCTTGATCTCCACCAGTACGCGGCCGAGTGCCGGGTTGAACACGGCCTGGGCCGGGCCTTCGCCCTCTACCAGTTGGCCGTTGATCAAAAGTTTGGTCTGCATGGTTCAGCTCTCCTAAAAACGCGTGTTATTTCTCTGAAGAAACTGGCTCTAAATGTGGGAGCGGCGGTGCGACGATTCGACTTGCTCGCGAATACGGTGTGTCAGTCGGCACATGTGTATCTGATGTACCGCATTCGCGAGCAAGCCCACATTTAAACCGCGTTCCTCCAGTCGCCAAGTTATTTACCGCCACTCCCCGCCACGCTTTCACCACCGCGCGTCAGGTAATAAGCCCCGAGAATAGGCACCATCGTCACCAGCATCACCAGCATCGCCACCACGTTGGTCACCGGCACATCGCGTGGGCGGCTGAGCTGGTTGAGCAGCCACAGCGGCAAGGTGCGCTCGTGGCCGGCGGTGAAGGTGGTGACGATGATTTCGTCGAACGACAGCGCAAACGCGAGCATGCCGCCAGCCAGCAGCGCCGAGCCGAGGTTGGGCATGATGATGTAGCGAAAGGTTTGCCAGCCGTCGGCACCCAGGTCCATCGAGGCTTCGATCAGGCTGTGGGAGGTGCGGCGCAAGCGGGCAATGACGTTGTTGTAGACAATCACCACGCAGAACGTCGCGTGGCCGATGATAATGGTGAACATCCCCGGCTCAATGCCCAGCGTCTTGAACGTCGCCAGCAGCGCGATACCGGTGATGATCCCCGGCAGCGCAATCGGCAGGATCAACATCAACGACACGCCTTGCTTGCCGAAGAACTCGCGGCGATACAACGCGGCCGACGCCAACGTGCCGAGCACCATCGCAATCAGGGTGGCGATGGCGGCGATCTGCAAGGACAGCTTGATCGACTCCAGCACGTCCGGCCGGGCGAAGGCCACGCTGAACCACTTCAAGGTAAAGCCTTGGGGCGGAAAGCTGAACGCGGCTTCTTCGGTGTTGAAGGCGTAGAGGAAGATGATCAGGATCGGGAAGTGCAAAAACACCAACCCGCCCCAGGCTGCGATCTTCAAACTCAAACTGGATTTTTCAGAGTGCATCGAAGGCCCCCAGGCGTTTGACGATGGACAGGTAAACCGCGATCAGCACGATGGGCACCAACGTGAACGCTGCGGCCATGGGCATATTGCCGATGGCGCCTTGCTGGGCGTAAACCATGCCGCCGACGAAGTAACCCGGTGGGCCCACCAGTTGCGGCACGATGAAATCGCCCAGGGTCAGCGAGAACGTGAAGATGGAACCGGCGGCAATCCCCGGAATCGACAGCGGCAATATCACCTGCATAAACGTCTGGCGCGGTTTGGCCCCAAGGTCAGCCGAGGCTTGCAATAGCGACGGCGGCAAACGCTCCAGGGACGCCTGGATCGGCAGGATCATGAACGGCAGCCAGATATAAACGAAGACCATGAACCGCCCCAGGTGCGAGGTGCTCAAGGTGCTGCCGCCCACGCCGGGAATGCCCAGCACGAGCTGCAACACGGGCTCCAGCCCCAAGTGCTGCACGAACCACTGCGCCACGCCACCTTTGGCCAGCAGCAATGTCCAGGCATATGCCTTGACGATGTAGCTGGCCCACATCGGCATCATTACCGCGACGTAGAAAAACGCTTTGGTCTTGCCCGTGGTGTAGCGCGCCATGTAATAAGCAATCGGGAACGCGATCACCGCACTGGCAATCGACACCACAATCGCCATGCTCAAGGTGCGCACAATGATGTCGAAGTTCGACGGCTGGAACAGCGCGGCGAAGTTGGTCAGGGTCAGGTCCGGCGTGACCGCCATGGTGAAGTCGTCAAACGTATAGAAACCTTGCCACAGCAGGGTCAGCAACGAACCCAGGTAGATCGCGCCGAACCAGATCAGCGGCGGCACCAGCAGCATCGCCAGGTAGAGGTTGGGCTTGCGGTACAGCAGGTTGGAAAACCTGCGCATCGGTGGTTGGGTTAGGGCCAGGCTCATGTCACACCTCGCCTGCGATATCGGTCAGCGGTGTCATGGCTTCCCGCGCCCAGCGGGCGGTGATGGACTGGCCGACCTGATGGCCACTGCTGATGTCCAGCCACTGGTTGTTGGCCTGGCTGATGTTCAACGTCTGGCCGTTTTCCAGCTTCAGCTCATAGCGCGTGGCGCTGCCCTGGTACTGGATATCGTGCAGCAAACCGCTGACTTCCACGTCGCCGGCACCCAGCGGGCCTTCGGCAAAACGCACGTGCTCCGGACGGATCGAGAAGGGCTGCGGGTTGCCGCTGAGGCGCTGGGCCAGTTCGCCGCGAATCACGTTGGACGTGCCGACAAACTCGGCGACAAAGGCCGTGGCGGGCTTCATGTACAGGTTGCGCGGGGTGTCGACCTGCTCGATGCGACCCTTGTTGAACACCGCCACACGGTCAGACATCGACAGCGCTTCGGTCTGGTCGTGAGTCACGAAAATAAAGGTGATGCCGAGCTGGCGTTGCAGCTTTTTCAGCTCGCTCTGCATCTGCTCACGCAGCTTGAGGTCGAGTGCGCCCAGCGGCTCATCCAGCAGCAATACGCGTGGGCGATTGACCAGGGCGCGGGCCAGGGCTACGCGCTGACGCTGCCCACCGGAAAGCTGCACCGGCTTGCGCTCGCCATAACCGCCGAGGGCGACCATGGCCAAGGCTTCTTCGGCGCGATTGAGGCGTTCGGCCTTGCCCACGCCCTTGACCTTGAGGCCGTAGGCGACGTTGTCGCGCACATTCATATGCGGGAACAGCGCGTAGTCCTGGAACACAGTGTTTACATCGCGTTGATACGGCGGCAAGCCGGCGGCTTCCTCGCCGTGGATACGGATCGAGCCTGCGCTCGGTTGCTCGAACCCGGCGATCAGGCGCAGGCAGGTAGTCTTGCCCGAGCCGGAAGGGCCGAGCATGGAAAAGAACTCGCCGTCCTGGATATCGATGGAAACCCGGTCAACGGCTTTCACTTCGCCGAACTGACGGGAAACGTGGGTGAATTGGACTGCAAGTGTCATGGTGCGGTGCTCCAAAAAAGCATCTGTGGGAGCGGGCGTGCTCGCGAATGCGGTGTGTCAGTCAACATGTCTGTCACTGTTCAACCGCGTTCGCGAGCAAGCCCGCTCCCACATTGGTTCTATGTCGTTTGGTAGAAATTACCGCCCGCCCATGATCGCAATGTAATCCTGGGTCCAGCGGCTGTACGGCACGAACTTGCCGCCTTCAGACTGCGGGGTTTTCCAGAAAGCGATCTTTTCGAACTGGTCGAACCCATTGGTCTTGCAGCCCTCGGCGCCGAGCAGTTCGCTTTCCTTGCAGGCCGCCGGCACCGCCGGCAACGAGCCGAACCACGCGGCGACATCGCCCTGGACCTTGGGCTGCAGCGACCAGTCCATCCACTTGTAGGCGCAGTTCGGGTGCTTGGCGTCGGTGTGCAGCATGGTGGTGTCCGCCCAGCCGGTGGCGCCTTCTTTGGGAATGGTCGAGGCGATCGGCTGTTTCTCGTTCTGCAAGCCGTTGACCTGGTACGGCCAGGCGCTGGAGGCGACCACGCCTTCGTTCTTGAAGTCACTCATTTGCACGGTGGTGTCGTGCCAGTAGCGGTGGATCAGCGGTTGCTGGGCGCGCAACACTTCGAGCACGGCCTTGTACTGGGTTTCGGTCAGTTCATACGGGCTTTGAATGCCCAGCTCTGGCTTGGTCGACTTGAGATACAGCGCCGCATCGGCGATATAGATCGGGCCGTCATACGCCTGCACGCGGCCTTTGTTCGGCTTGCCGTCTGGCAGGTTCTGGGCGTTGAACAGCACGTTCCAGCTGGTGGGGGCGGTCTTGAATACCGTGGTGTTGTACATCAACACGTTCGGGCCCCATTGATACGGGGTGCCGAAGGTCTGTTGGCCGACCACATACCACGGCGCATCCTTGAGGCGCGGGTCAATGTTCTTCCAATTGGGGATCAGCGCGGTGTTGATCGGCTGCACCCGCTTGCCGACGATCAGCCGCAGCGAGGCATCGCCCGACGCGGTGACCAGGTCATACCCGCCCTTGGCCATCAGGCTGACCATTTCGTCTGAGGTGGCGGCGGTTTTCACATTCACCTTGCAGCCGGTTTCCTTCTCGAAACCTGTGACCCAGTCGTAGGCCTTGTCGCTTTCGCCACGTTCGATATAGCCGGGCCAGGCGACGATATCCAGTTGGCCTTCACCCGCGCCAACGGCCTTGAGCGGTTCGGCGGCCTGTAGGCTGGCACTGGCGAGCAGCGCGGTGGTCAGGGCACTGAGCAGTGCGGTCTTATGCGCGGACATGGGGGTTCCCTCTTCTTTAATTATGGTCGGGGCAGTAAAAGCAGTTGTACGTGTTGTTTTTTGTTTTAGCGTAGCCCTTGGCTTCAAGCTGCAAGCCGCAAGAAAAACCCATCCGTATTTACTTGGAGCTTGCAGCTTGAACCTTGCGGCTAAAGTGTATTTCCGTGCCGGGCCATGATGTGCCTGACAACGCTATAGTCCTGCAATGAATCACTCGAGAGGTCTTTTCCATACCCCGAGCGCTTCAAGCCGCCGTGGGGCATTTCGCTGACCAGCATGAAATGGCTGTTGATCCAAGTGCAGCCGTATTGCAGGCGCGCCGCCACTTGCATGGCCTTGTCCAGGTTCTGGGTCCACACAGAGGACGCCAGGCCGTATTCGGAGTCGTTGGCCCAGTCCACCGCCTGTTCCAGTTCGTCAAAGCGGGTCACGGTCACTACCGGGCCGAACACTTCGCGCTGCACGATTTCATCGTTCTGTTTACAGCCGGCGAGCAGGGTGGGCTGGTAATAGAAGCCCGCGCCGGAATGCACAGCCGCGCCGGTGATGCGTTCGATATGCGGCTGGCCGAGGGCGCGTTCGACAAAACTGGCCACACGGTCGCGCTGGCGTGTGCTGATCAACGGGCCCAGTTCATTGTCCGCGTCGCGTTTACCGGCAAAGCGCAGGCTGCTGACCGCTGCGCCAAGCTCGGCAACCAACTTGTCGTGAATGCCGGCCTGGGCGTAGATGCGGCACGCGGCAGTGCAGTCCTGGCCGGCGTTGTAATAACCATAGGCACGCACGCCCTCGACCACGGCATGCAGGTCAGCATCGTTGCACACGATCACCGGCGCTTTGCCGCCCAGTTCCAGGTGCGTGCGTTTAAGGGTTTTGGAGGCCGCTTGCAGGATTTTCTGCCCGGTGACGATATCGCCGGTCAGCGACACCATACGCACCTTGGGGTGGCTGACCAGATGACTGCCGACGCCTTCGCCGCCGCCACACAGAATGTTGATCACTCCGCGTGGCAAGCGCTCTTTAAGCACAGGGGCCAGCGCCAGGATCGACAGCGGCGTGTGCTCCGATGGTTTGAACACCAGCGTATTACCGGCGGCCAGGGCTGGAGCGATTTTCCACGCGGCCATCATCAGCGGGTAGTTCCACGGTGCAATCGAGGCCACGACGCCGATGGGGTCGCGGCGCACCATGCTGGTGTAGCCCGGCAGGTATTCGCCGCTCAGTTGCCCGGTCTGGCAGCGCACGGCGCCGGCGAAGAAGCGGAACACATCGACAGTGGCGCTCAAGTCATCCTGGCGCGCCAGGTGCAAGGGCTTGCCGCAGTTCAGGGATTCCAGGCGGGCCAGGTAGTCGGCTTGTTTTTCGATGGCATCGGCGATGCCCAGCAAGATGTTCGAACGTTGTTGCGGCGTGGTGCGTGACCAGCCGGTAAAGGCTCGGTGGGCGGCGAGGATCGCAGCCTCCACCTGCTCGGTGCTGGCTTCGGCGATCTGGGTGAGTACTTCACCGGTGGCCGGGTTGAGGATCGGCTCGACAAAACCCTGGCCCTGGACCAGTTCGCCGTCGATCAGCAACGCAGTGAGCAGCGGGGTGGGCGCGCCGGACATTTTTCGCGATCTCTTTTCTTGGATGGCCATGGGCGTTCTCTTACGAGGCACCTGACCTTTCTCTTATGGATGAGCTGAGAGTAGAGGTCAGGCGCGAGGTCAACAAATACTAAATACTGAATGCAGCATTCGATTAAATAGATGGCTTGCGTGGGTGCGGCTGTTCACGCGCAACCGTCAGGAACGGGTCGACCAGTGCCGGTCGCGCCGTGCCGCGGCGCCAAGCCAGGCCTACATCGAGGGTTTGGCTGAGGTCGGCAATCGGCCGCGCTTCGATAATGTCGCCTTCAAGGGACCAGGGGCGGTAGGTCATGTCCGGCTGGATCGACACGCCCAGGCCGGCCGCTACCAGGCTCCGCACGGCTTCGGTGGAGGCGGTACGCAGGGTCACATGCGGCTGCAGGCCCGCACCGGTCCACATGCGCTGGGCGTTATGGCCCATTTCGTCGACGTTCAACTGAATCAACGGCTCGCGCGCCACATCGGCCAGGTTGATGCTGTCGTGTTCCAGCAACGGATGTTGCGCCGGCAGCCATAACCGGTGAGGCGAATGAGTCAGTACTTCGGTTTGCAGGGCGTGACGGTCTTCGAGGTTGGACAGGATAAGCACGCCCACGTCGATCTCGCCGCTGACCAGCAAATGCTCGATATACGGGCGCTCATCCTCCATCACGCGGATTTCCACGTTGGGGTAGGCGCGCTGGAATCGTGTCAGCAAATCTGCGAGGTAATAGCCGGCCACCAGGCTGGTCACGCCGATGACCAACTGCCCGGCGACTGGGTCGGTGCTCTGTTGCAGGCTGCGCTTGGCGTTGTCGACGGTGGCGAGGATCAGGTGCGCCTGGCGCAGGAATTGATGGCCTTGATGCGTGAGTGTCATGCCCTTGGCGTGACGGTTGAACAGGTTTACGCCGATTTCCTGCTCCAGTTGCTGGATCGCCAGGGTCAGTGTGGACTGGGAAATGAACGCAGTTTGCGCGGCGGCGGAGATCGAGCCGGTCTCGGCCACGGCAATAAAGTGCCGGATTTGACGCAAGGTCATCATGCTGGAATTACCAGTGGGGTGTTTTTATAGATTTGCTCAAGTGTATATCGATTTAAGCGAAGGGCAGTTGCAAGCTTCAAGCCGCAAGCGCTGCGTTACATCTGGAAGCACTCTAAGCAAAGGCTTTTTGGCACTTAGTTTTACGCTGGAGGCCTATGGGTCCTACGAACCCAAGTGTCTGGAGGCTTTGAATGAATACCCGTGGATTGCTCGATCAGTTGCTCAAGTCTGGCCAGGACATGTTGCAAAACAAGGCCGGCGGCCAGCGGAAACAGGACGATAAAGGCGCTCTTGGCGGCTTGCTCGGCGGTGGCGGCTTGGGCAGCCTGCTCGGTGGTGCGGGTGGCGGTGCGCTGGCAGCCGGCGCGATGGGCCTGTTGCTGGGCAATAAGAAGGCGCGCAATTTCGGCGGCAAGGCCCTGACTTACGGTGGGTTGGCGGCGTTGGGGGTGATTGCCTACAAAGCTTACGGTAACTGGCAAGCGCAACAGGCCAATGCACCCCAGGGTGAGCCGCAAACCATCGACCGCCTGCCACCGGCTCAGGTTGAGCAACACAGCCAAGGCATTCTCAAGGCGCTGGTCGCGGCAGCCAAGGCTGACGGCCATGTGGACGAGCGCGAGCGCGCGCTGATCGAAGGCGAGTTCACCAAGCTGGATAACGACCGCGAGCTGCAAAGCTGGCTGCATGCCGAACTGAACAAACCCCTGGACCCTGCCGATGTGGCGCGGGCAGCCGGCACTCCGGAAATGGCCGCCGAAATGTACATCGCCAGTGTGATGCTGGTGGATGAGGAGAATTTCATGGAGAAGTCCTACCTCGATGAACTGGCCCGTCAGCTTAAACTCGAGCCTGGGTTGAAGTTGGAGCTGGAAAAACAGGTGCGCCAGGCCACACTTTAAACGCGCTTGTTAATACAATCACCCCGGCTGCCTTAGCAGCCCGGGGTGTTTTTGCATTTCGTGCGCGCTGCATAAAAACCCATTGATAAATGAGGGCACCTGCTCAGCTATACTCCCCCCATTTGAATGGCCCTTCGAGGAATTACTGTGAAGAACTGGACCTTGCGCCAACGGATCTTGGCAAGCTTTGCGGTCATTATCGCCATCATGCTGTTAATGGTTGTGGTCTCCTACTCACGGTTGCTGAAGATCGAAACCAGCCAGGAGGTGGTGCGTGACGACGCGGTACCGGGCGTTTACCTCAGCTCGATGATCCGCAGCGCGTGGGTCGACAGCTACCTTGAAACCGTCGATATCATTGGTCTGCGCGACGGAAAAACGCTCAGCAACAACGATAGGTCGCACTACAAGTCCTTCGAAGCGCGTATCGAACAGCAGATGGCCAACTATGAAAAAACCATTCATAACCAGGCTGACCGCATGGAATTCGATAACTTCAAGGCGGCGCACACGACGTACAACAAAGTCCTCGCCCAGGTGCTGGAGCGCATCGAAGCCAACGACCTGCCAGGGGCTAGCGTATTGGTCGAGGAGCAATTGACGCCTATCTGGACTGAAGGGCGCATGAAACTCAACGACATCATCACTGAAAACAAGAACGTGTCTGACCGCGCCACGGCGGCGATCGACGAGGCAGTCTTGTCGGCCAAGATCAGCATGGCTGTGTCGCTGCTTATCGCCATCCTTGCCGCCGGCCTTTGCGGCCTGCTGCTGATGCGCGCGATCATGGCGCCGATGCAGCGCATCGTCGAGATCCTTGAAACCATGCGCACCGGTGACCTGAGCAAACGCCTGAACCTGGAGCGCAAGGACGAATTCGGTGCGGTAGAGACCGGCTTCAACGACATGATGACCGAGCTCACCGGCCTCGTGTCCCAGGCCCAGCGCTCGTCGGTGCAGGTGACCACCTCGGTCACCGAGATTGCCGCCACGTCCAAGCAGCAACAGGCCACCGCCACTGAAACCGCTGCGACTACCACTGAGATCGGCGCCACGTCCCGCGAAATCGCTGCCACGTCCAAGGACCTGGTGCGCACCATGACCGAAGTGTCCACCGCTGCCGACCAGGCGTCGGTCGCCGCCGGTTCCGGGCAGCAAGGCCTGGCGCGCATGGAAGAAACCATGCACTCGGTGATGGGCGCCGCCGACCTGGTGAACGCCAAGCTGGCGATCCTCAATGAGAAGGCCGGCAACATCAATCAGGTGGTGGTGACCATCGTCAAGGTCGCTGACCAGACCAACCTGCTGTCGCTCAACGCGGCCATCGAGGCCGAGAAGGCCGGTGAATACGGTCGCGGTTTTGCCGTGGTTGCCACCGAAGTTCGCCGCCTTGCCGACCAGACCGCCGTGGCCACCTACGACATCGAGCAGATGGTGCGCGAGATCCAGTCGGCGGTGTCCGCAGGTGTGATGGGCATGGACAAGTTCTCCGAAGAAGTACGTCGCGGCATGTTCGAAGTGCAGCAAGTGGGCGAGCAGCTGTCGCAGATCATCCATCAGGTACAGGCGCTGGCGCCGCGGGTGTTGATGGTCAACGAAGGCATGCAGGCCCAGGCTACCGGCGCCGAGCAGATCAACCACGCGTTGGTGCAACTGGGGGATGCCAGCAGCCAGACTGTCGACTCGCTGCGCCAGGCCAGCTTTGCCATTGATGAGCTGAGCCAGGTTGCGGTCGGTCTGCGCAGCGGCGTGTCGCGTTTCAAAGTCTGATGAGCGATCACGCGGCTAGACACGGTGTCGTCCCGGCAGCGAAAAAGGCGTTGTTCCTGGTGTTCCACATCGGCGACGAGCGTTTTGCCCTCAGGGCCACGGAAGTCGCCGAGGTACTGCCGCGCCTGCCACTCAAACCGATTGCCCATGCACCGCAGTGGGTGTCGGGCATTTTTGCCCATCGTGGCGCGCTGGTGCCGGTCATCGACCTCAGCGCCCTGGCCTTCGGTACGCCGGCCCAGGCGCGCACCAGCACGCGCCTGGTGCTGGTCAATTATCAACCGCAGTCTTGGGTTCAAGCGCGTTGGCTGGGGCTGATCCTGGAACAAGCCACCGACACCCTGCGTTGCGACCTTGGCGAGTTCAAGCCTTATGGCCTGGATAACCGCGAGGCGCCTTACCTGGGGCTGGTGCGTGAAGACACCTTGGGTTTGATGCAGTGGATTGGGGTTAACGAATTGCTCACCGACGAAGTGCGCGCCTTGCTGTTTTCTGCAGAGCCGAGCGTATGAGCCACGACCCGCGTTTTTTTGCCTTCCTGAAAGAGCGCATCGGCCTGGACGTTGCGTCTGTGGGCGAAGCCATTATCGAGCGTGCGGTGCGCCAACGCAGCCAGGCCGTCAATGCCCAAGGGGCCGGCGAATACTGGCAGCACCTGCAAAGCTGCGAGGATGAACAGCAGGCGCTGATCGAGGCGGTAATCGTTCCCGAGACCTGGTTTTTCCGTTATCCCGAATCCTTTGCAACCCTCTCCCGCTTGGCCAAGGCCCGCCTGCTCGACATCAAGCAGATGCGCGCCCTGCGCATCCTCAGCCTGCCGTGCTCCACCGGCGAAGAACCTTATTCGATTGCCATGGCGCTGCTGGATGCCGGTTTGGCTCCGCACCAGTTCAAGGTGCTGGGCTTGGATGTCAGCCCACTGTCGGTTGAGCGCGCGCGACGCGGGGTGTATGGCAAGAACTCGTTTCGCGGCGGCGATCTGGCGTTTCGCGACCGACATTTCACCGAATTCGGTGACGGCTACCACATCGCCGACCGCGTGCGCGAACAGGTGCGCCTGCAAGTCGGCAACCTGCTTGACCCGGCGCTGCTGGCCAATGAGGCGAGCTACGACTTTGTGTTCTGTCGCAACCTGTTGATCTATTTCGACCAGCCGACCCAGAAGCAAGTGTTTGATGTGCTCAAAGGCTTGACCCATGAGGAGGGCGTGCTGTTTATCGGCCCGGCCGAGGGCAGCCTGCTGGGGCGCCATGGCATGCGTTCGATTGGTGTACCGCAGTCATTTGCGTTCAGTCGGCAGGCTGAGCCGGTCAAGCCGGAGCCGGTGTTTGTGCCTATCGCCGCGCCCTTCCCGCAGCGCAGTGCGGCGCCGATTCCCACCAGGCCGCGGCCCTTCAGCGCGGTCAGCGCCCAAGTGTTGCCAATCAAGGTGGCGCATTCCGACGCGGCTGATCTGCTCAGTCGGATCGCCTCCCTGGCCAACGAAGGCAAAAGCCTTGATGCCCGCGCCGCTTGCGAGCAATACCTGAACAACCACCCGCCGGCCGCCCAAGTGTTCTACTGGCTTGGGCTGCTCAGCGACGTGGCCGGCAGTGCCCTGGAGGCCCAGGGCTATTATCGAAAAGCCTTGTACCTGGAACCCCAGCATCCGCAGGCGTTGATGCACCTGGCCGCGTTGCTTGAGTCCCAGGGTGACAGCGCGGGGGCGCGCCGCTTGCAGGCGCGCGCCGCGCGGAGCGAGCGAGCTGACAGTGAGTCCAAGCGATGAATAACACCGAGGCGCTCGATACCGCAGGCCTGGACCTGACCCTGGCTGACACCCAAGCCATCGATGACTGTTGGAACCGCATCGGCATCCATGGCGACAAGTCCTGCCCGTTGCTGGCGGACCACATCCATTGCCGCAACTGCTCGGTGTACTCGGCTGCGGCCACGCGATTGCTGGATCGCTACGCATTGCAGCAGGACGCGCATCGCGCGTACAACGCGGTCGAATTGGGCGAGGAGGTGGTCACGCATTCCCTGCTGATGTTCCGCCTCGGCGAAGAATGGCTGGGCATTGCCACCCGTTGCCTGGTGGAAGTGGCGCCGTTGCAACCGATTCACTCCCTGCCACACCAACGCTCCCGCGCCTTGCTTGGCGTGGCCAACGTGCGCGGCGCGCTGGTGGCGTGCCTGTCGCTGGTGGAGTTGCTGGGCCTGGACGCCACCCCCCAGAGCGCCAGCGGTGGGCGCATCATGCCGCGCATGTTGATCATCGCCGCCCAGGATGGTCCGGTGGTGGTGCCGGTGGATGAAGTCGACGGTATCCATGCTGTTGATGAGCGCACCCTGAAGGCCGCATCGGCCTCCGGCACCCAGGCCAGCGGCCGCTTTACCCAGGGTGTGCTGCAGTGGAAAGGCCGCAGCCTGCGTTGGCTGGACGAGGCGCAATTGTTGTCCGCCGTGACCCGGAGCCTCACATGACCCCCGACCAGATGCGCGACGCCTCACTGCTGGAACTGTTCAGCCTGGAAGCTGATGCGCAGACCCAGGTACTCAGCGCGGGCCTGCTGGCCCTGGAACGCAACCCGACCCAGGCTGACCAGCTTGAAGCGTGCATGCGCGCGGCGCACTCGCTCAAGGGCGCCGCGCGCATCGTTGGGGTGGACGCCGGAGTCAGCGTGTCCCACGTCATGGAGGATTGCCTGGTCAGCGCCCAGGAAAGCCGCCTGTACCTGCAACCCGAACATATTGATGCGCTGCTGCAAGGCACTGATCTGCTGATGCGCATCGCCACGCCGGGCAATGACGTGGGGCCGGCGGACATCGAAGCTTATGTGGCGTTGATGGAGCGCCTGCTGGGCCCGTCCCAGGCGCCGGTCAAGGCTACGCCGCCGGCAGCGCCGGAGCCGGTCGTTGAAGAACTGCCGCCGGAACCCGAGCCCGCTCCGCCGATTACCGCCGAGCCGCCGCGCCAGAACAAACGCATGACCGAAGGCGGCGAGCGCGTACTGCGGGTGACCGCCGAGCGCTTGAACAGCTTGCTCGACCTGTCGAGCAAATCCCTGGTGGAAACCCAGCGGCTCAAGCCCTACCTGGCCAGCCTACAGCGCCTCAAACGCATTCAAAGCCAAAGCGTGCGCGCCCTCGACACGTTGGACGGCCAGCTCAAAACCGTGGGTTTTAACCTCGAGGCCCAGGAAGCCTTGGCCGACACCCGCCGCTTGTTGAGCGAAGCCCAGGCCTTGCTGGCGGAAAAACATGCCGAGCTGGACGAGTTCGGCTGGCAGGCCGGGCAGCGTGCCCAAGTGCTGTATGACACCGCCCTGGCCTGCCGTATGCGACCGTTTGCCGATGTCCTCGCTGGGCAGGTGCGCATGGTGCGCGACCTTGGCCGCAGCCTGGGCAAGCAGGTGCGCCTGGAGATAGAGGGTGAAAAGACTCAGGTCGACCGCGACGTGCTGGAAAAGCTCGAAGCGCCACTCACCCATTTGTTGCGCAATGCCGTTGACCACGGCATTGAAATGCCTGAGCAACGCCTGCTCGCGGGCAAGCCGGCTGAAGGCCTGATCCGCCTGCGCGCGTCCCATCAGGCCGGTTTGTTGGTGCTGGAGTTGAGCGACGACGGCAATGGCGTCGACTTGGAGCGCTTGCGCGGCACCATCGTCGATCGACATCTGTCGCCGTTGGAAACCGCCCTGCGCCTGAGCGAAGAAGAGCTGCTGACGTTCCTGTTCCTGCCGGGGTTCAGCCTGCGCGACAAGGTCACCGAAGTGTCCGGGCGCGGGGTCGGCCTGGATGCGGTGCAACACATGGTCCGCCAACTGCGGGGTGCGGTGGTGCTGGAGCAGGCGGCGGGGCAGGGCAGTCGTTTCCACCTGGAAGTGCCGTTGACCTTGTCGGTGGTGCGCAGCCTGGTGGTGGAGGTCGGCGAAGAAGCCTACGCGTTCCCGCTGGCCCATATCGAGCGCATGTGCGACCTGGCGCCCGACGATATTGTGCAACTCGAAGGCCGCCAGCATTTCTGGCACGAGGGCCGGCATGTCGGCCTGGTTGCCGCCAGCCAGTTGTTGCAGCGCCCGGCGGGGCAGAGTCAGTCAGACACGTTGAAAGTGGTGGTGATCCGCGAGCGCGATGCCGTGTACGGGATTGCCGTGGAGCGTTTTATCGGCGAGCGTACGCTGGTGGTGTTGCCGCTGGATGATCGCCTGGGCAAGGTCCAGGACATCTCCGCCGGCGCCTTGCTCGACGACGGCTCGGTGGTGTTGATCGTCGACGTTGAAGACATGCTGCGTTCGGTGGACAAGTTGCTCAACACCGGGCGTTTGGAACGTATTGCCCGGCGCAGTCAACAAACCACCGAGGCGCCGCGTAAACGGGTGCTGGTGGTGGATGACTCGCTGACCGTGCGTGAGCTGCAACGCAAATTGTTACTCAATCGTGGCTATGAAGTGGCCGTCGCGGTCGATGGCATGGACGGCTGGAACGCCCTGCGTTCCGAAGACTTCGACCTGCTGATCACAGACATTGATATGCCTCGCATGGACGGTATTGAATTGGTCACACTCTTGCGCCGTGACAGTCGCCTGCAATCGTTGCCGGTGATGGTGGTGTCCTACAAGGATCGCGAAGAAGACCGGCGTCGTGGACTGGATGCCGGCGCCGACTATTATTTAGCCAAAGCCAGTTTCCATGATGACGCGTTGCTGGACGCGGTGGTGGAACTGATCGGAGGCGCGCGCGCATGAGGATCGCAATCGTCAATGACATGCCCCTCGCGGTTGAGGCCCTTCGCCGTGCCTTGAGTTTCGAACCTGCTCACCAGGTTGTGTGGGTGGCAGCCAATGGCCTGGAAGCGGTGCAGCGCTGCGCTGAGCTGACCCCGGATCTGATCCTGATGGACTTGATCATGCCCGTAATGGACGGCGTGGAAGCCACTCGGCAGATCATGGCCGAGACCCCGTGTGCCATCGTTATCGTCACCGTCGACCGCCAAGCCAATGTCAGCCGCGTGTTCGAAGCCATGGGCCATGGCGCCCTGGATGTGGTGGACACGCCGCCGCTGGGCGTGGGCAACCCCAAGGATGCCGCGGCGCCGCTGCTGCGCAAGATCTTCAATATCGGCTGGTTGATCGGCCAGCGTGGCAGCCGCCTGCGTGCCGACGCCGCCCCGCCGCGCGCCACCGGCAAGCGCCAGAGTCTGGTGGCTATCGGTTCCTCGGCAGGTGGCCCGGCGGCCCTGGAAATCCTGCTCAAGGGTTTGCCTCAAGACTTTCCCGCCGCCATCGTACTGGTGCAGCATGTGGACCAGGTGTTTGCCGCCGGCATGGCCGAGTGGCTGAGCAGCGCCTCTGGCCTGCCGGTGCGCCTGGCCCGCGAGGGTGAGCCACCGCAAAGCGGTGTCGTGCTGCTGGCCGGCACCAACCACCATATTCGTCTGTTGAAGAATGGCACGCTAGCCTATACCGCAGAGCCAGTGAACGAGATTTACCGGCCGTCGATCGACGTGTTTTTCGAAAGCGTGGCGAGCCACTGGAATGGTGACGCCGTTGGCGTCTTGCTGACTGGTATGGGGCGCGACGGGGCCCAAGGCCTCAAGTTGCTGCGTGAACAAGGTTATCTAACCATCGCCCAGGATCAGCAGAGCTCGGCGGTGTATGGCATGCCCAAAGCGGCGGCGGCGATTGATGCTGCTGTTGAAATTCGCCCACTGGACACAATTGCGCCCCGATTACTGGAGGTCTTCGCAAAATGATCAAGACCCTCCAGGGTGCTGGCCAGCAGGAAAGTAATTCAGGTGATTGCACATGAATGATTTACAGATCGACGACATCAAGACCGATGAAAATGCTGCCATGGTGTTGCTTGTCGACGACCAAGCCATGATCGGCGAAGCCGTGCGACGTGGCCTGGCCCATGAAGAAAACATCGACTTCCACTTCTGCGCCGACCCGCACCAGGCGATTGCCCAGGCGATCCGCATCAAACCGACCGTTATCCTGCAAGACTTGGTGATGCCTGGCCTCGACGGCCTGACGCTGGTGCGCGAATACCGCAACCACCCGGCCACGCAAAACATTCCGATCATCGTGCTTTCCACCAAGGAAGACCCGCTGATCAAGAGTGCGGCGTTTTCGGCCGGCGCCAACGACTACCTGGTCAAGCTGCCGGACAATATCGAACTGGTGGCGCGCATCCGCTATCACTCGCGCTCCTACATGACCTTGTTGCAACGGGACGCGGCTTATCGAGCGCTGCGAGTCAGCCAGCAGCAACTGCTGGACACCAATCTGGTGCTGCAACGCTTGATGAACTCCGACGGCCTCACCGGGCTGTCCAACCGCCGCCACTTCGACGAATACCTGGAACTGGAATGGCGTCGTGCCATGCGCGACCAGACCCAACTGTCGCTGCTGATGATCGACGTGGATTTTTTCAAGACCTACAACGACAGCTTCGGCCACGTCGAAGGCGACGAAGCCTTGCGCAAGGTCGCCGACACCATCCGCGAAGCCAGCAGTCGCCCCTCGGACCTGCCGGCGCGCTACGGCGGTGAAGAGTTCGCCTTGGTACTGCCGAACACCTCGCCGGGCGGCGCACGCCTGGTGGCTGAAAAGCTACGCATGGCCGTTGCCGCGCTGAAAATCCCACACATAGCGCCGGCTGAGGGGGCGAGCCTGACCATCAGCATCGGCCTGTCGACCATGACACCGGTGCAGGGCACGGACTGCCGACAGTTGATCATGGCGGCGGACAAGGGGTTGTATACGGCCAAGCATAATGGGCGCAATCAGGTGGGGATTGAGTGACCTGAAGGCGCTGGAAATCTAATGTGGGAGCGGGCTTGCTCACGAGTTTGATCCGTATCGTTCTATGGATCGTGTACAAGGCCCGCGCCTTTTCGCCCAGCGGGCTGCCGTTCCCCCCCGTTTGCCGTTATACTCGCCGGCTTTCAAAAGTTCGCCAACGAGTGCTGCCCGCCATGGAAATCAACCCGATCCTTAACACCATCAAGGACCTGTCCGAGCGCTCCGAAACTATTCGGGGGTATCTTTGACTACGATCAAAAGCATGAGCGTCTGACCGAAGTCAATCGCGAGCTTGAAGATCCTGCTGTCTGGAACAAACCTGAATACGCCCAGGAACTGGGCCGCGAGCGCGCTGCGCTGGCGCAGATCGTCGACACCCTCGATGAACTGAACACCGGTCTGGCTGATTGCCGTGACCTGCTGGACATGGCCGTCGAAGAAGACGACGAAGGCGCAGTGGGCGATGTCGTCGCCGAGCTGGCCCGTCTTGAGGACAACCTCGCCAAGCTCGAATTCCGCCGCATGTTCAGCCACGAAATGGACCCGAACAACGCCTACCTAGACATTCAGGCCGGTTCCGGCGGTACCGAAGCCCAGGACTGGGCCAACATCCTGCTGCGCATGTACTTGCGCTGGGCTGACAAGCGCGGTTTCGAAGCGACGATCATGGAACTGTCCGCCGGTGAAGTCGCCGGTATCAAGGGCGCGACCGTGCATATCAAGGGCGAGTACGCCTTTGGCTGGCTGCGCACCGAGATCGGCGTGCACCGCCTGGTGCGCAAGAGCCCGTTTGACTCCGGCAACCGTCGCCACACCTCGTTCTCTGCTGTTTTCGTCTCGCCAGAGATCGACGACAAGGTCGAGATCGAGATCAACCCGGCCGACCTGCGCATCGATACCTACCGCTCCTCCGGTGCCGGTGGCCAGCACGTAAACACCACCGACTCGGCCGTACGTATTACCCACGTACCGACCAACACCGTGGTCAGCTGCCAGAACGAACGCTCCCAGCACGCGAACAAGGACACCGCCATGAAAATGCTGCGGGCCAAGTTGTACGAGCAGGAAATGCAGAAGCGCAACGCCGCTTCCCAGGCGCTGGAAGACACCAAGTCGGATATCGGCTGGGGTCACCAGATCCGTTCTTATGTGCTTGATGCGTCGCGGATCAAGGATTTGCGCACTAACATCGAACGCAGCGACTGCGACAAGGTGCTCGACGGTGATATCGACGAATACCTGGAAGCCAGCCTGAAGTCAGGCCTGTAACCCTTTTTTAGGAGCCGGCACGCCGGCGATCCCCGGCCGCAGGCCGGGGGCAACGAACCTGATGGAATATTTAAAGACATGAGCGACCAACAACTCGACCAAGCCCTGCAACAGGAAGAAAACTCCCTGATCGCCCTGCGCAAGGAAAAGCTGGCTGCCGAGCGCGCCAAGGGCAATGCCTTCCCCAACGACTTCCGCCGCGAAAACTACTGCGATGCCTTGCAGAAGCAATACGCGGACAAGACCAAGGAAGAGCTGGCGGAAGCGGCGATCCCGGTCAAGGTGGCAGGTCGCATCATGCTCAACCGCGGCTCGTTCATGGTGATCCAGGACATGACCGGTCGCATCCAGGTCTACGTCAACCGCAAGACCCTGCCTGAAGATACCCTGGCCTCGGTGAAAACCTGGGACATGGGCGACATCATCGCCGCCGAGGGTACCCTGGCCCGTTCCGGCAAGGGCGACCTGTACGTTGAAATGACCAGCGTACGCCTGCTGACCAAATCCCTGCGCCCGCTGCCGGACAAGCACCACGGTCTCACCGACACCGAGCAGCGCTACCGCCAGCGCTATGTTGACCTGATCGTCAACGAAGACGTGCGCCACACCTTCCGCGTGCGTTCGCAAGTCATCGCGCACATCCGCAGCTTCTTGATGCAGCGTGACTTCCTGGAAGTTGAAACCCCGATGCTGCAAACCATCCCCGGTGGTGCTGCAGCCAAGCCGTTCGAAACCCACCACAACGCACTGGACCTGGAAATGTTCCTGCGTATCGCGCCTGAGCTGTACCTCAAGCGCCTTGTGGTTGGCGGGTTTGAGAAAGTGTTCGAGATCAACCGCAACTTCCGTAACGAAGGCGTTTCGACGCGTCACAACCCAGAATTCACCATGTTGGAGTTCTACCAGGCCTACGCCGATTACGAAGACAACATGGACCTGACTGAAGAACTGTTCCGCGAACTGGCGCAGTTGGTCCTGGGCAGCACTGACGTGCCGTACGGCGACAAGGTGTTCCACTTTGGCGAACCGTTCGTGCGCCTGTCGGTGTTCGATTCGATCCTCAAGTACAACCCCGAGTTGACCGCTGACGACCTGACCGACATCGACAAGGCACGCGCCATTGCCAAGAAAGCCGGCGCAAAAGTGTTGGGCTTCGAAGGCCTGGGCAAATTGCAGGTGATGATTTTCGAAGAGTTGGTGGAGCACAAGCTGGAACAGCCGCACTTCATTACCCAGTACCCGTTCGAAGTATCGCCGCTGGCCCGTCGCAACGATGACAACCCGAACGTCACCGACCGTTTCGAATTGTTCATCGGCGGCCGCGAAATCGCCAACGCCTACTCCGAGTTGAACGATGCGGAAGACCAGGCCGAGCGTTTCATGGCCCAGGTGGCCGACAAGGACGCCGGCGACGACGAAGCCATGCACTACGATGCCGACTTCGTGCGCGCCCTGGAATATGGCATGCCGCCAACCGCCGGTGAAGGGATCGGCATCGATCGCCTGGTGATGCTGTTGACTAACTCGCCGTCGATCCGCGATGTGATCCTGTTCCCGCACATGCGGCCACAAGCGTAACCTTAGCGAAATCCAGAGCCGCCTTTTATAAGGCGGCTTTTTTATGCGGCGTTTATAAGCGTCAAGCAAACAGCGCCAGGTTTTGATCTATTCAAGGATGTGTGTCGTGAACCGCGTAATGGCTCAAGAAGGCGCCGCCGGCATTGCTGCTGCCGTGGCTGAAAGCGTCCAGTACCAGGGCCGTAAGGCCAGTCGCCGAGGCAGTGAGCAACGCAGGCAAGACATTCTCGATGCGGCGATGCGCATCGTGGTGCGTGATGGCGTACGGGCCGTGCGCCATCGTGCAATCGCGGCAGAGGCGGGGGTGCCGTTGTCGGCCACGACCTACTATTTCAAGGATATCGACGACTTGCTCACCGATACCTTCGCTCAATACGTCGAACGCAGTGCCGCGTTCATGGGCAAGCTATGGGTACGTAACGAGGGCCTGCTGCGCGAAATGGTCGCCTATGGCGATGGCAGCCCACAGTCGCGTTCACAACTGGCCGATGATATTGCGCGTTTGACCGCTGACTACGTGTTGCGCCAACTGACCAACCGCCGTGAGCACCTGATGGCCGAGCAGGCCTTTCGCCAGGAAGCGCTTCTGAACCCGCGGCTGGCAGAACTGGTGCGTTCCCATCAGCAGATTCTGTTGCAGGGCACTGAGCAGTTTTTCCAGGTACTGGGCTCCCGCGAACCGCAACAGGATGCCAAAGTGTTGACGGCGATAATCAGTCGGATGGAATATCAGGGCCTGCTGAGCGGCGCAGAGCCTCTGACCGGTGAAGAGATGCTTGAAATTCTCAAGCGTTACATGCATTTGGTGTTGGCCTCGGTGTAGTCACAAGTCGACGCTGCTTTATGTGGGCGCTGGCTTGCCTGCGCTGCAGACAACTCGGTAAATCAGGCACGGTTGGTTGATGCCATTGCAGGCAAGCCAGCTCCCACATAAACGGGTGCCATGCACGATATTCAGTGGAGTACACGATGAAAGCCTGGCGAATCGCGGTAATTGCCTTGTCGTTCCTGCTGCTCAGCGGTTGCCTGGTGACCTTCAAGGACCCGCTGCCGGCCCATGAGGCCGCGCCGCCGGCCCTGCTGGGGAAATGGTCGAGCAAAAACGCCTGGGGCGAGCCGCTCAACCTGCACATCACTCGCGTGGGGGACCACCGTTATAAAGCCGTGAGCTACCCTACAGCCAAGCCGGGCCCGCGTGATGAGTACCTGTTTACTGTTTCCCGGCATGGTAGCCGCTGGTACTTGTCGGCGCCGTTGCCGGCCAAACTGGGCGGGCATTTCATCCTGGCGGGGTTTGACTTTGAGGGTAAGAGCGGCGAAAAACATGAATTGGTGGTCTATAACCTGGACCTTGAGCAGATCCACCAAGCGATAGGCCAAAAGACGTTGCACGGCAGTACTGTGGAAACCGTGGAAGGCGACGGCGTATTGGTCGACAGCCCCATGGACCAAGTGTTTGCCTACCTGGATGACCCGGCCAACGCCGATGTATTCGTGGAAGCCGTGCGCTACCAGCGCACGGGCAAATAACGTTTAAAGAGGAAGCACCGGGTGGACGATTACCAGCAGACGATACGCACCTTGTCTGATCGCATTGTGCTGGCGCAGACACCGATTCGCGTCCTCGACGCCGTGAAGTGGGACGACAACATTCGTCAGGGATTCCTCAAGGCCAAGGGCAAGGAAATGCCCGCCGTGGACCGCGACTATTACCTGAATCGGCCACTGACGTTCGACTCCAGCGCGGTAAAGCTGGAGTTCCAGAACATCGAGCGCGACATTACCCGTCGCCTCGGCCAGTTCAGCCCCGTGGGGCAGATCATGCGCCGCATGTGCCGGGAATATCGCATGGTGGTGCGCATGCTTGAAGCGCGCGGTACCGAGGATTTCGGCCTGATATCCCAGGAACTCTATGGCGCCGCCTCCGATGCGTTCCACGCGGGCGACCCGACCCTGGCGGACCTGGGCCTGATGCTTTCTGACTATCTGAACAACATCGACGGCCGTGGCGATTTGAAGGATGAAGCCAAGACCCTCACCGCCCAGGACGCCGTGGCGCTGCTGCAAACACGCCTGAACAAGGTATTTGGCGAGGCCGAAGAGACTATCCGCGTGTTTGAGTCCGACGGTATTGTCGCTGACGCCGCGGCGGGCGCCGACTACATCAAGATCCGCGCCGACGCGATGTTCAATGACCGCGACGTGCGGGCCCTGGAAGTGCATGAAGGCCTGGTGCATGTTGGCACCACGCTAAACGGGCAGAACCAACCGATCTGCACGTTCCTGTCCAAGGGCCCGCCGTCCTCCACCGTGACTCAGGAAGGCCTGGCGATCCTGATGGAAATCATCACCTTTGCCTCCTACCCGAGCCGCCTGCGCAAACTGACCAACCGCACCCGTGCCATTCACATGGTGGAGGAGGGCGCCGACTTCCTGCAGGTGTTTGAGTTCTTCCGCGAGCAAGGCTTTGAGATGGGCGAAAGCTATGGCAACGCCAGTCGCGTATTCCGTGGCTCGGTGCCGAACGGTCTGCCGTTTACCAAGGATCTGTCCTACCTCAAGGGCTTTATCATGGTCTACAACTACATTCAGCTCGCCGTGCGTAAAGGCAAGCTGGAGCAAGTGCCGCTGCTGTTCTGCGGCAAGACCACCCTGGAAGACATGCGAACCCTGCGTCAGTTGGTCGACGAAGGCCTCGTGGTGCCGCCCAAGTACCTGCCGGAGCAGTTCCGCGACATGAATGCACTGGCGGCATGGATGTGCTTTTCCAACTTCCTCAATCATTTGAGCCTGGACCGGATTGAGGCGGATTATTCGAATATCCTTTGAAGAAACCGCGCCAAACATGTGCGAGCTGGGTCGCCTGCGATGGCGGTCATTCAGTGAAAACACCTGTGACTGATACACCGTTATCGCAGGCTACCCCAGCGCCCACATTTGATCTCATTTGTTCTTGAGAAATGAGTACAACCTTCCAGCGAGGCTTCAACGGATGAGAATCCTCGGCATTTTGTGCCTGCTACTCACTTTGAACGGCTGCAGCTCCCTGCTGTTCTACCCCGAGCCCGGCCTGCCTTTCACACCGGAAAAAGCCCACCTGCAATACCGCGACGTCACCTTGACCACCGCCGACGGCGTGAAGCTGCACGCCTGGTGGCTACCGGCCAAGCCCGGCGTGCCGCTCAAGGGTACGGTGCTGCACTTGCACGGCAACGGCGGCAACCTGGCCTGGCACCTGGGCGGCAGTTGGTGGTTGCCTGAGCAGGGTTACCAAGTGCTGCTGCTGGACTATCGCGGTTATGGGCTGTCGGAAGGCACGCCATCATTACCCGCGGTCTATCAGGATGTTGATGCGGCGTTCCGCTGGATCGACAAGGCGCCCGAAACCCAGGGCCAGCCGCTGATCGTTCTGGGCCAAAGCCTGGGTGGCGCGCTGGCGGTGCACTACCTGGCAGCCCACCCGGAACGCCAATCCCGGCTCAAGGCGCTGGTGCTGGACGGCGTGCCCGCCAGTTATCGTGACGTAGGACAATTCGCCCTAAGTACCTCCTGGTTAACATGGCCGTTTCAAGTGCCCCTGTCCTGGCTGGTACCGGACGCCGACAGTGCTATCCGCGCCATGCCTCAGCTGACGGGTGTGCCGAAACTGTTGTTTCACAGCCTGGATGACCCGGTTGTGCCAGTGGCCAATGGCATCCGCCTGTACCAAGCCGCGCCGCCGCCAAGGGTGCTGCAGTTAACCCGGGGCGGCCATGTGCAAACCTTTGCCGACAAGACCTGGCAAACCGTGATGCTGCGCTACCTGGACGACCCGCGGCACTTCAACGGCCTACGCCGCCTGGGCGAAATTCCGAACTATCCCACTCCAAGAGTGGATTCATCAGAGAGCCCGCAATGAGCGAAGAACGCAATATGATCCCGCTGATCCTCACCGGTATTGGCACTATCATCGGTACCGTCGGTTGCCTGTGGTTCTACGGTTACCTGCACTTTGCCAAACCCGAAGATGCGCTGCTGCTCAGCGATTTCACCATGCTCAAGACCGTGCCCGGCGAGGACTACAAGATCTCCCTGACCCCGGCCGCGCAAGTCGCGCAATGCGTGGATGGCGTGCTGGTGATGTTCGACACCGAGCAGAAAGGCCTCAGCGGTGTGCTGGTGAACAACAAGAAGCAGGCCGTGCGATGCATGGGGCAAGAAACCCCGCAATTGCAGCAGTGAACGCTGTTTTCAGCGCTGTGGGAAAGGTCCATTTTACGTACCGATTAATGATTTAACGCCTGTCAGGCGTTCAGCCGGCTGGAACCAGTCTGGCGCGCTCACCACAGATTATGGGCTGATTGGCAATGCTGATCAGCCCATTTTTTCATTAGTCTGGAGTGAGCATATATGGCTGGTATAAACGGAGTGTCGGGCGTAGGGAGCATGGGCGCTGGTGCCAATGTTGGCGGGGGCTCCCAATCAAACCAAGGCCTCGATCAGCAGATTCGAGACGTTCAAAACAAAATCAAAGACATGCAGGCACAAGGTGCTAAAGGCGGTCAGGGTAGCGAGGGCGGAGGTGGCCTCGATGAACTGATGAAACTGCTGGAGAAGCTGCTGGCACAAAAGTCTCAGGGCGCGCAAGGCGATCAAGGCGCACAAGATGGTCAGGCTGGCAGTCAGGGCCAAATCCAAATGCCGCAGACACAGGGCTCAGGCAAGGTCGGCGTTTAATTCGCGCGCCCTCAAAAAACCGCCTCTATCGGGCGGTTTTTTCATGTTGATTCAAACCGACAACCAGCAACGGAGCGGGCGGTGTAACGTGTGGCGCGGCAGCTCACGCCGTTGCCGGGGACACTTGCGGAGGAAATGTCTGGAACCGTTTCGACTCAAACTCCCACATAAAATGGTGCAACCTACTCAGATTGGGTCGAGGATGAAAATACATATTCCTGTATTGGAAAACATGTTGGCCATGGCAAGACAGCATGTGGCGCTGGAACAGGAAGCCGCTCGCAGGTACAAGCGCGATCAACGGATGGATGAGCCGGCCAGCGCAAAGATTGAAATGCCTGCCGAGGATACGAATCGCACCATTCAGTTTGACGAGCCGAAAAAAAACCCACCGTGAAGTGGGTTTTCTTATGCGGCGCCAATCAATCAGTTAGCAACGGAAGACCGTGGCTTGACCGGCTGGTTGTCGTTGGAGATGGTCACTTCAACGCGGCGGTTCATGGCACGGCCCGACACGCTGGTGTTGTCGGCAACCGGGTATTCCTTGCCATAGCCCTGGGTCACGATGCGCGAGATGTCCACGCCTTGCTGAGCCAGTGCGCGTTGCACGGAGGCTGCACGGCGCTCCGACAGGCTCTGGTTGTACGAGTCGGAACCGGTGCTGTCGGTGTAGCCTTCGACGATCACCTTACGGTCCGGGTTGTCGCGCAGGAACTGAGCCAGCTTGGTGATGTTAACCAGGCCGCTGGATTTCAGATCAGATTTATTGGTGGCGAACAGCACGTCACCGAAGGTCACCAGGGTGCCGCGATCGGTCTGCTTGGCGTTCAAGCTGTCTTGCAGCTGCTTGATCTGCGCATCACGAGCCTCCAGCAAAGCGCGGGCGCGTTCGTCGCCGGCGTTTTTCAGCTTGGCTTCGGATTCGCGCAGCACGATGGTGTCTTTGGCCACTTCAACACGCTGGTTGGTCAGGTAGGCCAGTTGGTCGACTTTCTTCTGGTCTTCCTTGTCGCGGTAAGCCTTGTCAGCCTTGTCCAGCCATTCGCTGGCGTCCTTGGTTTCCAGCGCCGCGAGCTTGGTCGCTTGCGGGTTGGTTTGCAGGGACGAGAAGTTGGTCCGTGCATTTTCCAGGTTCGCGTTCGGCGGGGTGGAGCAAGCCGCCAGTGCAACGCTCATCGCCAGCAGGGCAGGGATCATCAATTGTTTACGCATAGTCGTGTCGTCCTTTCAATTCTTTATCGGGTGCGATTCGGTCACAGGAAGCGTCTTACTTCTGCTGGATAGCAGCCGGGCGCATGCCTTCCTTACGCAACTCATCAACAGCCTTCTGGGAATCCTTCAAAGCCTGTTCAGCCTTGGCAGCCTGGGACTTGCGCTCTGCAACGCGAGCGTCCCACTCGGCTTGTTCGGCCAGGCGACGGGCTTCCTCGTAATTTTTGTCGTGCATGGCAATCTCAGCTTGCTTGAGCTTGTCCTGGGCCGACTTCATTTCTACAGCTGCGTACTCGGTGCCACCGGCGCTGACAGCGCTGTTCACCGCAGACTGGGTGACCGCATATTGCTCGGTCGGAGGGTTGCCGGCGCAGCCAGCCAAAACGAAGCTTGTGCCGATTGCCAGCGCGGCCAACTTGAGCCCGCGCAGAGGGTTAAACGAGGTTTTGGCAGTGCTGGTCTTCATCGTCTTCAACTCCATTAGATAGCTCCTAATAACATCAAAATCCATCTCAGGTGGTCAGCGGCGGCGGGCTAGCGGTAAAGCTGCGGACGCCTATTCAAACGGCTGTTCCAAGTGATGGCTTACTCGGTGTGACCCGAGGCTTTTTTGAATAGTTCAGCGAAGATGGCGAATTGCCTAAAAAAATTTTTGACTGATTGGTCAGGTCCAAAAATTGGAACTTTCTGCTGCACGAACGGTATGCCGGGCTTGATAAAAGCCCGAAATAATTGGGTGAAAAGGAAGTTTTGAAGAGGGGGGTCAGCGTTGTGGGTCTTCGTCGCTGGCCGACTGGTCGTGCAGAAAACGCCGCGAAAGTGACAGGAAGCGAGGGGTAGCACCGACATCTTCGTAAAGGGGGTCGCCTTCTTCGTCGGTGGCAATCACATGCTCGCCCTTGACGTAGGGAAAGCTCTCTTCAAGCTCTTCCAGGGCCGCGCCGATCAACTCGCCAAGTAATTCTTCGGTCTGACGCTTGGGGTACATTTCGGCGATGGCCGCCAGCCTCGCGGCGGCCTCTACATCCAGATGAATCGCGTACTCGGTTTTGGTCAGGCGACCCTTGGCGTTCTCTTCCCAGTGCTGGGCCAATTCTCGGATTTTCATGGCAACCTCAATAAAGCGCGCGTTGGCAGGCGGTGATGAGCAACCAGTCGTCTGCGTAGGTAAACGCGACGACTCAACCTTGAGACTCGCTACAACTCACAAGGTTTAAAGTCTTGTCATAAATGGACGCTGGCGGCACTCTGACAGACCTGCGCGTCCCGGATTTCTGGCTGGAGATTGGCTGATGAGTGATATCGATGCACGCTTGCGTGAGGATGTTCACCTGCTGGGTGAGCTGTTGGGCAACACGATTCGAGAGCAGTACGGCGATGATTTCCTCGACAAGATCGAGCAGATCCGCAAAGGCGCTAAGGCTGATCGCCGCGGCGCTGGCGATGAACTGAGTACCCGCGTGAATCAGTTGCAGGAAAACGAACTGTTGCCGGTGGCCCGTGCGTTCAATCAATTCCTCAACCTCGCCAACATCGCTGAGCAATACCAACTGATTCACCGACGCGATGAGTCGCAAGCCGCGCCGTTTGAATCCCGCGTATTGCCGGAGTTGCTTGCCCGCCTGCAAAGTGAAGGGCATAGCAACGAATCCCTGGCCCGCCAGTTGGGGCGCCTGGAGATTGAACTGGTCCTCACCGCTCACCCTACTGAAGTGGCGCGCCGTACCCTGATCCAGAAATACGATGCCATTGCTGCCCAACTGGCCCTGCAGGATCACCGCGACCTCACTACCGCCGAGCGCGAGCAGATCCGCCAGCGCCTGCAACGGCTGATCGCTGAAGCCTGGCACACCGAAGAAATCCGCCGCACCCGGCCCACTCCGGTGGACGAGGCCAAGTGGGGCTTTGCGGTGATCGAGCATTCGCTGTGGCACGCCATCCCTAATTACCTGCGTAAGGCTGACCAGGCGTTGCACGCCGCCACCGGCCTGCGCCTGCCCCTGGAAGCGGCGCCAATCCGCTTTGCGTCCTGGATGGGCGGCGACCGTGACGGCAACCCGAATGTCACTGCGCCGGTCACCCGCGAAGTGTTGCTGTTGGCGCGCTGGATGGCGGCCGACTTGTACCTGCGTGATATCGATCACCTGGCCTCGGAGCTGTCGATGCAACAGGCCAGCCCGGCGTTGCAGGCCAAGGTCGGTGACAGCGTGGAGCCTTATCGCGCGTTGCTCAAGCAACTGCGCGAACGCCTGCGCGCCACGCGCCAATGGGCACACACGGCGTTGAGCAGCAGCACCCCGGCGCCGGCCGAGGTGTTGCAAAACAACCGTGACCTGCTGGAGCCGCTGGAATTGTGCTACCAGTCGCTGCACGAGTGCGGCATGGGCGTGATTGCCGATGGCCCATTGCTCGACTGCCTGCGTCGGGCCGTGACCTTTGGCTTATTCCTTGTACGCCTGGACGTGCGCCAGGACTCCAGTCGCCATTCGGCGGCGATGACCGAGATCACCGATTATCTGGGTCTGGGACGTTACGAAGACTGGGACGAAGACGCGCGCATCAGCTTCCTGATGAAGGAGTTGTCCAACCGTCGACCGCTATTGCCGAGTTATTTCAAGCCGTCGGCCGATACGGCCGAGGTGCTCAACACCTGCAAGGAAGTCGCCGCCGCACCGGCCGCCTCCCTGGGTTCGTATGTCATCTCCATGGCGGGCGCGGCGTCGGACGTGCTGGCAGTGCAACTGCTGCTTAAAGAGTCAGGCGTGCAACGGCCGATGCGCGTGGTGCCGCTGTTCGAAACCCTGACCGACCTGGATAACGCCGGTCCTGTGATCGAGCAACTGTTGCTGTTGCCGGGCTATCGCGCGCGTTTGCAGGGCCCGCAGGAAGTAATGATTGGCTACTCGGACTCAGCCAAGGATGCCGGCACCACCGCCGCTGCCTGGGCGCAGTACCGGGCACAGGAACGGCTGGTGGATATCTGCCGCGAACAACAAGTGGAATTGCTGTTGTTCCACGGTCGTGGCGGCACGGTCGGCCGTGGCGGCGGCCCGGCGCACGCGGCGATCCTGTCGCAGCCACCGGGTTCGGTGGCGGGGCGGTTCCGTACCACTGAGCAGGGCGAAATGATTCGCTTCAAATTCGGCCTGCCGGATATCGCCGAACAGAACCTGAATCTGTACCTGGCGGCGGTACTCGAAGCCACGCTGTTGCCACCGCCGCCGCCTGAACCGGCCTGGCGCCATTTGATGGATGAATTGGCGGCAGACGGTGTCAGCGCTTACCGCGCCGTCGTGCGGGAAAATCCGCAGTTCGTTGAGTATTTCCGCCAGTCCACGCCGGAACAGGAACTGGGCCGTTTGCCATTGGGCAGTCGCCCGGCCAAGCGCCGTGCGGGCGGGATTGAAAGCCTGCGCGCGATCCCATGGATCTTCGGTTGGACCCAGACCCGCCTGATGCTGCCGGCCTGGCTTGGTTGGGAAGCGGCGCTGAGCAAGGCGCTGGAGCGCGGCGAAGGCGAACTGCTGGGGCAGATGCGTGAGCAATGGCCGTTCTTCCGTACGCGCATCGACATGCTGGAAATGGTGCTGGCCAAGGCCGATGCCGATATCGCCCGTCTGTATGACGAGCGGCTGGTGCAGCCAGACCTGCTGCCATTGGGTGTGCACCTGCGCGACCTATTGTCGCAGGCGTGCGGCGTGGTGCTTGGCCTGACCGGTCAGTCGCAACTGCTTGCCCATAGCCCAGACACCCTAGAGTTCATCCGCCTGCGCAACACCTACCTCGACCCCTTGCACTTGCTGCAAGCCGAGCTGCTGGCACGCTCGCGCCAGCAGGAAGCGGCGCAAGACAGCCCTCTGGAACAGGCGCTGCTGGTGTCTGTGGCCGGTATTGCCGCTGGTTTGCGTAACACCGGCTAAGGTTTTTTGCGTGTTCTCAATGGCTTGCAGATAAACCACGTCGGCCGTCCTGAAAAGGGCGGCTGGCGTTTATGCGGCTGGGTTGCACTCAGGCACACCCCTACCTATGACGTAAGCCGGGCACGGTTCCTGCGACTTTCGGCGGCTTGTGTGGTTAGGGCCTGCTGTGTATCTTGATCAGCCTTTGGCCGTTTTGGACGGCTGGGCTCATACAGTTACAAACCCTATTTTACGAGATTGGCCCCACGCGGCGAATCCGAGCGTCATCTCTATAAAAAATTGAGGAGCACATCAATGCGCGTCATTCTGCTGGGAGCTCCGGGGGCCGGTAAAGGTACTCAGGCAAAGTTCATCACTGAAAAATTCGGTATTCCACAAATCTCCACCGGCGACATGCTGCGTGCGGCCGTCAAGGCCGGCACCGAGCTGGGCCTGATCGCCAAGAGCGTGATGGACAGCGGTGGCCTGGTTTCTGATGACCTGATCATCAACCTGGTCAAGGAGCGCATCAGCCAGGAAGACTGCAAGAACGGTTTCCTGTTCGACGGCTTCCCGCGCACCATTCCCCAGGCCGAAGCCCTGGTGAAGGCCGGCGTCGAGCTGGATGCCGTCGTCGAAATCGCGGTTGAAGACGAAGAAATCGTCCAGCGCATTGCTGGTCGTCGCGTTCACGAAGCTTCTGGCCGCGTGTACCACACCGTCTACAACCCGCCAAAGGTTGAAGGCAAGGACGATGTGACGGGTGAAGACCTGGTGCAGCGTAAAGACGACACCGAAGAAACCGTGCGTCATCGCCTGTCGGTCTACCACTCCCAGACCAAGCCGCTGGTGGATTTTTACCAGAAGCTGTCCGCCGCTAACGGCAAGCCGAAGTACAGCCACATTCCTGGCGTCGGCTCGGTTGAAGCGATCACTGCCAAAGTGCTGCAAGCACTGAGCTGATCCCTCGACTGGCTTCACGGATAACGGCCCGCTTGCGGGCCGTTGTTGTTTATACTGGCGCACTTTTTTTCGACTTGGACACCCACAACGATGAGCACCCTGCTGGCCCTGGACACCGCGACTGAAGCTTGCTCCGTTGCCTTGCTGCACGATGGCAAGGTAACGAGCCACTACGAGGTGATCCCGCGCCTGCATGCGCAGAAGCTGCTGCCAATGATCAAGCAACTGCTTGAAGACGCAGGCACGACGTTGGCTGCGGTCGATGCCATCGCCTTCGGCCGTGGCCCGGGCGCGTTTACCGGTGTGCGCATCGCCATCGGCGTGGTGCAGGGGCTGGCGTTCGCGTTGGAGCGCCCAGTGTTGCCGGTGTCCAACCTGGCGGTACTGGCCCAGCGTGCCTTGCGTGAACACGGCGCGCAGCAGGTGGCGGCCGCTATCGATGCGCGGATGGATGAAGTGTATTGGGGTTGCTATCGCGCAACGGCGGGCGAGATGCGCCTGGTGGGCGTGGAAGCGGTGCAGCCGCCGGAGTCGTCTGCGTTGCCGTTGGATGCCAGCGGTGATTGGTTCGGCGCCGGCACCGGCTGGGTTTATGGCGAACGTATTGGCGTGTCGTTGGCTGGCCAGGACGCTGCGATGTTGCCGCATGCCGAAGACTTATTGACCCTAGCGCGCTTCGCGTTCGAACGCGGTGAAGCGATTCTGGCGGACCAAGCTGCTCCGGTTTATCTGCGCGATAAGGTTGCGCAGACTAAAGCTGAGCGCGGGATTATTTGACGCCAAAAATGCTGGCACTTTGGGGCTAAATTCACCAATCGTCAGAATTTGCCCCCGCTTTTAAACCTTTTTCAAATTATGTGTTCTAGTTATCACCAGAGCATTTGCGCGTTATGGATTACGCCACTAAAATGCCATCACCGATATCGAGTTCGCATACATGCGTATAGATGGATTTTCCTCACCGTCCTACCCCATCAAGCGTAAGCCACGCAAGGCAAACGTTACGGTAGACGAGTCCGTCGAAGATTCGCCGGACTTCATCGAAGTCCAGTCCGAAGCACAGCAAAATGCCCAGGGTTGCGCAGGCGCTCGTATCAGCGGTCTTCCAGCCCGTCAGCAAGACATGGTCTTCCCGCGCTCCATGAGCAAAAGCGTCGCCACCGCCCTGGCCAGCTACATGACCACCGCCGGTTTTGTCGAATGGGATATGGAAGTGCTGGGCCTCGACATCCACATCTGATGCGTCTGCCTTACTACCTCGGTTGCCCGTCCTGGAGCGAAAACGCTTGGCGCGAGTACCTGTACCCCGCCGATGCCCGTTCCAGCGACTACCTTGCACTCTATTCCCAGGTCTTCAACGCCGTTGAAGGCAACACCACCTTTTATGCCCGCCCTTCAGCTGCCACGGTGCAACGCTGGGCTGAAATCATGCCTGACGATTTCCGCTTCACGGCCAAATTTCCCGGTGATATCAGCCACAGCGGCAACCTGATCGAACAACTGCCGGCGGCAGAAAGCTTTGTTGGCTTGATGAGCCCGCTGGGTGAGCGGGTATCGCCGTTTTGGTTGCAGCTGCCCGCGACGTTCACGCCGCAGCGGCTCGGTGAGTTGGCAGGTTTCATTGATGGGCTCGAGCGTCCGATGGCTGTCGAAGTGCGGCATCTTGAGTTTTTCGCCAAGGGCGAGGCCGAGCGAACGCTCAACCGTTTGTTGCGTGATCGCGGGGTCGAGCGGGTCTGCCTTGACCCGCGGGCCTTGTTCAGTTGCACGTCCACCTCGGCGGCCGTACTGCACGCGCAATCCAAAAAGCCCAAGGTGCCGCCGCGTCCGGCGGCGCTGACGCTGTTTCCCCAAGTGCGTTTTATCGGCCATCCCGAATTGGAAGCCAATGACCCGTTCCTGGTCCCATGGGTGGAGAAAGTCGCCGGTTGGATTGAAGAAGGCCGCACGCCCTACGTGTTCCTGCACACCTCGGACAACCGCCTCGCCGCGCAATTGGCGCTGCGTTTTCACGACCAGTTGATGGTGCGTCTGCCTGGCCTGCCAGCGCTGGCAACCTTGGATCGAGCTCCCGCAGCGGAGCAACTGGGGTTACTCTAGGGCACCTTTTTCCGCCTGGAGCCAGACATGGATGCCCCAACCCTTCGCGCCGAAACCTTCAAGGCCTTGCATGAGCGAGACCGTGCGTTTGTGATGCCCAACCCGTGGGATGCTGGTTCCGCTGTGATGCTCGCCAGCCTGGGGTTTGAAGCGCTGGCCACCACCAGTGCGGGGTGTGCGTTCAGCCTGGGGCGCCCGGATGCGGAAGGGGCGCTGTCCCTGGATGACACCTTGATCAATGCCAGTATGATCGTCAAGGCCACAGTGTTGCCGGTAGCGGCAGATCTGGAAAACGGCTTCAGTGACACCCCTGAAGGCTGCGCCCAGACGATCCTGCGTGCCGCCGCCACGGGTATCGTGGGCGGTTCCATCGAAGATGCCACCGGTATTGCCGCTGACCCGATCTATCCCTTCGACCTCTCCGTCGAGCGCGTGGAAGCTGCCGTTGCCGCCGCGCGCAGCCTGCCATTCCCCTTCACCCTGACTGCCCGCGCGGAAAACCTCCTGCATGGTCGTCTGGATTTGCCTGACACCATCCGGCGCCTGCAAGCCTACGCCGAAGCCGGTGCCGACGTGCTGTATGCACCGGCCCTGCGCACTGCCGAGGAAGTGCTGGCGGTGGTCAAAGCGGTGGCGCCCAAACCGGTGAATGTGTTGATGTCCGGCGGCTTGAACCTCAGTGTGGCGCAATTGAGCGAGATGGGCGTGCGGCGTATCAGCGTCGGCTCGGCGCTGGCGTTGGCCGCCTATGGTGAGTTCTACCGCGCGGCCCAGGAAGTCTATGAGCTGGGCACGTTCACCTTCACCGACCGCAAAATGCCGTTCAGTCAGGCCAACCAGTTCTTTAAGGACTAAGCGGTGAGTTTCTTCAAAATCATCGGCGTACTGCTGGTTCTGGGCGGGGTGTTTGCCGTTGGTATCTGGCGGGGCTGGGTGCCGTTGCCGGCTGATTGGAACCCTTGGGCGCCGTTGGATGTGCGCGCCAGCCCCAACTTTTTGACCCGTTATAAATTGGGACGTCTGCAGGATGATCCAGCGCTGTGCGACAACGTGCTGGAAACTTCCGGCCTGCGCGTCAGCCATCAGGCCGATACCCCCGTCGACGTCGCCTGCCCTTTACGCAATACCTTGCGTGTACAGGGCGCTGCGGTTGGGCTCAGCAGTAGCTTTCTCGCCAGTTGCCCACTGGCGGTGGCGTTCGCGTTGTTCGAGCGGCACAGTTTGCAGCCGGCGGCCCAGGCGGTGTTTGGCCAGGCGGTGACGCGGGTCGATCACCTGGGCAGCTTTGCCTGCCGCAACATGTATAACCGTTCTGTAGGGCGACTCAGCGAGCATGCCTCCGCCAATGCGTTGGATATTGCCGGCTTTCGCCTGGCGGATGGGCGCCGCATCAGTGTGCTTAAAGGTTGGCCGGGGGAGGGCGCTGATGCGCGGTTCCTGCGTCGGGTGCGCGATAGCGCCTGCGATGATTTCAATGTGGTGTTGACCCCGGACTACAACGCTGCGCACCGCAACCATTTCCATCTGGACATGGGGCGTTGGTGGGTGTGCCGCTAAGGTTTAAGCGGCCAGGCGCAGGTTGTTGGCGATCAACGGGCGTGCCCAGTAGTAATCGAAGTCCAGGGCCTTTTGTTGCGCGACCAGTTCTTCGGTAGGGTACGGGGTGGCGGCCGGTGGCAGCAGGTCCAGCTCGAATTCGGCAATGGGCAGGTGCAGTGGGCGTGGTGCCGGCACCGGGCCTGGCTCCGGCAGCGGCTGGCCGGCTGTCAGCACGATCGGGCGCACCCAGCCACTTTCGAAATTCTGCTGGCGTTGCTGGGCGACGATTTCCTCTTCCGGGAATGGCTCGGCGGCGGGTGGCAGCAGTTCGGTTTCGAACTCCGCGATCGGCAGGAACAGCGGCTCTGGAGGGGCGATCTCGGTGTCCTTCACGTCACACTCACGCTGGGTGAGGATCTGCGACAACAGGTCGGCGCCGGCGTTGGGTTCTACCGCTGGGTCCGCAGGTGCAGGCGCCTGGACCGCCAGCGCGCCAGGCGTATCGCCGAGCTGTTCGGCCAATGCCCGGGCGAAGAAGTCCTGCCACACATGACTCACCCCGGCCAGCGCTTGAGTATTACGCAGGCCGTAGTGGTTATGGGTCGGCAGTACACCGATGGTTAGGGGAAGAATGTCTGACATTTTTCTCGGTCGACGCTCAGCTCTGGCAAAATACCTGACTGTTGTTTTTATCGGCCGGTTTTGGCCGATCCTTAATATTTTTGAGCGTAGCGATTGATGAGCGAACAACCAGCGGCCAGCCGCATCAGTGTCGAGGCCTTGGGCGAAGGTTTCAAGGACCGTGCCGAGCAGTGGGCTTCACTGCTGGGTTTGCCGTTACACCTGGCGGATGCGGACTTTTCCCTGCAGTTCGGGGAGCATGGCCTACAGCTACAACAGCTTGGGCCTGACGCGCCAGGGCCGGTGCGGGTGGACTTTGTCGAGGGCGGCGCCGCGCATCGACGCCTGTACGGCGGTGGCAGCGGGCAGATGATTGCCAAGGCCGTGGGTGTCGCCCAAGGCGTGCGCCCACGGGTGCTGGACGCCACGGCGGGCCTGGGTAAGGACGCCTTCGTGCTTGCCAGTCTGGGCTGCGAAATGAGCCTGATCGAGCGCCAGCCGCTGATCGGCGCCCTGCTCGAAGATGGCCTGGCGCGCGGCGCGGATGATTGTGAGGTGGCGCCGATCGTGGCGCGCATGAAGTTGCTCAAGGGCAACTCCATTGACGTAATGTGCAACTGGGAAGGCGAGCCGCCGCAGGTGATCTACCTCGATCCGATGTTCCCGCACCGTGAGAAGACGGCATTGGTGAAGAAGGAAATGCGCCTGTTCCGCCCGCTGGTGGGCGATGATCCGGACGCACCGGCGCTGCTGGCCGCCGCCCTGGCCCTGGCCAGCCACCGCGTGGTGGTCAAGCGTCCGCGCAAGGCGCCGTGCATTGAAGGGCCCAAGCCGAGCCACGCGCTGGAGGGTAAGTCCAGCCGGTATGATATTTATGCTAAAAAAGCGCTCAAGCTCTAAGCTGCAAGCTGCAAGCAAACGCGCTGTACGCTTGCCGCTTGTAGCTAACCCCTTGCAACTGCTCCTCTCCCATAAGCCCGCATAAACAACCCCACCACTTCCTGCACATGCGCTTCGGCGGCTTCTTCGCTCAGTTGTCCGCCGCAGCCATACAGCAGGCAAAAATTCGCCGTGCCCTTGAGCAGGCAAAAAAAGTGCTCGGCTGCCGTGAAGGGTTTATCGATGCTCAGGGCGCCGCCCTGGTCGATCTTGCCGAGCAGACGCTCCATGCCTTGCAGCATGCGCATGGGGCCGGCCTCGAAGAAGATCTGCGAGAGTTTCACGTCCTGGCTGCCGGTGGTCATCATCAGACGATGCAGGTTTATCGACTCTTCGCTGTTGATCAGGCGATGGAACCCCCGCGCGATGTTCAACAACACAGTCTCCACGGGCACGCCTTCGGGCAGCTCGAAGTACATCACCGGCAGCTGTTCCTCGCACTTGGCCACCACGGCGGCGGTGAACAGGGTTTCTTTGTCATTGAAGTGGCTGTAGACGGTCAGTTTTGAGACGCCCGCCTCAAGGGCCACGGCGTCCATGCTGGTACTGGCGTAACCATTGCTCAAAAACAGGAATTTCGCTGCTTCGAGGATAGCCTGGCGTTTTGCCATGTCCTTGGGGCGCCCGGGGCTATTGGTGTTTACAGGATTGTCGGACATTTTCACCTTTAATACTGGACTGGCGAGTTTGGTATTAATAACATACCGGCCAGTATAATTATTCTTAGCTTCATTTGCGAAAGGTCCTACAGCATGCGCAGCACTTTCCTGCCCTTTGCGTTGCCTGTCAGTCTGGTCGTCCTGTTGACCGCTTGCGGCCATGAGGAAGCGACCCAGGCCACCATCCGCCCGGCCATGGTGGTGCAGCCACTGCCGTCGTCGCAGTCGATGGGCAGTTACCCCGGCGAAGTGCGTGCGCGCTATGAGCCAGACCTGGCATTCCGCATCGGCGGCAAAATCAGCAAGCGGCTGGTGGAGGAGGGCGAGCGAGTCAAGGCCAACCAACCGCTGGCAGAGCTCGACCCACAGGACGTGCGCCTGCAACTGGAAGCCACCCGTGCCCAAGTCGCCGCCGCCGAGGCCAACCTGAGCCTGGTGCGTGCCGAGCGTGATCGCTACAAGACCTTGATGGACCGTCAGATGGTCAGCCGATCTCAGTATGACAATGCCGAAAATCTCTACCGGGCCGGTGTTGCCCGCCTCAAGCAGATCAAGGCTGAGTTCGACGTGGCCAGCAACCAGGCCGGCTATGCCGTGCTGCGTGCGCCACAAGACGGTGTGGTCGCCAAGCGCGCAGTGGAAGTTGGCCAAGTGGTGTCCGCCGGCCAGACCGTGTTCACCCTCGCCACCGATGGTGAGCGCGAAGTGCTGATCAGCCTGCCGGAGCAGGGTTTTGCCCGTTTCAAGCTCGGTCAGCCGGTGTCGGTGGAGCTGTGGAGCCAGCCCGATCAACGCTTCACCGGGCGTATTCGTGAGCTGTCACCGGCGGCCGATCCGAAGTCGCGTACGTTCGCGGCCCGCGTGGCGTTCACTGGTGGCAAGATACCGGCCGAGCTGGGCCAAAGCGCCCGCGTTTTCATACAGGCTGACGGTGTGATTCCGTTGTCGGTGCCGCTGTCTGCCCTCAGTGCGCAGAACGGTGAGTCCTACGTCTGGCGTGTGCAGCCCGACAACACGCTCAAGCGCACACCGGTGCGCATCGGCGCCTTTGGTGAAAAAATCGTCCCGATACTGGAAGGCCTGACCCCGACCGATTGGGTGATCGCCGCCGGTGTCCATGTGCTCCACGAGGGCCAGCAAGTGCGCCCGGTGGATCGTGCCAACCGTGTGGTGAATCTGGCGGCCAAGGAGTAGTCCCCCAATGGGTTTCAATCTTTCCGAATGGGCGCTGCGTAATCGCCAGATCGTACTGTTCCTGATGATCCTGCTGGCGGTGGTTGGCACCTTGTCCTACTCCAAGCTGGGACAAAGTGAAGACCCACCGTTCACGTTCAAGGCCATGGTGATCAAGACCAACTGGCCGGGGGCCACGGCCCAGGAAGTTTCGCGGCAAGTCACCGAGCGCATCGAGAAAAAACTCATGGAGACGGGTGAGTACGAGCGCATCGTCTCCTTCTCGCGGCCCGGCGAATCCCAGGTCACTTTCATTGCCCGTGATTCCATGCATTCGGCGCAGATCCCCGACCTGTGGTACCAGGTGCGCAAGAAGATCAGCGACATCCGCCAGACCTTGCCGCCGGATATCCAGGGGCCGTTTTTCAACGATGAGTTCGGCACCACCTTTGGCAATATCTACGCGCTGACCGGCGATGGTTTTGACTACGCCCTGCTCAAGGACTACGCCGACCGCATCCAGATTCAACTGCAGCGGGTGGCGGATGTGGGCAAGGTCGAACTGCTCGGCCTGCAGGATGAAAAGATCTGGATCGAACTGTCCAACCTCAAGCTGGCCACGCTCGGCCTGCCATTGGCGGCGGTGCAGCAGGCATTGCAGGAGCAAAATGCGGTGTCCACTGCGGGCTTCTTTGAAACCCCTAGCGAGCGCGTGCAACTGCGGGTGTCGGGCAACTTCAAGAGCGTGGAAGAGATCCGCAACTTCCCGATTCGCGTGGGTGACCGGACCTTCCGCATCGGCGATGTAGCCGACATCCACCGCGGCTTCAACGATCCACCGGCACCGCGTATGCGCTTCATGGGCGAAGATGCCATTGGCCTGGCCGTGGCCATGCGTGACGGCGGCGATATTCTGGTATTGGGCAAAGCCTTGGAGAGCGAATTCTCACGCCTGCAGAAGAACCTTCCGGCAGGCATGGAACTGCGCAAAGTGTCGGACCAACCGGCGGCGGTGAAAACCAGCGTCGGCGAATTCGTGCAGGTGCTGGCCGAAGCGCTGGCCATCGTGTTGCTGGTGAGCTTCTTCTCCCTTGGCGTGCGCACGGGCATGGTGGTGGCCCTGGCGATTCCGCTGGTGCTGGCGATGACCTTTGCCACCATGTATTACCTCGGCATCGGCCTGCACAAGATTTCCCTCGGTGCCCTGGTGCTTGCCTTGGGTTTGCTGGTGGATGACGCGATCATCGCGGTAGAAATGATGGCGATCAAAATGGAGCAGGGCTATGACCGGCTCAAGGCGGCCAGCTTTGCCTGGACCAGCACCGCATTCCCGATGCTCACCGGTACGCTGATCACGGCGGCGGGCTTCCTGCCGATCGCCACGGCGCAATCGAGCACCGGCGAATACACCCGTTCGATTTTCCAGGTGGTGACCATTGCGTTGCTCGCCTCATGGGTGGCCGCCGTGGTGTTTGTGCCCTACCTGGGGGAAAAACTCCTGCCGGACCTGGCGAAGATTCACGCAGCCAAGCACGGCACCGATGGCCCGGATCCCTACGGCACGCCGTTCTATCAACGTGTAAGGCGTTTGGTGGAATGGTGTGTGCGTCGGCGCAAGACCGTGATCGTGCTAACCCTGTTGCTGTTTATCGGCTCGGTGGCGTTGTTCCGTTTTGTGCCTCAACAGTTCTTCCCGGCTTCTGGCCGACTGGAGCTGATGGTCGACCTGAAGCTAGCCGAAGGTGCCTCTTTGAGCAACACCGCTGACCAGGTCAAACGCCTGGAGGCGCTGCTCAAGGAGCATGAAAGCATCGACAATTACGTGGCCTATGTCGGTACGGGCTCGCCGCGCTTCTACTTGCCCCTGGATCAGCAACTGCCGGCCGCCAGCTTCGCGCAGTTTGTGGTGCTGGCCAGAACCATTGAAGAACGTGAAAGCCTGCGCACCTGGCTGATCGAAACCCTCAACGAGCAATTCCCGGATCTGCGCTCACGTGTCACACGCCTGGAAAACGGTCCGCCCGTGGGCTACCCGGTGCAGTTCCGCGTGACCGGTGAGCACCTCGAAGAAGTCCGCGCCCTGGCACGCAAAGTCGCGGCCAAGGTTCGCGAAAATACCCATGTGGTCAACGTGCACCTGGACTGGGAAGAACCGAGCAAGATCGTCTACCTCAATATCGACCAGGACCGCGCCCGCGCCCTTGGCGTGAGCACGGCCAACCTGTCGAAGTTCCTGCAGAGTTCGTTGACCGGCTCCAGCGTCAGTCAGTACCGCGAGGACAACGAGTTGATCGAGATCCTTCTGCGCGGCACGGTGCATGAACGCACCGAGCTGTCATTGCTACCAAGCCTGGCGGTGCCCACCGACAACGGTAAAAGCGTAGCGCTGTCGCAAATCGCCACCCTCGAATATGGCTTCGAGGAAGGCATTATCTGGCACCGCAACCGTCTGCCGACGGTGACCATCCGCGCTGACATCTATGGCAAGGAGCAGCCGGCGACATTGGTCCAGCAGATCTTGCCAACCCTTGCAGGCGTAAGGGCCGAACTGCCGGATGGCTACCTGCTGGACGTCGGCGGTACGGTCGAGGACTCGGCCCGTGGCCAGAACTCGGTCAAGGCAGGCGTGCCGCTGTTTATCGTGGTGGTGCTCACCCTGCTGATGCTGCAACTGCGTAGCTTCTCGCGCACTGCCATGGTGTTTCTGACAGCGCCGCTGGGGTTGATCGGTGTGACGTTATTTCTGCTGGTATTCCGCCAGCCGTTTGGCTTTGTGGCCATGCTGGGGACCATCGCACTGTCCGGGATGATCATGCGCAACTCTGTGATCCTGGTAGATCAGATCGAACAGGACATCAAGGCGGGCCTGGCACCTTGGCAGGCAATCATCGAAGCCACCGTGCGACGTTTCCGCCCGATTGTGCTGACAGCCCTGGCGGCCGTGCTGGCAATGATTCCACTGTCACGCAGTGTGTTCTTCGGACCAATGGCCGTGGCGATCATGGGTGGCTTGATCGTGGCGACGGCGTTGACGTTGTTATTCTTGCCAGCGTTGTACGCGGCATGGTTCCGAGTCAAACCACAGTCCGTGTAAAAGCTTGTCGTAGGGATTTTCACAAAGGCAATACGCAGGCGGGAACGTTTCAGAGACGCGGGGCCACACATGAATTACCTGATTGCCAGGTCTTCTACCAGCAGGCTTCACCCCTGCTGGTAGAAGCTTAAATCTGATGATTCAAGGAGTGTTTATGAAAATTGATATCAATGTCAGCGCTTTCAAACCCGCCTGCAACAGCAACCCATGCGGGCCTGGCAAGCCTGAACCTGCCAAGCCCAACGACCCTTGCAAAGACGCTTGCAAGCCCCGCAATAGTTTCGCGATAGGCTTCGGTGTCATGCCGTTGGGCGCGATCGCTTTTGGGGGTATTGGGCTTTTAGGGAAGATCTTCTAATCACGTGAAGACTTCCAGATCCGGGCAGGTGAGCTCCCCACATCTGCCCGGGCTTCTGCCTGGGCTTACAGGGCGCCGAAGACTTTCTTCGCCAGGCTGGTCGCGGCAGCTGCAGGGTTCTCGCGAATGGTTTCTTCCTGCTTGGCAATCATTTTGAACAGCCCATCCAGCGCTTGCTCGGTCACGTAGTTTTCGACGTTGGCGCTCTTGGCGTCCAACGCGCCAAAGGCAGCAGCCTTGCCGGCCAGGGCGTTGTACTGTTGGGCCACGCCGACCTTGTCGGTAGCCGCCTTGACGATCGGCAGGAACTTGGCGCGGATTTGTTCGCGGCTGCTTTTGTTCAGGTACTGGGTTGCCGAATCCTGACCCCCACTGAGGATGCCCTTGGCGTCACTCACGCTCATGTTTTTCACGGCGTTGACCAGGATCGGCTGGGCCTGGGTCACGGCGGTTTCGGCGGCCTTGTTCATGCTGGTTTCCAGCTGAGTGACTTGATCACCCATGCCGAACATTTTCAGTTTGTCGGCGACTTTGCCCAGCTTGCCCGGCAGGCCGATCTTCACTTCGGGGTTATCGCTGAAACCACCGGGGACGCCCAGTTGCTTCACGGCGATCTGCGCGCCTTGGGTCAGTGCATCCTTGAGGCCGCCGGCGGCATCACCTTGGGACAGGCTGCCAAGATCCAGGGCCATGGCATTGGCCCCGAGCAGCAATCCGGCACACAGGGCAGTAAAACGAAGGGAGTTACGGAGCATGGGCGCTTCCTTATGAAGTTCGAATTCAGTGGGCGACAGCATCAACCCGCAGACGCAACGGTTGTGGGTCCTGGCCGTTGAGCTGCACAGAATGCCGTTCGGTGGTGATAAACAGTAGCTTGCCATCCAGCTCGATGCGAGCGCTCACCGAGTAACTGCGGCCAGGCTTGACGTGCGCCGGGTCGTAGCTCAGGTGAAAGGGCAACGGCACTTGGCCTTTGACCGGGCCTTTCTGTTCGGCCAGGGTGACGGCCGGGGCGTCCATCAACGACACGTCTTGCAGGCTGACGCTCAAGGTCGCGGTCGGCGGCAGGGCAATGCGTTGCAGATAGAACACTTCGCCATCAAGGCTGGCCTTGGAAGTGTGGGTCATGGATTGGCAGGCTCCAAGCAAGGCGGTGAGGCCCAGGAGAATGATCTTTTTCATGGTACAGCTCCTTTTCAACGGCGCCGGCATCCAACCGGCGCCTGTTTAAATCTAGCGGGTTTCTTCAGGTATCGGGGCTTCGGGTTCGACGGACGCTTCAGCAGCGCCATCCACACGATGCAGGGCCACCTGACGGATCGACAGGCGAATATCCGCCGGCAACACGCGCTTGGCTGCGCCTTCAGCCAGCTCACCCAGCAGGTCGTGGTAGCTCAGCTTGCCGGCTTCATTGCGACGCAGCACATCTTGCTCCAACAAGGTCTGGATGAAATGTCGGAAAAGGCTCTTGTCGAAGAACTCTGGAGCGTTGAGGCCATGCAGGATCGACAGGCGCTGGGCCATGATCGTGCACAGGTCTTCCAGCTCTTCGGCGCTGATGCTGCTTTGGCCACTGTTGAGCAGCAGCGAAATCGCCATGTAGAAGCGTTGCAGGGTCTGGGCGATGCTCTTGGACAGCAGCGTGAGCAGTACGAAGTGCCGCGAACTGGGGGCCGGGCGCAAGAACACGTCTTTCTCGAACCGCAGCAGGCCCTGTTCGACAAAAGCCTCCAGCCATTGGTCAACCACCGTGTCCAGCTCTTCCAGCGACCAGCGGATAAACAGCTCCGATTGCAGGTACGGATACAGCGCGTGGGTGTAGCGCAGGATCTGGTCGCGGCTCATGCGCGAGCTGCTCTGGAAGAAGCTCGCCAGCAGCGCCGGCAGGGCAAAAATGTGCAAAACGTTATTGCGATAGTAGGTCATCAGGACGGCGTTTTGCTCGTCCAGGTACAGAATTTTACCGAGGGCGTCGCTCTGTTCCGATAGCAGGTCCATGTCCTTGACGTGCTTGATCAGCGCCAGGCCATCGCCCTCAGGCAACGTGGTGTGAGGCGAGTACGGCACACGGCGAAGCAGCGCCAGGTACAGGTCCAACTGGCGCGCCATGGCTTGTTCGTCGAGCGCCAGGCGCGTAGTGGACAGCAGTGCCAGCGCTACCAGGTTCACTGGGTTCACTGCCGCAGCTTCGTTCAGGTGGCGCGCCACCTGTTCGCCAAGGCGGTTAGTGGTTTCGTTGAGCCAGGCTGGTTTGTAGTTCGGGGCGAGTTCCTGGGCGCGCCAATCCGGCTGTTCGCTGTCGAGGAATTCGGCCAGCTTGATCGGCTCGCCGAAGTTGACTGCGACCTGGCCAAAGCGCTGCTTGAGCGCGCCAACCACCTTGAAAATATCGAAGATCGATTCTTTCTTCTTGGTCGCGCCGCGCAGCTCGCCGAGGTAGGTGCGGCCTTCGAGCACGCGTTCGTAGCCGATGTACACCGGCACAAACACGATCGGCATACGCGAGGAGCGCAAGAAACTGCGCAGGGTAATCGCCAGCATCCCGGTCTTCGGTTGCAGCATGCGACCGGTGCGCGAGCGCCCGCCTTCGACGAAGTACTCCACCGGGAAACCCTTGGTGAACAGGGTATGCAGGTATTCGTTGAACACCGAGGTGTACAGCGGGTTGCCCTTGAAGGTGCGGCGCATGAAAAACGCACCGCCACGGCGCAGCAGGCTGCCGATGACGGGCATGTTCAGGTTGATACCGGCGGCGATATGCGGCGGAGTCAGGCCATTTTTGAACAACAGGTAAGACAGCAACAGGTAGTCGATATGGCTGCGGTGGCAAGGTACGTAGATCACCTCGTAACCCTGGGCAACCTTTTGCACACCTTCGATGTTATTGACCTTGATCCCGTCGTAGATCTTGTTCCAGAACCAGCTCAGCACCACTTCCAGGAAGCGGATCGCGGTGTAGGTGTAGTCCGAGGCGATCTCGTTGCCGTAGCGCAAGGCCTGGGCCTTGGCTTTTTCCGGGGAGATTTTTTCCCGCTCAGCCTCGTCGGCAATGGCTTTGCGCACCAGCGGCATATTGACCAGGCCTTTCACCAGATTGCGGCGGTGGGACAGGTCGGGGCCGATCACGGCGGTCTTCAGGTTACGAAAGTGCACACGCAGGATGCGCTGGGCCATCCGCACCGTGCGTTCGTGGCCTTTATTGTGCTCGATCAATTCACGCAGGTTGATAGGCGCAGAGAATTGCACACGGGTCTTGCGACCGAGGATCAGGATGCTCAAGAACCGACGCAGACGCCCGGTGACCGCCCAACTGTCGGCGAATAACAATTTCCACGGACTGGACTCGCTTTCGGGGGATTGGCCCCAAAACACGCTGACCGGAATGATTTGTGCATTCTCCTCGGCGTGCTCGCTGAGGGTGTTGACCAGGCGGGTCAGGGTCGGCGGCGCGCCGCGCTTGTCTTGGCGGCCGAGCCAGTCGGGCTCTGGCGTGAGGTAGAAGAACGCCGCCGCTTCCATTAGCGGGCCGACCGCTACCGGCAGCACCGGGCGCGGCAAGCCGGCCTTGGTGCACTCGGCATCGACCACCGCCAATTCGCTGAGGGAGGGTGATTGCAGGACGTATAACACCGGCCGGCTGCGGTCCAGGTTGAGGGTTAAGGACGACTGGTTGATCGTCTCCGAGCGAACCCAGAGGTACAACAGTCGGCGCAAGGTGCCAAATACCAGACGGCGAAACGGGGAGCGGGTCATACGGCTTCTGCTTTGAGTGGGAAAAACCGAGCAGACGCTCGGGCGGGTAGTGTGCCGTATTCGCCGAAAATCGGCAAAAAAGCAGCGATGTAAACTTGAGTTGATCGTTTTTGAGCCTGTCTTATACTCGGCAGTTCAATGCGAGCGACTCAACAATAAAAATGCATGTGGGAGTAAGACAGATGGCAACGCGCGAAACCGGCAATGTGAAGTGGTTCAACGATGCAAAGGGCTATGGGTTTATTCAACGCGAGGACGGCAAGGATGTGTTTGTGCACTACCGCGCCATTCGCGGTGATGGTCACCGTTCTTTGGCCGAGGGCCAGCAGGTGGAGTACGCCGTGGTGACTGGCGAGAAGGGGTTGCAGGCGGAGGATGTAGTCGGCCTGTAAGGCCGAGCTGCAAGTTGCAAGCTTCAAGCTGCAAGCGGGTTTGCTTCAGCTTGAGGCTTGTAGCTTGCAACTGCTTTAAGCTGTCTTCCAGGTGATCTGCTCTTCACCGTCTTCACTGATACGAATCCAGGTGTCAGCGCTTTCCTCACCTTCCTCTTCAACCCAAGTACCCGGCGCGCAACGCACTTCCACCTTCAGCGCGGCAAACGCGGCGCGGGCGCAGGCGATGTCGTCATCCCACGGGGTCTGGTCGCTTTCCAGGAACAGGCTATTCCATTTGCCTACAGCTTTCGGCAGCCACGTTACCGGCACATCGCCGGCCTTGCACTTGTAGGTCTGACCCCGTTGGACCCAGTCGGTGCACGGGCCGAGGGCGGCGCCCAGCCAGGCGGCAATGGCCTTGTAGTCGACGTCAGCGTCCTTCAGGTAAATCTCGATATCGGGTTGGCGCATGGATGTTCCTCGTTGCGGGATTCGAAAATCCATTCGCGGAAAAGTCGGTTAGTTAAGCACGAAATAATCGTAGCGCATCGACACAGTGACCAGCAGCGGCTCGGCCGCCTCGATCACTTGCGCGCGGCGCTCGGCACTGGCGCGCCAGCCGTGGGGTGTCATGGCCAGCAGGTTGGCGCGGTCCAGGGGCTCGGCCAGGCTCAGCGTGAATTCCAGCGTCTCGCTGTGCGCCAGGCTCATGCCGTCTGGCACCAGGGCCAGATGCTTGTCGTCGGTGTATTCGCGCACTTCGTCGTACAGGCGTTCGCGCAGTTCCATCAGGTGGCCGCTGGTAGGACCGACCTTCATCAAGCCGCCGCGAGTGCTGAGCAGGCGCTTGGCCTCCTGCCAGTCCAATGGGCTGAACACACTGGCGAGGAACTGGCAACTGGCATCGGCCAAGGGCACACGGGCCATGCTGGCGATCAACCAGGTCAGCGCCGGGTTGCGCTTGCACGCGCGCTTGACCGCTTCTTTGGAGATATCCAGCGCGTAGCCATCGGCGTGGGGCAGGGCGTCGGCTATTTGCGCGGTGTAGTAACCCTCGCCACAACCGATGTCGACCCAGCGCGCCGGCGCGCGTTCAGCAGCCAACTCGGCCAAGCGTTTTGCCACGGGAGCGTAGTGGCCGGCGTTGAGGAAGTCGCGGCGCGCTTCCACCATCGCCAGGTTATCGCCCGGGTCGCGGCTGTTCTTGTGCTGCACCGGCAACAGGTTCAGGTAACCCTGGCGCGCACGGTCGAAACGGTGCCCGGCCGGGCAGGCCACGCCATTGTCGACCGCGTTGAGCGGTGCGCTGCAAATGGGGCACGCGAGCATCAGGCGAGCAACTTGATCAGGGTCTGGTAATAGATTTCGGTCAGCACATCGAGGTCGCTGGCGAGGATGCGTTCGTTGACCTGGTGGATCGTTGCGTTGACCGGGCCCAGCTCTACCACTTGAGTGCCGAGGGTCGCAATGAAGCGCCCGTCGGAGGTGCCGCCACTGGTGGACGCCTTGGTCTCACGACCGGTGATCGCCTTGATGCTCGCCGATACCGCATCCAGCAAAGCGCCCGGCTCGGTCAGGAACGGCAGGCCCGACAGCGCCCATTCCACGTGCCAGTCCAGGCCATGCTTGTCGAGAATCGCCGCAACCCGTTGCTGCAGGCCTTCCACGGTGGATTCGGTGGAGAAGCGGAAGTTGAACACCGCTGTCAGCTCACCGGGGATCACGTTGGTTGCGCCAGTGCCCGAGTTGAGGTTGGAGATCTGGAAGCTGGTCGGCGGGAAGAACGTGTTGCCGTCATCCCAGTGCTCAGCGGCCAGTTCGGCCAGTGCCGGAGCGGCCAGATGGATCGGGTTTTTCGCCAGGTGCGGGTAGGCCACGTGACCTTGCACACCGCGTACGGTCAGGGTGGCGCCGAGTGAGCCACGACGGCCGTTCTTGACTACATCGCCCACCAGTGTGGTGCTTGACGGTTCACCGACGATGCACCAGTCCAGGCGCTCCTTGCGCGCGGCCAGGCGTTCGATTACCGCCTTGGTGCCGTGGTGCGCGGGGCCTTCTTCATCGCTGGTGATCAGGAAAGCGACCGAACCCTTGTGGTCCGGGTAATCGGTGACGAAACGTTCCGCCGCCACCAACATGGCTGCCAGGCTGCCTTTCATGTCTGCCGCGCCACGCCCGCAGAGCATGCCGTTTTCGTCGATCAGCGCGTCGAACGGGTCGTTCTGCCAAGCCTGCACCGGACCGGTCGGCACCACGTCGGTATGGCCGGCAAAGCACAGCACCGGGCCGTCATGCTTGCCGTGAGTGGCCCAGAAATTGTCCACGTCTTCGATGCGCATCGGTTCCAGCGCAAAACCTGCGTCGCCCAGGCGCTGCATCATTAGCTTCTGGCAATCGGCGTCGATCGGCGTCACCGAGGGGCGACGGATCAGGTCGATGGCAAGTTGAAGGGTCGGCGAAAGGTCGGCATGGGCCGTCATGAAAAACTCCGGAAGCGTGTAATGGGCGCAGGACGAATGTGGACTTGAAGCGGTGCAGCTCCCACACAGAGCCGGGGCTATGCCAAGTCTTGCAAAACGGCCGTTATCTTATAGCAAAACGGCGGCCAGAGGCCGCCGTTTAGTGCATTGCGCAAGTTTTTACACGGCTGTGACAGGCTCAGCCTTCACCGAAGGTTTTGGCAGCGAAGACAGGAACGCCATGATCAGCGCCGCCACATACGGCAGCGACTGCACCAGCAGCATCACCACCCAGAAGCGGATGTCATTGCTTGGCAGGCCCTGCACCAAGTAAATCCCGAGCGCCGCGCCCCACAACAGCAGCATGATGAACATCTCTTCGCGGGCTTCGGAAATCGCCACCCAGAAGCCGTGGTTATCCGCGTTTTTCGGTGTACGAAAGAACGGAATACTGGTGGTGAAGAATCCGTACAGCACCGCTTTGGCGATGGTGTGTGACAACGCCAGGCCGGCCAGGGCTGCGCAGAACGCATCCTTGAGGTTCACACCCATGGCGCGGCGGTACAAGAAGATGATCTTGCCGACTTTGAACACAAACAGTGCCAACGGCGGGATCGCGAAAATCAGCAACGGCGGGTCGACCCGCGTCGGCACGATGATCATCGCCGCCGACCACAACAGCGCGCCAACGGTGAAGAAGATGTTCATGCCGTCCGCCACCCACGGCAACCAGCCCGCGAGGAAGTGGTAGCGCTGGCCACGGGTCAGCTCTGTGCCTTTGCCGCGCAACAGGCTTGCGGTGTGACGCTTGATGATCTGGATCGCACCGTAGGCCCAGCGGAAACGCTGTTTCTTGAAGTCGATAAAGGTATCCGGCATCAGGCCCTTGCCGTAGCTGTCGTGGTAATACGCCGCCGACAGGCCTTTCTCGAATACACGTAGGCCCAGTTCGGCGTCTTCGCAGATGCACCAGTCGGCCCAGCCCAGTTCTTCAAGCACCGAGCGACGGGTCATGGTCATGGTGCCGTGCTGGATGATCGCGTCGCGGTCGTTGCGGGTGACCATGCCGATATGGAAGAAGCCCTTGTATTCCGCGTAGCAGAGCTTCTTGAAGGTGCTTTCGTTCTGGTCGCGGTAATCCTGCGGTGACTGCACCACGGCGATTTTCGGGTCGGCGAAGTGCGGCACCATGTGCTTGAGCCAGTTGGGCGACACGCAGTAGTCGGAGTCGATCACCGCGATCACTTCGGCATCCTTGGCGGTGTGCGGGATCAGGTAGTTCAGTGCGCCGCCCTTGAAACCTGCCAGGGGCGCGACGTGGAAGAACTTGAAGCGCGGGCCCAGGGTTTCGCAGTAGTCGCGCACCGGCTCCCAAACGGCCGGGTCCTTGGTGTTGTTGTCGATGATCAGGACTTCGTAGTCCGGGTAATCGAGGGCGGCCAGGGCGTCGAGGGTCTGTTTGACCATCTCAGGCGGCTCGTTGTAGCACGGCACATGGATCGACACTTTCGGGCGGTAGTCCGACTCCCCCTCCACCGGCAGGAATTCACGCCGGCGCTTGTGAGTCCATACCGCTTCCGCCAGTTCGTGGGCTTCGGTCAGCAACACGATAAACACGCCCAGGGCGCCGAGGGCCAAGAGGATGCCCACGGTGACACTGAACCACGTGCTGTATTGCTGGCTGTAGTCGTAACCGATCCACACCAGCACTGAACCGCACAAGAACGCGATAAACGTCAGGAAGGTCCGGCCGCGTTGGCGCAGGGCCGAGCCGTCGATCATTAACAGGGTCAAGGACAGCAGCGCAAGTATGACCGAGCCAATGGCCAGTACGCGCCATTGCGGGATCGCGACCACCGGCCCTTCAAAGTTGAATTTCTGCTGGCGTGCGCCGTTGAACACACCCCAGTAAGCGCCGGCCGAGCCTTCGTCGCTGACTTTCCACGGCTGATCGAACGCCTCGATCACGAAGTAGTTGTAGCCCTGACGGTTCAGCTTGTTCACCAGCGTACGCAGGTAAATCGCCTGGTCGGCCGGCGACGTTTCATTGCCGCCGCGCATGCGCCCGTTGCTCGGCCAGCCAACCTCCGACAGTAGCAGCGGCTTTTTCGGGAACAGTTTCTTCAGATCCTTGGCGCGGTCGAGTACGTACTGGCCGGCCTTGTCCATCGGAATGTATTCCCAGAACGGCAGGATGTGCGCGGCGATCAGGTCGACGTGCTTGGCCAGTTGTGGGTTCTTCTCCCAGATGTCCCATTGCTCGGATGTCGTCACCGGCACTTTCACAGCGGCGCGCACTCGATCCAGCAGCACGATCAACGCTTCTGGCGTGATGTCCTTACGGAACACCGCTTCGTTACCGACCACCACCCGCACCACACTGCGCGAGGTGTTGGCGATTTCGATGGCGCGCTGGATTTCCCGCTCGTTACGTTCAAGGTCCGGGCTGATCCAGATCCCCAATGTCACGCGCAGGCCGAATTCTTCCGCCAACTTGGGGATGTCGCTCAGGGTGCCGTCGACCGAGTAGGTACGGATGTTGTCCGTCAGCTTGCTCATGATCTCAAGGTCGCGACGCATCTGATCGTCGGTCGGGAACTGGTTTTTCTGTGGGTACTGACCTTGCTGGAACGGCGAGTAGGAAAAACCGGAGATCTGCTCAGGCCAGTTGGGAGCAGTGACCGGGCGGTTGATCAGCGCCCAGAAACCGGTGAACAGTGCGGCAATTGCCAGCACGATCACCAGGTTGAGTCCAAATTTACGCGATGCCATGGTTATGTCAGGTTCCAAAAGGTGTGGAACGAAAAGAGGTGTCGGCCTGCGCCGAACGGCGCGCATCCTACACCGGCCCTTCCCTGACCGTACAGCAAGCAGAGAAAAACCGGACATTAGTCAGCGAAAGGCCATCTAAGTTCTTTACTTGTAGCTTGTCGCTTCGAACTTGTCGCTGCGTAGTCCATAATGCGCGCCGGTTTTTGGGGTAATGGTCATGAGCACAGAAGATCCACGGTTTGCAGGCGTCGCCCGTTTGTATGGCATTGAAGGCCTGGAACGCTTGAAAGCGGCCCACGTGGCAATCGTCGGCATCGGCGGCGTGGGCTCGTGGGCGGCGGAAGCCATGGCCCGTTGCGGGGTGGGCGAGATTTCGCTGTTTGATCTGGACGATGTCTGCGTCAGCAACAGCAACCGCCAGTTGCACGCGCTGGACAGCACCGTGGGCAAGCCCAAGGTCGAGGTGATGGCCGAGCGCCTGAAGGGCATCAACCCGGATTGCACCGTGCATGCGGTGGCGGACTTTGTGACCCGCGACACCATGGCCGAGTACATCACGCCGGATATCGACTGCGTGATCGACTGCATTGACGCCGTTAACGCCAAGGCGGCATTGATTGCCTGGTGCAAGCGCCGCAAGATCCAGATCATCACCACCGGCGGCGCCGGCGGGCAGATCGACCCGACGCTGATCCAGGTCTGCGACCTGAACCGTACCTTCAATGACCCGCTGGCGTCGAAAGTGCGCTCCACGCTGCGTCGCGACTATGGTTTCTCACGCACCGTGACCCGCCATTACAGCGTGCCGTGCGTGTTTTCCACCGAGCAACTGCGCTATCCCAAGCCGGATGGCAGTATATGTTTGCAGAAGAGTTTTGTCGGGGATGGCGTGAAGCTGGACTGCGCCGGTGGGTTTGGCGCGGTGATGATGGTCACGGCCACGTTCGGCATGGTGGCGGCGACCAAGGCAGTGGACAAGATTGTGGCTGGGGTGCGTAGGCCGTCGGAACGGGTCAAGTCTGCCTAAAACTTAATGCCGTGCACCGCTCAAAATGTGGGAGCTGGCTTGCCTGCGATAGCATCACCGAGGTGTGCCGGATAGACCGAGGTGCCTGTATCGCAGGCAAGCCAGCTCCCACACAAACCCGCTCCCACATTTAGTTTTGTGTAGGGCTTAGTTCTCGCATGCGCTTGAGGACCGCGTTCAGGCCATTGCTGCGCGACGGTGACAGTTGACGGGAAAGGCCCAACTGGTTGAACCAGTCAGGCAGATCCACCCCTTGCAACTCAGCCGCCGACAACCCATTGACCCGTGCCAGCAGCAACGCCACCAGCCCGCGAATCAGCCGCGCATCGCTGCTCGCCGCAAACTGCCAATGCCCATCCTGCAAACGCCCCACCAACCACACCAGGCTTTCGCAGCCCTGCACCAGGTTGGCGTCGACCTTATCTTCATCCGCCAGGGCCGGCATACGCTCGCCCCACTGCATCAACATCCGCGCGCGTTGCTCCCAGCTACCGACGGCTTGAAAGGCTTCAAGCGCGCTGACCGCATCCACCGGCACACTCATCGCAACATATCCAGGGCCTGGTCCAGCGCTTCAAAAAAGCGTTCCAGGTCATCGGAATCGTTATACAGCGCCAGGGATACGCGGATCGCCCCCGACAGGTGCATGGCCTTGAGCAACGGCATCGCGCAGTGATGACCCGCGCGCACGGCAATACCTTGCTCGGTCAGCAGGTGCGCAAGGTCGGCGTTATGCACGCCGTCGACCACAAAACTGACCAACGCCACCTGCGGCGAACCCAGCACGCGCACGCCATTGCGCGCCTTGAGCCCACGCAACAGGTAGTCATGCAGGGCTGCTTCATGGGCGACCACCGCAGGCTGATCCAGCGAGCTTAAGTAATCCAGGCTGGCGCCCAGGCCAATCACGCTGGCAATCGGCGGTGTGCCGGCCTCGAAACCCAGCGGCGCGGGCCGGAAACTGGCGCTGTGGTAGTCGGCTTTTTGCACCATTTCTCCTCCAAACTGCCAGTGGCGCAGGTGATGCAGGGCGTCATTGCGCCCAAACAGCACGCCGACGCCGTCCGGGCCGTACAGTTTGTGGCTGGAAAATACGTAGAAGTCGCAACCCAGGGCCTGCACGTCGTGGCGGCCATGGACGATGCCTTGGGCGCCGTCGACCACGGTCAGGGCACCGTGGGGCTGGGCCAGCGCGAGAAGGGCCTCCAGCGGCTGCCAGGCGCCGAGCACGTTGGACAGCTGGCTTACCGCCAGCAGGCGTGTGCGCGAGCCGATCAGCTCCGCGGCGGCTTGCAGGTCGATCACGCCGTCCTCGCCAAGTGGCAATACCACCAGCGTCAGCGCGCGACGTTTGGCCAACTGCTGCCACGGCAACAGGTTGGCGTGGTGCTCGAGGGCGCTGATGACAATCTCATCGCCCGCATTGAATAAATGCTCCAGGCCATAAGCCAGGAGGTTCAGCGCAGAGGTCGCGCCGTGGGTAAACACAATCTGCCCGCTGTCACCTGCATTCAACCATTGCGCGACCTTGCTGCGACTGTCTTCGAACGCCTGTGTCGCATGGGCTCCCGGCAAATGTTGCGCGCGGTGCACATTGGCTGCGCCATTGGCGTAGTAATGGCTGATGGCATCCAACAAGGCTTGGGGTTTTTGCGTGGTGGCGGCGTTGTCCAGGTAAGTCTGGTCTTGCCGTTGCAGGGTGGCGATGGCCGGGAAATCGGCGCGCCAGGGGGAGGGCACAAGCATGGTGATCAAGACTCGTATAAGCGAGCCCCAGGGGAGGGGCCCGCTAGTGGCATCGAGTGGCTGCTTAGTTGTGAGCGTGCAGCGCTTCGTTCAGTTCGATAGCCGATTTGTGGGTTTTGCACTCCACGGCACCGGTCTCGGAGTTACGGCGGAACAGCAGGTCCGGCTGGCCGGCCAGCTCGCGCGCCTTGACCACTTTGACCAGTTGGTTCTGCTCGTCCAGCAGCGCAACCTTGGTCCCGGCCGTCACGTACAGGCCCGATTCGACGGTGTTGCGGTCGCCCAACGGGATACCAATACCGGCGTTGGCGCCGATCAAGCAGCCTTCGCCGACCTTGATCACGATGTTGCCGCCACCCGACAGGGTGCCCATGGTGGAGCAACCGCCGCCCAGGTCAGAACCCTTGCCGACGAACACGCCCGCCGATACGCGGCCTTCGATCATGCCCGGGCCTTCGGTGCCGGCGTTGAAGTTGACGAAACCTTCGTGCATCACGGTGGTGCCTTCGCCCACGTAGGCGCCCAGGCGGATACGCGCCGCATCAGCGATACGCACACCGCTCGGCACTACGTAGTCGGTCATTTTCGGGAACTTGTCTACCGAGAACACTTCCAGCAGATCGCCACGCAGGCGCGCTTCCAGCTGGCGTTCGGCCAGCTCATTGATGTCGATCGCACCTTGGCTGGTCCAGGCTACGTTCGGCAGCTGCGGGAACACACCGGCCAGGCTCAGGCCGTGTGGTTTGACCAGGCGGTGAGACAGCAGGTGCAGCTTGAGGTAAGCCTCAGGCGTGGAGGTCAGTGCAGCGTCTTCGGCCAGCAAGGTGGCGACGAGCGGCGTGTGGCTTTCAGCCAGGCGGCTGATCAGGGCAGCTTGGGTAGCGTCGACGCCTTTGAGCGCGTCAGCCATTTGCAGGGCCTGGGTGACGGTGAAGGTGATTGCCTGGTTGCCTTCGGTGTAGCCGATGATCGGCGCGATCGCCGCGACGATTTCAGCCGATGGGTTGAGCAACGGTTGTGCGTAAAACACTTCCAGCCAAGCACCTTGGCGGTTCTGAGTGCCGACGCCGAAGCCCAGGCTGAACAGGGAATGGGACATGGTGTTACCTCTACAAAAAATGGAAGGCTGGCCTACTTGAGGGCCGCCGAATAACTTTCTGGCTTGAAGCCAATCAGGGTTCTGTCACCGAGATCGAGCACCGGGCGCTTGATCATCGAGGGTTGTGCGAGCATCAATTCAATGGCTTTCGACTGATCGAGATCGGCTTTGCGTTCGTCTTCGAGTTTGCGAAAGGTGGTGCCCGCACGGTTCAAGACCACCTGCCAACCGTGCTCGTTGCACCATTGGGTCAAGTGCTCGCGGTCGATACCGGCCGTTTTATAGTCGTGGAACTCATAGCTCACAGCGTGCTCATCGAGCCAGGTGCGGGCCTTTTTCATGGTGTCGCAGGCTTTGATGCCGAAAAGGTGCAACGTTTTGCTTGAAGCGGTCAAGGAATTGCCCCCTTTGAGCGAATGAAATGGAAAGGTTACGGATTATGCCACGACCAGCGGCCTCTGGTGCCCCTCGTCATGCTGGCGTGAGACTTATGTGCAAATGCCAGCCGGCAGCATAGGTGGGTAATATGGCACTTCAACGGCGAGTTGTTGCCTCATGTGTCGTTGCGAGTCGATTGTCCGGGAAACCCGCGTTATGCAAACCGCCTACACCGTTCTTATCCTACTGATGTTGGTCAGCGTTTCGCGTCTGGTCGGGCGTGTCATCCCCCTGCCGTTACCCTTGGTGCAGATCGCAGCGGGCGCCTTGCTGGCCTGGCCCACGTTGGGGCTGCACGTGGCGCTGGACCCGGAGTTGTTCCTGTTTCTGTTCCTGCCGCCGCTGCTGTTCTCGGATGGCTGGCGCATGCCCAAGCGTGAGTTGTGGCGCCTGCGTGGGCCAATCCTGACGTTGGCGGTGGGGCTGGTGCTGTTCACCGTGGTGGGCGCCGGTTACTTCATTCACTGGATTTTGCCTACGATCCCGCTGCCCGTGGCCTTCGCCCTGGCGGCTGTGTTGTCACCGACGGACGCCGTTGCGGTGTCGGCCATTTCCCAGAACCGTCTGCCCACGCCGCTGATGCACATGCTCCAGGGCGAGGCCCTGATGAACGATGCGTCGGGCTTGGTGACCTTCAAGTTTGCCCTGGCGGCGGCGTTGACTGGCGTGTTTTCCCTGGCGGATGCCAGCCTGGCATTTGTGTTGGTCGCCGTGGGCGGCCTGGCCGTGGGGGTGGCATTGAGTTGGCTGGTCGGGCGACTGCGTGCGTGGATGATCGCGCGAGGCTGGGACGACCCGGCGACTCACGTGGTGTTTATGTTGCTGCTACCGTTCGCCGCTTATGTGCTGGCTGAGCGCTTGGGCGCATCGGGCATTTTGTCGGCGGTGGCGGCGGGCATGATGCAAAGCTGGCTCGACCTGCTACCCCGCCAGACGAGCACCCGCTTGCTCAATCGCAGTGTGTGGTCGTTGCTGGAGTTTGCCTTCAACGGCTTGATTTTCCTGCTGCTGGGCCTGCAACTGCCGGACATCATTAAGGCCGTGGTCAGTCACGAGCCGACGCTGTGGCCGACATTGTTTTATCGCTGCCTGGATGTGGTCTCGATCTTTCTGGTGCTGGTGGTGTTGCGTTTCATCTGGGTGCAGAGCATCTGGCGGCTGTCGGGTTTACTGCGCCGGATTCGTGGGAAAAGTGAATTGACGCTGGTGCCGACTGCACGCTCTTGCTGGCTGCTGACCGTCGGTGGTGTGCGCGGTGCGGTGACGCTGGCGGGTGTGATGTCAGTGCCGTTGCTGCTGGCGCCGGGCCAGGATTTCCCCGAGCGCGACTTGCTGATCTTCATTGCTGCCGGGGTGATCCTGCTGTCGCTGATCGCCGCATGCATCGCCTTGCCCCTGCTGTTGCGCGGGATCGAAAAGAGCCCCGATGAAAAGCGCCATAACGAAGTGCGCGAGGCCTGGAAAAAGACCGCAGTGGCTGCAATCCATGCGCTGGAGGCTGAAGAACCGGCGGAAAGCGAAACCCAGGACGCCGCCCAGGCTGCGCTCGCGACCGAACTCAAGGCTCGCCTGATGTCGGAGTATCGCCATCAGTTGAACGTGTTCAACGACTCAGCCGAAGCCCAGGCGCTGGCGCGGCAGATGGACCTGCTTGAGCGCAAGTTGCGTCTGAAGGCCCTGCGCGCGCAGCGCTTGGAGTTGTACAGCTTGAGCCGTCATCACCAGATTGGTGACGACGTCTTGAGGGAAGTGTTGGCCGAGTTGGATATGAGTGAGGCTAATCTGGGTCATGTGAAATGACCCAGCTAGCCGTTAGCGGCGACGCTGAATAAAATCGCGAATCCGCTCCGCCGCTTCCACACACTCCGCCAAGGGGGCAACCAACGCCATGCGCACACGCCCGGCGCCGGGGTTGAAGCCGTCGACTTCCCGCGACAGGTACGAGCCTGGCACCACAGTGACATGTTCCTCTACGAACAGATCCCGGCAGAAAGCGGCGTCATCACCTTCGACATTCGGCCACAGGTAGAAACCGCCGTCGGGGTTTTGCACGTCCAGTACTGGCTTGAGGATCGCCAGCACCGCATCGAATTTCTCGCGGTACAGATCACGATTGGCCTGCACGTGGGCTTCGTCCTGCCAGGCAGCAATGCTCGCCAGTTGGGTTTGCACCGGCATCGCGCAACCGTGGTAGGTGCGGTACAGCAGGAACGCCTTGAGAATGTCGGCGTCGCCGGCCACAAAACCGGAGCGCAGGCCCGGCAGGTTGGAGCGCTTGGACAGGCTGTGGAACACCACGCAACGCTTGAAGTCCTGGCGACCCAGCTCGACGCAGGCACTCAACAGGCCCGGCGGCGGGGTTTGCTCGTCGAAGTAGAGTTCGCTGTAGCATTCGTCGGCAGCGATCACGAAGTCGTATTCGTCGGCCAGGGCGATGAGTTTTTTCAGGGTGTCGACCGGTATCAACGCGCCGGTCGGGTTGCCGGGGGAGCACAGGAACAGGATCTGGCAGCGTTTCCAGACGTCCGGCGTCACGGCATCGAAATCCGGGTTGAAGCCATTGGCGGCCAGGCACGGCAGGTAATGCGGCTTGGCCCCGGCCAGGAACGCGGCGCCTTCGTAGATCTGGTAGAACGGGTTCGGGCTCACCACCAGCGCATCGTCGCCGCGATTGACCACGGTTTGGGTGAAGGCGAACAGCGCTTCACGCGTGCCGTTGACCGGCAAGATGTTGCGCGCCGGGTCGAGCCAGCCCCTGGGCACATTGAAGCGGCGCTCGCACCAGGCGCCGATGGCCTCGCGCAGCGCGGGAATGCCCAGGGTGGTCGGGTACACGGCCATCTGGTCAAGGTTATTGCTCAGCGCTTCGGCCACGAAGGTCGGGGATTTGTGCTTCGGCTCGCCGATGGACAGCGCGATCGGGCGTTTGTCCGGGTTCGGCGTGACACTGCCCAGCAGGGCGCGCAGTTTTTCGAACGGGTAGGGCTGCAGTTGGTTCAGGGCGTTGTTCATGTAAGCCTCTATCACGGTGAACACAGACTCTGTGGGAGCTGGCTTGCCTGCGATGGGGACGCCGCGGTACACCAGAGACTCCGCAGCGATGCCATCGCAGGCAAGCCAGCTCCCACAGGGATCGTGTTTACAAAGTTAAAAATTCATATAGTCAGGTGCGTCAGTTCGACGTTCGGTTGCTGAGTCACGCTTAATTGCTGCTCGATGGCTTTCTGCAAGCGGCGGCACAGTTCCGGGTCGGACAATGGCTGGTTGTCGGCGTCGGTGATGAAGAACACGTCTTCCACGCGCTCGCCGAGGGTCGCGATCTTGGCATTCTGCAACGACAGGTCGAACTCCAGGAAAATCCCACCGACTCGCGCCAACAGGCCCGGGCGGTCCGGGGCGCTGAGTTCCAGCACAGTTACCGGGCGCTGGGCGTCGTTGGAGATGGTCACCTGTGGGGCAAACGCAAAATGCTTGAGCTGACGCGGCACCCGGCGCTGGATGATGGTCGGGTAGTCGTCAGGGTTGTGCAGGGCCTCGGTCAGGCCTTCGCGGATCTTTTTCACGCGTGCTGGGTTGTCACCAATTGAGTCGCCATCGGTGTCGAGCACGATATAAGTGTCGAGGGTGAACTGGCTGCTGGAGGTGATGACCCGGGCGTCATGGATGTTGAGGTTGAGCTGGTCCATGGCGGCTACCGTCACAGCGAAGAAGTCGTGCTGGTCCGGCGCATAAATGAAGATCTGCGTACCGCCCTCGAATTCGCGCTGGGTGGTCTCCTTGACCAATACCAGCGGGCCGCCATCGGCTGGCTGCTGCAAGATCGCGTCAGTGTGCCAGGCCACGTCGCCAGCGGTGTGGCGCAGGAAGTAATCGTCGCCCAGTTGCGACCACAGTTGTTCGACGTCGTCTGGGTCGTTGCCGCCGCGCACCAATATATCCAGCGCCGCGCTTTGGGTGCGGCGGATCTGCTCTTCGCGGTCCACCGGGTTTTCCAGGCCGCGGCGCAGGGCGCGCTTGGTCTCGGTGTACAGCTGGCGCAACAGGCTGGCGCGCCAGGAGTTCCACAGCGTCGGGTTGGTGGCGTTGATGTCGGAGACGGTCAAGACGTACAGGTAGTCGAGGTGGGTTTCATCGCCGACGATCTGTGCGAAGTCGTGGATCACCTGTGGGTCGGACAGGTCCTTGCGTTGGGCGGTGGTGGACATCACCAAATGGTTCTGCACCAGCCAGACGATCAGGCGGCTGTCCCACAGCGGCAACTGGTGGCGCTGGCAGAACGCCTCGGCATCCACCGCACCGATCTCGGAGTGGTCGCCATGCCGGCCCTTGCCTATGTCGTGGTACAAGCCGGCCAGGTAGATCAGCTCGGGCTTGGGCAACTTGGCCATCAGCTTACTGGCCAAAGGGAATTTCTCTGACACCTGGGTGTACTGCACCTTACGCAGGTGCTTGATCAGGTTCAGGGTGTGCGCATCCACGGTATAAATGTGGAACAGGTCGTGCTGCATTTGCCCGACGATAAAGCCGAACTCCGGCAGGTAGCGCCCGAGGATGCCGTAACGGTTCATGCGCCGCAGGTTGCGGTGGATGCCGATTTTGCACTTGAACAGCTCGATAAACAGGCTGGTGTTGCGGATGTCGTTGCGGAAATCGTCGTCGATCAGGTGACGGTTTTCCCGCAGCAGGCGAATGGTGTCGGCGCGCACGCCTTTTATTTCCGGCTGCTGGGCCATCAGCACGAAGATTTCCAGCATGGCGAACGGCGTGCGGCGAAACACATTGTCGTTGCGCGCTTCGATATAGCCGTCGTGCAGTTGGAAACGCGAGTTGATCGGTTGCGGCGGCGCTTCGTCTTCAGGGGCCAGGATCACCTCTTCGAAGTGCTGGATGATCAGGTCGCTGAGCTGGGCAATGCTCATGACCACCCGGTAATACTGCTGCATGAAGCTTTCGATGCTGGTCTTTGCGTCTTCGCCTTCAAACCCCAGCAGGGTGGCGATGGAGCGCTGATGGTCGAACAGCAGGCGGTCTTCGGAGCGCCCCGCGAGCATGTGCAGGGCGTAGCGCACCTTCCACAGAAAATCCTGGGACGAGGCCAGCAGGGCGTTCTCGCTTTCCACCAGGAAGCCTTCACCGGCCAATGCCCGCAGGTTCAAGGTGCCGTATTGGCGGCGGGCAACCCACAAAATCGTCTGGATATCCCGCAGTCCGCCCGGTGAGCCTTTGACGTTGGGTTCCAGGTTGTATTCGGTGTCGTTGTACTTGTGGTGCCTGGCCTTTTGCTCGGCGCGCTTGGCCAGGAAGAACTCCTTGCTCGGCCACATGTGCGCGGTGCTGGTGACTTCGAGCATGCGCTGGCGCAGGCGCTCGGGGCCGGCGATGGTGCGGCTTTCCATCAGGTTGGTGATCACCGTGAGGTCGGCGCGGGCTTCTTCGGCGCATTCGTCGACCGAGCGTACGCTCTGGCCGACTTCCAGGCCGATGTCCCACAACAGCGTCAGAAAACGCTCGATGGAATCGCGAAAGATCTCATGATCGGCGCTGTCCAGCAGGATCAGCAGGTCGATGTCGGAGTAGGGGTGCAGTTCGCCACGCCCGTAGCCGCCGACCGCCACCAGGGCGATGTCGGCGTCTTCGCTCCAGCTGAACTGCTCCCAAGCCTTTTGCAGGATGTTATCGACAAACCAGGCGCGGTCTTCGATCAACCGACGGATGTCCCGGCCGCTGCGAAAGCGCGCATCGAGCACCTCGCGGGCCTGGCGAATAGCTTTCTTGAACGCGGCGATGGGGCTCGCCTTCAGGGCCAGTTCGGCCTGGAACTGGCCACGGTCGAAGAGTTCGGGATCCACCTGGGGCATCGATCGGCTTTCCTTTCTATCAAACAGTCAGTCACAACACAGTGGGGGAAAACCTGAGCAACCGTTACGCCGAAGCAGCACCTGAAGTGCGCGGGATTGTGTCGTCGGCGCGCAGGGTGAAGATTTCATAGCCGGTTTCGGTGACCAGCAGGGTGTGTTCCCACTGGGCCGAGAGCTTGCGGTCCTTGGTGATGGCGGTCCAGCCGTCGCCCAGCACTTTGGTATCGGCCTTGCCCTGATTGATCATCGGCTCGATGGTGAAGGTCATGCCTGCCTTGAGTTCCATGCCAGTGCCGGCGCGGCCGTAGTGCAGGATCTGTGGCTCTTCGTGGAACACGGTGCCGATACCGTGGCCGCAGAATTCGCGCACCACCGAGAAGCCGTTCTTTTCAGCGTGCTTCTGGATCACTTCGCCGATGTCGCCCAGGCGGCAACCCGGTTTGACGATTTCGATGGCCTTGTACATGCATTCCTGGGTCACCTGGGACAGGCGCTCGGCCCAGACCGGCACGGTGCCGACGTGGAACATGCGGCTGGTGTCGCCGAAGTAGCGGTCCTTGATCACGGTAACGTCGATGTTCAGGGTGTCGCCGTCCTTCAACGGTTTGTCACCGGGAATCCCGTGGCAGACCACGTGGTTGACCGAGGTGCAGATCGACTTGGGGAAGCCTTTGTAGTTCAACGGCGCAGGGATAGCACCCTGCACGTTGACGATATAGTCATGGCAGATTTGGTTGAGGGTCTCGGTGGTAACGCCGGGCTTGACGTGCTCGGCGATCATTTCCAGCACGTCGGCAGCCAGTTTGCCGGCGATGCGCATGCCGGCGATGTCTTCGGCGGTTTTCAAACTAACGGTCATACAGGCTCTCTCTAGCGCGACGCGCTGAAATCAATACGGTTTACGGGCGTGCGACAAGAGGTTACAGAATTCGCACAAGCCACAAAAAACGCGATTCTAACAGACGATGGCGTCAAATCATGAGCCTCTGATGATCGCTTCTTTCTATAAGGTAGGGCGATGTTGGCTCTATTCAAGGGGTTACACGAAAGCGACCGGCGGCAAATGTGATTGCGTGTTCCGTTTTTGCCGATGCTGTGGTATAAAATGCGCCGCTTTCAGGGGATGCCCCGCAGAGCTTAAATCCACACACGTGTCGACACGATGACCTGGGTGCCGGAGGCTTTGAAGCCGCTGGTTGGTCATTGGGATACGTGGAGGCCAAACCCGACTTATTAAGGAACTATCATGTCCCAAGTCAACATGCGCGATATGCTGAAGGCCGGTGTGCACTTCGGTCACCAGACCCGTTACTGGAACCCGAAAATGGGTAAATACATTTTCGGCGCGCGTAACAAGATCCACATTATCAACCTTGAAAAAACCCTGCCTATGTTCAACGAAGCTTTGACTTTCGTAGAGCGCCTGGCTCAGGGCAAAAACAAGATTCTGTTCGTCGGCACCAAGCGTTCCGCTGGCAAGATCGTTGCTGAAGAAGCAGCACGTTGCGGTTCGCCGTACGTCGATCACCGCTGGTTGGGCGGCATGCTCACCAACTTCAAAACCATCCGTGCTTCCATCAAGCGTCTGCGTGACCTTGAAGTGCAAGCCGAAGACGGTACTTTCGCCAAGCTGACCAAGAAAGAGGCGCTGATGCGCACTCGCGACCTGGAAAAGCTCGATCGTTCCCTGGGTGGTATCAAGGACATGGGCGGTCTGCCTGACGCACTGTTCGTTATCGACGTTGATCACGAGCGCATCGCGATCACCGAAGCCAACAAGCTGGGCATCCCTGTTATCGGCGTAGTCGATACCAACAGCAGCCCGGAAGGCGTTGACTACATCATCCCAGGCAACGATGACGCAATCCGCGCTATCCAGCTGTACATGGGTTCGATGGCTGACGCTGTAATCCGTGGTCGCAACCACGTTGCTGGTGGTGCCGAGCAGTTCGTTGAAGAAGCTCCGGTAGCCGCAGCTGAGTAATTGACGCCCTGGCGTTGACTCAGTAAGCAAAAAGGGGGCTTGGCCCCCTTTTTGCCACCTCGAAAACCATTTGTCGGCGCCCATTTGTGGCAGCGCAACCTAGCGACTGTAACGTGCAGCGGCCTACAAGGGTGATTCGGGAAGAATTGATCGCCCGTTTGATCGGGTGGAATGGTTGAAAACCTATCCAAGAGGATTTTGAAATGGCAGAGATTACTGCAGCGTTGGTTAAAGAACTGCGTGAGCGTACCGGCGAAGGCATGATGGATTGCAAAAAGGCCTTGACCAAGGCCGGCGGCGACATCGAAAAAGCCATCGACGACATGCGTGCCTCGGGCGCCATCAAGGCTGCCAAGAAAGCCGGCAACGTGGCTGCCGAAGGCGCTATCGCTCTGGTTGAAGACGGTAAAGCCGCCGTTCTGCTGGAAGTGAACTCGCAGACCGACTTCCTCGCTCTGCAAGACGACTTCAAGGCATTCGTTGCTGCCAGCGTCCAGAAAGCATTCGACGACAAGCTGACCACCGTTGAGCCGCTGATCGAAGCTCAAGAAGCTGCTCGCCTGGTACTGGTCGGCAAGGTTGGCGAAAACGTCAACATCCGTCGCCTGGTTCGCGTTGAAGGTGATGTTGTGGGTGGTTACCTGCACGGCAACAAAATCGGCGTAGCTGTTGTCCTGAAAGGCGGCAACGTTGAACTGGCCAAAGACATCGCTATGCACGTAGCGGCCAGCAACCCTGAATTCCTGCTGCCATCGGAAGTGTCCGCTGACGCCATCGAACGCGAAAAAGCCGTGTTCCTGAGCCTCAACGCTGACAAGATCGCCGGCAAGCCAGAAAACATCGTTGAAAACATGATCAAAGGCCGTATCAGCAAGTTCCTGGCTGAAGCGAGCCTGGTTGAGCAGGCGTTCGTCAAGAACCCTGAAATCAAGGTTGGCGAACTGGCTAAGAAAGCCGGTGCTGAAATCGTTTCCTTCACCTACTTTAAAGTAGGCGAAGGCATCGAGAAGCCGGTCGACAACTTCGCTGAAGAAGTTGCTGCCCAGCTGGCTGCCGCCAAGCAATAAGACAGTTTTCAACTGTCGCCCGAAAGAGGCTGCCCGCTCACGCGCGCAGCCTCTTTTCAAATGGGAAGGCCGATTTTAATTGGCATCCCTTCGGAACTGGCTTACAAAGCCGTGTTCCGGTGGCGCTGTAGCAGCGTCCAGCTAGAGTGAACGCAAGCCGTAAACGGCTCGCCAAGAATTTTTGAAAATACGCCGCAGGAGAGATTCGCAATGGCTCAGCAGGGCAGTGGTTATCAGGCTCGCTATAAACGCATTCTACTCAAGCTTAGCGGCGAGGCCCTCATGGGCTCGGAAGAGTTCGGGATCGATCCCAAAGTGCTCGACCGCATGGCGCTGGAAGTCGGCCAACTGGTCGGTATCGGCGTTCAGGTCGGCCTGGTGATCGGCGGCGGTAACCTGTTCCGCGGCGCGGCACTGAGTGCGGCCGGCATGGATCGGGTCACAGGCGACCACATGGGCATGCTGGCCACTGTGATGAACGCCTTGGCCATGCGCGACGCCCTGGAGCGCGCCAATATCTCGGCTATCGTGATGTCGGCCATTTCCATGGTCGGCGTGACCGATCACTATGACCGCCGCAAAGCCATGCGCCACCTGAACGCCAAGGAAGTGGTGATCTTCGCCGCTGGCACAGGTAACCCGTTCTTCACCACCGACTCGGCAGCGTGCCTGCGCGCCATCGAGATCGATGCTGACGTGGTGCTCAAGGCGACCAAGGTAGACGGCGTGTACACCGCAGATCCATTCAAAGACCCGCATGCCGAGAAGTTCGATCATCTGACCTACGATGAGGTGCTGGATCGCAAATTGGGCGTGATGGACCTGACTGCTATTTGCCTGTGCCGCGACCACAAGATGCCACTACGCGTATTTAACATGAACAAACCCGGTGCCCTGCTGAATATCGTACACGGCGGCGCAGAAGGGACTCTGATCGAGGAAGGCCAACAATGATCAACGAAATTAAAAAAGACGCTCAAGAGCGTATGCAGAAATCCCTGGACTCCCTGAACCATGCATTTGGTCAGATTCGTACAGGCAAGGCTCACCCAAGCATTCTGGGCAGCGTGATGGTGCCGTATTACGGCGCAGATACCTCCATCACCCAAGTGGCCAACATCACCGTAAAAGACTCGCGCACCCTGCAAGTCGTCGCCTTTGAGCGCAACATGCTCGGCGCCGTCGACAAGGCTATCCAGAGCGCCGGTCTGAACCTCAACCCGACCAACCTGGGCGAGTTGCTGCTGATTTCCATGCCAGCCCTGACTGAAGAAACCCGCAAGGGCTTCACCAAGCAGGCGCGCAGCGCAGCTGAAGATGCGCGGGTTGCCGTGCGCAACATTCGTCGTGATGCCTTGGGTGATCTGAAGAAATTGGTCAAGGACAAGGAAATCAGCGAAGACGAAGAGCGCCGTGCCGTTGCTGATATCGACAAACTGACCAAAGATGCCGAGGCCCAGATCACCAAGGCCACGGAAGAAAAAGAAAAGGACCTGATGGCCGTATAAGGGGTCAGGACGCCTTCATGGAAAAGACCAAGCAGACTGTACCCTCCGTGGTGCCGCGCCATGTCGCGATCATCATGGATGGGAATAATCGCTGGGCGAAAAAGCGCTTTATGCCGGGTGTCGCCGGGCATAAAGCGGGTGTCGATGCGGTAAGGGCTGTGATTGAAGTGTGTGCCGAGGCCAAGGTCGAAGTGTTGACTTTGTTCGCCTTCTCCAGTGAGAACTGGCAGCGGCCCGCCGAAGAAGTCAGTGCCTTGATGGACCTGTTCTTCAAGGCCTTGCGTCGTGAGGCCAAGCGCCTCAACGACAACAACATCAGCCTGCGTATCATTGGTGATCGCTCGCGCTTCCATCCGGAACTGCAAGCCGCCATGCGCGAAGCCGAGGCCATTACCGCTGGCGCCGAGCGTTTTGTGCTGCAGATCGCAGCCAATTACGGTGGCCAGTGGGATATCGCCCAGGCCGCGCAACGGCTGGCCCGCGAAGTGCAGGCCGGCCATCTGCGTCCCGACGACATTACGCCCGAACTGTTGCAAACCTGCCTGGTCACCGGCGACCTGCCGTTGCCTGACTTGTGCATCCGTACCGGTGGTGAGCACCGCATCAGCAATTTCCTGTTGTGGCAGTTGGCCTATACCGAGCTGTACTTCTCCGACCTGTTCTGGCCGGACTTCAAACACGATGCCATGCGTAAAGCACTGGCCGATTTCGCTTCCCGTCAGCGTCGCTTCGGTAAAACGAGCGAGCAGATCGAAGCTGGAGCCCGGGTTTAAATGCTTAAACAACGAATCATCACAGCACTGATCCTGTTGCCGATTGCCTTGTGTGGGTTTTTCCTGCTCGAGGGTTCCGGCTTTGCGCTGTTTATCGGCCTAGTCGTCACCCTGGGTGCCTGGGAGTGGGCGCGCCTGGCGGGTTTCAGCGCGCAATTGCCGCGTGTGGTGTATGCCACTGTCGTGGCTGCCCTGGCGTTTCTCTTGTACATCCTGCCGGACCTTGCGCCTTGGGTGTTGGGGGCGGCAGTGTTGTGGTGGGCACTGGCGACGTTCCTGGTGTTGACCTATCCGCGTACCAGTGGCCAATGGTCCACCGTTGCCTGCAAGTTGGTGATTGGTTTGTTGATCCTCTTGCCTGCGTGGCAAGGGCTGGTGGAAATCAAGCGTTACCCAATGGGTAACTGGTTGATTCTGGCCGTGATGGTGCTGGTCTGGGGCGCTGATATCGGTGCCTACTTTTCCGGCCGGGCCTTCGGCAAGCGCAAGCTGGCGCCGGCGGTCAGTCCGGGCAAGAGCTGGGAAGGCGTTTACGGCGGCCTGGCACTAACGCTGGTGATCACGCTGGTAGTGGGTGTCGTGCGTGGCTGGTCGGTGAAGGAAATCTTCCTGGCGCTGTTGGCCACGGCCATCGTGGTGTTCATTTCGGTGGTGGGTGACCTCACTGAAAGCATGTTTAAGCGCCAGGCCGGGATCAAGGACAGTAGCAACCTGCTGCCGGGCCATGGCGGCGTGCTGGACCGCATCGACAGCTTGACCGCGGCCATTCCGATCTTCGCCGTGCTGTTGTGGATGACGGCTTCGTGAGCCGCCTGCAACAAATAACCGTGCTGGGTGCGACGGGGTCGGTAGGGCTGAGTACCCTTGACGTGATTGCGCGTCATCCTGATCGCTATCAGGTCTTCGCCCTCACCGGGTTTACCCGCTTGAGCGAGCTGCTGGCTTTGTGCGTGCGTCATTCGCCGCGCTTTGCCGTGGTGCCTGAAGCGGCCGCGGCTCGTGGCCTGCAGGATGATCTGCGGGCTGCCGGGCTTGCCACTCAGGTGTTGGTCGGGGAGGAGGGGTTGTGCCAGGTCTCGGCCGACGCTGACGTGGATACCGTGGTTGCCGCTATTGTCGGTGCGGCCGGTTTGCGTCCGACCCTGGCTGCTGTCGATGCCGGCAAGAAGATCCTGCTGGCCAATAAAGAAGCGCTGGTGATGTCTGGTGCACTCTTTATGCAGGCGGTGCGCAAAAGCGGCGCCGTGTTGCTGCCCCTCGATAGCGAGCACAATGCGATTTTCCAATGCATGCCGGGTGACTACGCCCGGGGCTTGAGTCAGGTTGGCGTGCGTCGGATTCTGCTGACGGCGTCTGGTGGTCCTTTCCGGCAAACTCCGTTGGCTGAGTTGGAAGATGTGTCGCCTGACCAGGCGTGCGCTCATCCGAACTGGTCCATGGGGCGCAAGATCTCGGTTGATTCGGCGAGCATGATGAACAAGGGTCTTGAGTTGATCGAGGCGTGCTGGCTGTTCGATGCGCGCCCGGATCAGGTCGAGGTGGTGATTCACCCGCAAAGTGTGATTCATTCGCTGGTTGATTACGTGGACGGTTCGGTATTGGCGCAGTTGGGCAATCCCGATATGCGCACGCCCATCGCCAATGCCTTGGCCTGGCCGGAGCGGATTGACTCCGGTGTGGCGCCGTTGGACCTGTTTGCCGTGGCCCGTCTGGACTTCGAGGCGCCGGACGAGCAGCGCTTTCCTTGCCTGCGCCTGGCGCGGCAAGCTGCCGAAGCGGGTAACAGCGCGCCGGCGATGCTGAATGCCGCGAATGAAGTGGCTGTGGCAGCGTTTCTCGAACGGCGCATCCGCTTTCCGCAGATCGCGAGTATCATCGAGGGCGTCCTAGCGCTTGAACCTGTAGTGGCGGTGAATGATCTGGGGGCGGTATTCGAGGCTGATGCCAAGGCTCGAGCCCTGGCTGAGCAATGGTTGAGCCGGAACGCGCGTTAGTCTTTGGGCGGGTTTGAGCCTTTAGGCACTGGATTGGAATGCGGAGAAATTAGATGAGTGCGCTTTACATGATCGTCGGCACCCTGGTTGCTCTGGGTGTGCTGGTTACCTTCCACGAATTCGGCCATTTCTGGGTCGCGCGTCGTTGCGGCGTCAAGGTACTGCGCTTTTCCGTCGGTTTCGGCATGCCGCTGTTGCGCTGGCGTGACCGCCAAGGCACCGAATTCGTGATTGCCGCCATCCCGCTGGGTGGCTACGTCAAGATGCTCGATGAGCGCGAAGGCGAAGTGCCGGCAGATCAGTTGGACCAATCCTTCAATCGCAAGACCGTTCGTCAGCGTATCGCCATTGTTGCCGCTGGCCCGATCGCCAACTTCCTGTTGGCGATGGTGTTCTTCTGGGTCCTCGCCATGCTGGGCAGCCAGCAGGTGCGTCCGGTCATCGGTGCGGTCGAGTCGGACAGTATTGCCGCTAAAGCCGGCCTGGTTGCCGGGCAAGAAATTGTTTCCATTGATGGCGAGCCCACCACAGGTTGGGGTGCGGTCAATCTGCAGTTGGTGCGCCGCCTGGGCGAAAGCGGCATCGTCAATGTGGTGGTGCGTGAGCAGGACTCGACTACCGAAACCCCGCGTGATCTGACCCTCGACCACTGGCTCAAGGGCGCTGATGAACCTGATCCGATCAAGTCCCTGGGCATACGTCCATGGCGTCCGGCCTTGCCGCCAGTCCTGGCGGAGCTCGATCCGAAAGGTCCGGCCCAGGCCGCTGGCCTGAAAACAGGCGATCGGCTGTTGGCCCTCGATGGACAGGCGCTGGGCGACTGGCAGCAAGTAGTCGACCTGGTTCGTGTACGTCCTGATACTAAAATTCTGCTGAAAGTTGAGCGCGACGGTGCTCAAATCGACGTCCCTGTGACCTTGTCTGTTCGCGGGGAAGCCAAGGCGGCCGGGGGTTACCTCGGTGCCGGAGTCAAAGGTGTCGACTGGCCGCCATCGATGGTGCGTGAGGTCAGCTTCGGGCCGTTGGCAGCAATTGGCGAGGGTGCAAAACGCACTTGGACCATGAGTGTGCTGACCCTGGAATCCCTCAAGAAAATGTTGTTCGGCGAGCTCTCGGTAAAAAACTTGAGTGGACCGATAACCATTGCTAAAGTGGCGGGCGCTTCTGCCCAGTCGGGTGTCGCGGATTTCCTGAATTTCCTGGCTTATCTGAGTATTAGCCTGGGTGTTCTGAATTTGTTGCCCATTCCAGTATTGGATGGGGGGCATCTGTTGTTTTATCTGGTCGAGTGGGTGCGTGGTCGCCCCTTGTCGGATCGGGTGCAGGGTTGGGGGATACAGATCGGTATCAGTTTGGTGGTCGGGGTGATGTTATTAGCCTTGGTCAACGATCTGGGTCGACTGTAACGCTTCGCTGAATTGCGAATCTGCCGCATTTTGCGGCAGTTTGTTTATTGCCAGTTGGAATAAGAAAGGACTTCATGAAACGTCTGCTGCTAACTGCGGTTCTCACCGTATTGATGATCGCCGAAGTTCACGCCGAGTCCTTCACCATCTCCGATATTCGCGTCAACGGCCTCCAGCGGGTTTCCGCCGGTAGCGTCTTTGGTGCGTTACCGTTGAACGTCGGTGAACAGGCTGATGACCGTCGCCTGGTGGAGTCCACTCGTGCGCTGTTCAAAACCGGTTTCTTTCAAGACATCCAACTGGGGCGTGAAGGCAACGTCCTGGTCATCACCGTTGTCGAGCGACCTTCCGTCGCCAGTATCGAGATCGAAGGCAACAAGGCGATCTCTACTGAAGACTTGATGAAAGGTCTGAAGCAATCCGGCCTGGCCGAAGGCGAGATCTTCCAACGCGCCACCCTTGAAGGTGTGCGTAACGAGCTGCAACGCCAGTACGTTGCCCAAGGCCGCTACTCCGCCACCGTGGAAACGGAAGTGGTGCCGCAGCCGCGTAACCGTGTGGGCCTCAAGGTCAACATCAACGAAGGCACCGTGGCGGCGATCCAGCACATCAACGTGGTGGGTAATACCAAGTTCGCTGATGAAGACCTGATCGACCTGTTCGAGCTCAAGACCACCAACTGGCTGTCGTTCTTCAAGAACGATGACAAGTACGCCCGCGAGAAACTGTCTGGTGACTTGGAACGCCTGCGTTCCTACTACCTGGACCGTGGCTATATCAACATGGATATCGCCTCGACCCAGGTCTCCATCACCCCGGACAAGAAACACGTCTACATCACAGTCAACGTCAACGAAGGCGAGAAGTACAAGGTTCGTGATGTCAAGCTGAGCGGCGACCTGAAAGTGCCTGAAGACCAGGTCAAGGCGCTGCTGCTGGTGCAGAAAGACCAGGTGTTCTCCCGCAAGCTGATGACCACCACGTCAGAACTGATCACTCGCCGCCTGGGTAACGAAGGCTATACCTTCGCCAACGTCAACGGCGTGCCGACTCCGCATGATGATGACCACACCGTGGACATCACTTTCGTCGTCGATCCCGGCAAACGTGCCTACGTGAACCGCATCAACTTCCGTGGCAACACCAAGTCAGCGGACGAAGTGCTGCGTCGTGAAATGCGTCAGATGGAAGGTGGCTGGGCGTCGACTTACCTGATCGACCAGTCCAAGACCCGTCTTGAACGCCTGGGCTTCTTCAAGGAAGTCAACGTCGAAACCCCGGCCGTACCGGGTGTTGATGACCAGGTTGACGTGAACTACGCCGTGGAAGAACAAGCCTCGGGCTCGATCACCGCCAGTGTCGGCTTCGCACAAAGTGCCGGTCTGATCCTTGGTGGCTCCATCACCCAGAACAACTTCCTGGGTACCGGTAACCGCGTGTCTATCGGCCTGACCCGAAGCGAATACCAGAGCCGATATAACTTCGGTTATACCGACCCCTACTGGACTGCTGATGGTGTGAGCCTGGGCTACAACGCCTTCTACCGCACCACCGACTACAAAGACCTCGACGTTGACGTTGCAAGCTATGCGATCGACAGCCTCGGTGCCGGTGTCAACGTTGGTTACCCGATCAGCGAGACGTCGCGCCTGACCTTCGGCCTGACTGCGCAACAGGATGAGATCAAGACCGGTGTCTACACCGTGGATGAAATCTTTGACTTCACCCGTCGTGAAGGTGACAAGTTCCTGAACTTCAAGGCATCTGCTGGCTGGTCCGAGTCGACCCTGAACAAAGGGGTGCTGGCAACCCGTGGCCATTCCCAGAGCCTGACTGCGGAAGTCACCACGCCGGGCAGCGACCTGTCGTTCTTCAAGCTCGACTACCGTGGCCAACTGTTCACGCCGTTGAGCGACAACTACACCATGCGCCTGCACACTGAATTGGGTTATGGCGATGGTTATGGTTCCACCAACGGTCTACCTTTCTACGAGAACTACTACGCGGGTGGCTTCAACTCCGTACGTGGTTTCAAAGACAGCACCCTGGGTCCACGTGGTACCCCAAGCCGTGGTGTTGGTGTAACCGGTAACCAAGGCACTGTGGCTGACTCCGACAACGATCCGCTGCCGTTCGGTGGTAACGTGCTGATCCAGGGTGGTGCCGAGATCCTGTTCCCGCTGCCGTTCGTCAAGGATCAGCGTTCCCTGCGGACCTCGGTCTTCTGGGACGTGGGTAACGTGTTCGACTCCAAGTGCGAGCAGATTCGTAACCCGAGCGGCTTGAAGTCCAACACCCAGTGCAACGATGTGAGCCTCAGTAACTTGGCGAGCTCCGTGGGCTTGGGTGTGACCTGGGTGACTGCGCTGGGCCCGTTGAGCTTCGCGCTGGCCATGCCGATCAAGAAACCGGATAACGCTGAAACCCAGATTTTCCAATTCTCCCTCGGCCAGACGTTCTAAGCGTCTGACCTAAGATAACGACAACGGATTCTGTAGGAGTACATCGTGCGTAAGTTGACTCAATTGGTTTTGCTGGCCACTGTGCTGGTAACCACCCCGGCCTTCGCCGAAATGAAAATCGCCGTCCTGAACTATCAGATGGCGCTGTTGGAATCCGACGCGGCCAAGCGTTATGCCGTGGATGCCGAGAAGAAATTCGGTCCGCAACTGACCAAACTCAAGACCCTGGAAAGCAGCGCCAAGGGCATCCAGGATCGTCTGGTAGCCGGTGGCGACAAGATGCAGCAAGGCGAGCGCGAGCGTCTGGAGCTTGAATTCAAGCAAAAGGCCCGTGACTACCAGTTCCAGTCCAAGGAGCTGAACGAAGCCAAAGCGGTTGCTGACCGTGAAATGCTGAAACAGCTGAAGCCGAAACTCGACAGCGCCGTGGAAGAAGTCATCAAGAAAGGTGCCTTTGACCTGGTGTTCGAGCGTGGCGCGGTTATCGACGTCAAGCCTCAATATGACATCACCCGCCAGGTGATCGAGCGCATGAACCAGCTGAAGTAAGCCATGACCGCGACTATCAAGCTCGGCGAGTTGGCCGAGTTCCTGGGGGCCACCTTAAATGGCTCCCCGGAGAAAGAAATCACTGGGCTAGCCACCTTGCAGGAGGCTGGCCCAGCTCAGTTGAGCTTCCTCGCAAACCCTCAATACCGTAAATACCTGGTCGAGAGCCAAGCCGCCGCCGTGTTGCTGAAAGCTGCTGACGCCGAAGGGTTTGCCGGGGACTCGCTGGTGGTGCCCGACCCGTACCTCGCTTATGCCCGGGTGTCGCACCTGTTCGATCCGAAACCAAGGGCCGCAGCCGGTATTCATTCGTCTGCGGTCATCGCCGATGATGCTCAGGTTGATCCTGCGGCCAGCATTGGCGCCTTTGCGGTGATCGAGAGCGGTGCGCGCATTGCAGCAGGTGTGACCATTGGTGCCCATTGCTTTATCGGCGCGCGCTGCGAGATCGGCGCTGACGGTTGGCTCGCACCGCGCGTAACCCTGTACCACGATGTGCGTATCGGTGAGCGTGTGGTCATCCAATCGGGTGCGGTGATCGGGGGGGAAGGCTTCGGCTTCGCCAACGCCAAGGGTATCTGGAACAAGATTGCCCAGGTCGGCGGCGTATTGATCGGCGACGACGTGGAAATTGGCGTCAACACTGCTGTTGATCGCGGGGCCCTGGCCGATACCGTGATCGGCAACGGCGTGAAGCTCGACAACCAGATTCAGATCGCCCACAACGTGCAGATTGGTGATCACACTGCCATGGCAGCGTGTGTGGGCATTTCCGGCAGCACCAGGATCGGCAAGCATTGCATGCTCGCCGGTGGCGTAGGGCTGGTGGGGCATATCGATATTTGCGACAACGTCTTCATCACCGGCATGACCATGGTTACCCACTCGATTACCGAGCCAGGGGCCTACTCATCCGGTACCGCCATGCAGCCTGCGGCTGAATGGCGCAAGAGCGCAGCACGGTTGAGGCAGCTCGACGACATGGCTCGACGTCTCAAACAGCTGGAAAAGCGTGTTGGGGACGTGACCCCTGGCGGTAATGCTTCATCAGAAGGCTGATACCATTTCCATATCAAGTGTGCACAGCCGCTAGACTGCCTCCTTGATTTGCTAGCGGGGCGTGCGTTTAGTTCGCCCGCCCCCAATCTTTATTACAGGCTTCCCCCCGAAATGATGGACATCAACGAGATTCGCGAATACCTGCCTCACCGTTACCCGTTCCTGCTGGTGGACCGCGTAGTGGACCTCAACGTCGAGGAAAAGCGCATTCGTGCCTACAAGAATGTCAGCATCAACGAACCGTTCTTCAACGGTCACTTTCCCGCGCATCCAATCATGCCGGGCGTGCTGATCATCGAAGCGATGGCCCAGGCTGCCGGTATCCTTGGTTTCAAAATGCTCGACCTCAAGCCTGCCGACGGCACACTCTACTATTTCGTGGGGTCCGATAAGTTGCGTTTTCGCAACCCGGTCACCCCGGGTGACCAGTTGATCCTGGAAGCCAAGTTCATCAGTTGCAAGCGCCAGATCTGGAAGTTCGAATGCCAGGCTTCGGTGGACGGCAAGCCTGTGTGCTCCGCCGAAATCATCTGTGCGGAACGCAAACTATGAGTTTGATTGACCCTCGCGCAATCATCGATCCGTCGGCCGTACTGGCCGCCGACGTTGAGGTCGGCCCCTGGTCGATCATCGGCGCAGGTGTGGAAATCGGCGAGGGGACTGTCATCGGGCCGCACGTGATCCTTAAAGGTCCGACCCGTATTGGCAAACACAATCGTATCTACCAGTTTTCCTCGGTAGGCGAAGACACCCCGGACATGAAGTACAAGGGTGAAGAAACACGCCTGGTAATCGGTGATCACAACATCATTCGTGAAGGCGTGACCATTCACCGTGGCACCGTGCAAGATCGGGCCGAGACCACCCTGGGTGATCACAACCTGGTCATGGCCTACGCGCACATCGGCCACGACAGCGTCATCGGCAACCACTGCATCCTGGTCAACAACACGGCGTTAGCCGGCCATGTGCACGTCGACGATTGGGCGATCCTCTCCGGATTCACCCTGGTGCATCAGTACTGCCATATCGGCGCACACAGCTTTTCCGGCATGGGTACCGCCATCGGCAAGGATGTTCCGGCGTTCGTCACAGTATTTGGCAACCCGGCCGAAGCTCGCAGCATGAACTTCGAAGGCATGCGCCGTCGTGGTTTCAGCGAAGAGGCCATCCACGCCCTGCGCCGTGCCTACAAGGTGGTTTATCGCCAGGGGCTTACCGTGGATCAGGCGTTGACGCAATTGGCCGAGCCATCGACGTTGTTCCCGGAAGTCGCGGTGTTCCGTGACTCTATCCAGGCGTCGACTCGCGGCATCACCCGCTAATCATGGCTAATCTGCGTATTGCGCTGGTGGCCGGAGAAGCTTCCGGTGACATTCTGGGCGCGGGTCTTATGCGGGCCCTCAAGGCCCAGCACCCTGCGGTGGAATTTATGGGTGTCGGCGGCCCGCTGATGCAGGCCGAAGGGCTCACGTCCTACTTTCCCATGGAGCGGCTATCGGTCATGGGGTTGGTGGAAGTGCTGGGCCGTCTGCGTGAGCTGCTGGCTCGCCGCAAGCTGCTGATCCAGACCCTCATCGAAGAGAAACCCGATGTTTTCATCGGGATCGACGCACCGGACTTCACCCTTAATATCGAGCTCAAGTTACGTCAGGCCGGGATCAAGACCGTGCACTACGTCAGCCCCTCCGTGTGGGCATGGCGTCAGAAGCGCGTACTGAAGATCCGCGAAGGCTGTGACTTGATGCTGACCCTGCTGCCGTTCGAAGCCAGGTTCTACGAAGAAAAGGGCGTGCCGGTGCGATTTGTCGGTCACACCCTGGCCGACACCATCCCTTTGCACGCTGATCGCACAGCCGCGCGCGCCGAGCTGGGTCTGCCTGACGGTCCGCTGGTGGCGCTGATGCCGGGCAGCCGTGGCGGCGAAGTCGGCCGCCTGGCTGCGGTGTTCTTCGATGCTGCCGAGCGCCTGCAAGCCTTGAAGCCAGGCGTACGTTTCGTGCTGCCCTGCGCGAGCCCGCAGCGGCGTGCGCAGATCGAGGCCCTATTGGACGGTCGCAACCTGCCGGTGACCTTGCTCGACGGCCAATCGCACCTGGCCCTGGCGGCCTGTAATGCCGTGCTGATCGCCTCGGGTACGGCCACCCTGGAGGCCTTGCTGTACAAGCGTCCGATGGTCGTGGCCTATCGCCTGGCGCCGCTGACCTTCTGGATTCTCAAGCGCATGGTCAAAAGCCCTTACATCTCCCTGCCCAACCTGCTGGCCCAGCGCCTGTTGGTGCCGGAGTTGTTGCAGGACGATGCAACGCCTGAGGCCTTGGCACAAACTCTACTACCCTTGATCGACGGCGGCGAAGAGCAGACCCGCGGTTTTGACGACATTCACTGCACCTTGCGCCGTGATGCCTCGAACCAGGCGGCGGACGCCGTGTTGACCTTGATCGGCAAGAAACAGGAAGCTTTATGACCAAGCAAATCGGCCTGGATTTCAGCTTGGTTGCCGAAGCCCACGAACTGGTGGCCGGTGTTGACGAGGTCGGGCGCGGGCCTTTGTGCGGCGCTGTCGTCACGGCGGCGGTGATTCTCGATCCGAACCGCCCGATTCTCGGCCTCAACGACTCGAAGAAACTCACCGAAGCGCGCCGCGAAAAGCTCTACGACGAGATTATTGAGAAGGCCCTCAGCTGGCATATTGCTCGGGCCGAAGTCGAGGAAATCGACGCGTTGAACATCCTTCACGCCACCATGCTTGCCATGCAGCGTGCAGTAGAAGGCCTGCACATCACGCCCAAAATGGCGATGATCGACGGCAACCGCTGCCCAAAATTGGCCATGCCGGCGGAAGCGGTGGTGAAGGGCGATAGCAAGGTGCCTGCGATTGCGGCAGCGTCAATCCTGGCTAAAGTCAGCCGCGATCGTGAAATGGCTGCTTTCGAATTGATCTACCCCGGCTACGGCATTGGCGGCCATAAAGGCTACCCGACCCCCGTTCATCTGGAAGCCCTGGCTCGCCTCGGCCCGACGCCGATCCACCGCCGCTCGTTCGCCCCCGTACGCCAGGCTTATGAGCTGCGAGAGAGTCTCAGCGAGGTGTAGTCGCGAGGCTGATGTTTTTGCCAAGGCCCGGTACAATCCCGGGCCTTGTTGTTTCTACGTTTAAGACAGGATCACTATGCCGGCTTCATTCGTTCACCTGCGCCTGCACACTGAATACTCCCTGGTTGACGGCCTGGTACGGATCAAACCGCTGGTCAAAACCCTGGTGGGCATGAACATGCCTGCCGTGGCGGTTACCGATCAGAACAACATGTGTTCCCTGGTCAAATTCTATAAAAACGCCATGGGCGCCGGCATCAAGCCGATCTGCGGCGCCGACCTGTGGTTGTCCAACAAAGATCCGGATAACGCCCTTAGCCGTATCAGTCTGCTGGCGATGAACGGCGTGGGTTATCGCAACCTCACCGAACTGATTTCCCGTGGCTTTATCGACGGCCAGCGCAACGGTTCGATCATCATCGAGCGCGAGTGGGTCGCCGAGGCCAGCGAAGGGCTGATCATGCTGTCGGCCGCTAAAGAGGGTGAGATCGGTCTCGCGCTACTCGGCGGCAATCCTCAAGAGGCTGAAGTGCTGGCCCGCGAGTGGATGCAGGTTTTTCCCGACCGTCTCTACTTGGAAGTCCAGCGCACCAACCGCCCCAACGACGAAGAGCACCTGCACGCCGCCGTGGCCCTGGCCGATAAGCTGGGCGCGCCGTTGGTAGCGACCAACGATGTGCGCTTCATCAAGAAAGAAGATTTCGAAGCCCACGAAACCCGCGTGTGCATCGGCGAGGGCCGGGCTCTGGATGACCCGCGACGCTCGAAGAACTACAGCGAAGAGCAATACCTCAAAAGTGCCGACGAGATGGCCGAGCTGTTCAGCGACCTGCCCGAGGCCCTGGAAAACTCTGTCGAAATTGCCAAGCGTTGCAACATTGAAGTGAAGCTGGGCAAGCACTTCCTGCCCAACTTCCCGATTCCCGATGGCATGACCATCGATGAGTACTTCCGCAAGGTGTCGTTCGACGGCTTGGAAGAGCGCCTCAGTGTGCTGTTGCCCAAGGACACCACTGAGGATTACGAGGCCAAGCGTCAGGTCTATGTCGACCGGCTGAATTTCGAGCTGGATATCATCATCCAGATGGGGTTCCCCGGTTACTTCCTGATCGTAATGGACTTTATCCAGTGGGCCAAAAGCAACGGTGTGCCGGTAGGCCCGGGCCGGGGGTCGGGTGCTGGCTCGCTGGTTGCTTACGTACAGAAGATTACCGATCTCGACCCGCTGGAATATGACCTGCTGTTCGAACGGTTCCTGAACCCGGAACGGGTTTCCATGCCCGACTTCGACGTCGACTTCTGCATGGATGGTCGCGACCGCGTCATTGAGTACGTGGCCGAGAAATACGGCCGCAACGCGGTAAGCCAGATCATCACCTTCGGTTCCATGGCTGCCAAGGCTGTAATCCGCGACGTTGCGCGGGTGCAGGGCAAGTCCTACGGCCTGGCGGATCGCCTGTCGAAGATGATTCCGTTCGAAGTCGGCATGACCCTGGAAAAGGCCTACGAGCAGGAAGAGATCCTGCGTGACTTCATCAAGATCGATGAAGAAGCCGCCGAAATCTGGGACATGGCGCGCAAGCTCGAAGGCGTGGTGCGTAACGTCGGTAAACACGCCGGTGGTGTGGTTATCGCGCCTACAAAGCTCACCGACTTTTCGCCGATCTATTGCGATGAAGAAGGCGGTGGCCTGGTCACCCAGTTCGACAAGGACGACGTCGAGGCGGCCGGCCTGGTGAAGTTCGACTTCCTCGGCCTGCGCACGCTGACGATCATCGACTGGGCGCTCAAGACGATCAACCGTGAGCGTGCCAAGGTTGACGAAGAGCCGCTGGATATTGCGTTCATCCCGCTGGACGACAAGCCGACCTACCAGTTGCTGCAAAAGGCCGAAACCACGGCGGTGTTCCAGCTTGAGTCGCGCGGTATGAAAGAGCTGATCAAAAAGCTCAAGCCCGACTGCCTGGAAGACTTGATCGCACTGGTGGCGCTGTTCCGTCCGGGCCCGCTGCAATCGGGCATGGTGGACGACTTCATCAACCGTAAGCACGGTCGCGCCGAGCTGGCATATCCGCACTCCGACTACCAATACGAAGGCCTCAAGCCGGTATTGGCGCCGACCTACGGCATCATCCTGTATCAGGAACAGGTGATGCAGATCGCCCAGGTGATGGCCGGTTACACCCTCGGTGGTGCGGACATGCTGCGTCGCGCCATGGGTAAGAAAAAACCCGAGGAAATGGCCAAGCAGCGCGGCGGTTTCATTGAAGGTTGCGCCACCAACAATATTGACGCTGACCTGGCCGGTAACATTTTCGACCTGGTAGAAAAATTCGCCGGTTACGGCTTTAACAAATCCCACTCCGCCGCCTACGGCCTGGTGTCGTACCAGACTGCCTGGCTGAAGGCTCACTACCCGGCGCCGTTCATGGCTGCGGTACTTTCGGCGGATATGCACAACACCGACAAGGTTGTGACCTTGATCGAGGAAGTGCGCACCATGAAACTGCGCCTCGACGCACCGGACGTGAACGCCTCGGAGTTCAAGTTCACGGTGAACGACGAAGGTCGCATCATCTATGGCCTGGGCGCGATCAAAGGCGTGGGCGAAGGCCCGGTGGAAGCCATCACCGAAGCGCGCCAGGACGGGCCTTTCAAGGACTTGTTCGACTTCTGTGCAAGGGTTGACCTCAAGCGCATCAACAAGCGAACCCTCGATGGGCTGATCCGTAGTGGTGCACTCGACCGCCTCGGCCCCTATTTCCATGATGAGCCGAAGGCTTACCAGGCGAATATCGACCGTAACCGCGCCGTGTTGCTCACTGCGATGGAAGAGGCGATCAAGGCTGCCGAGCAGACTGCCCGCACCCATGACAGTGGCCATGCCGACCTGTTTGGCGGATTGTTCGTCGAGGAAGACGCGGATGTGTACGCCAACCACCGCAAGGCCAAGGACCTGACCCTGAAGGAGCGCCTCAAGGGTGAGAAAGACACCTTGGGCCTTTACCTCACCGGCCACCCGATTGATGAGTACGAAGGTGAAATCCGGCGGTTCGCCCGCCAGCGCATCATCGACCTGAAACCGGCGCGGGATACGCAGACCGTCGCCGGTATGATCATCGCCCTGCGGGTGATGAAAAACAAAAAGGGCGACAAGATGGGCTTTATCACTCTCGACGACCGTTCGGGCCGCATCGAAGCGTCGCTGTTTGCCGATGCGTTCCACTCCGCGCAGTCGCTGCTGCAGACTGACGCCATGGTGGTGGTGGAAGGGGAGGTCAGCAACGATGACTTCTCCGGCGGCCTGCGGCTGCGGATCAAGCGCGTGATGAGCATGGAAGATGCGCGCACCAATTTGGCCGAGAGCTTGCGCTTGAAGGTGAAAACCGAAGCGCTCAAGGGCGATCAGCTACGCTGGTTGGGCGACCTGCTCAAACGCCACCGTGGCGCGTGCCCGGTGACTATGGAGTACACCGGCAATGACGCCAAGGCCATGTTGCAGTTTGGCGAGACCTGGCGAATTGATCCTGCGGATGGCTTGATTCAAGCATTGCGTGACCAGTTCGGCCGTGACAACGTCTTTCTCCAATACCGTTGACGGTCAGGCATTAATATTTAGCCTGATCTCGGCGAAACATTTAATCTCGACCTAGACGCGCCTCTCCCTTAAGGTAGGGCGCGAATAGACAACCGGCTGGCCAGGCACTCCTTGGCCGTCGACCCAAGACGGACGCTTATGAACCCGAATTTTCTTGATTTCGAACAGCCGATCGCTGACCTGCAAGCCAAGATTGAAGAACTGCGCCTGGTCGGCAATGACAATTCGCTGAATATCGGCGATGAGATCGCTCGCCTGCAAGACAAGAGCAGCACGCTCACCGAGGATATCTTCGGCAAGCTGACCAGCTGGCAGATCGCGCGTTTGGCTCGCCACCCGCGTCGTCCGTACACCCTGGACTACATTCAGCACATCTTCACCGAGTTCGACGAGCTGCACGGCGACCGCCACTTCTCCGACGACGCGGCCATCGTGGGCGGTATCGCTCGCCTGGACGACCAGCCGGTGATGGTGATCGGTCACCAGAAAGGCCGTGAAGTGCGCGAGAAAGTGCGCCGCAACTTCGGCATGCCGCGTCCGGAAGGCTACCGCAAGGCGTGCCGCCTGATGGAAATGGCCGAGCGTTTCAAAATGCCGATCCTGACCTTCATCGACACGCCGGGTGCTTATCCGGGTATCGACGCTGAAGAGCGCAACCAGAGCGAAGCAATCGCCTGGAACCTGCGCGTCATGTCGCGCCTCAAAACCCCGATCATCGCTACCGTGATTGGTGAAGGTGGTTCCGGTGGCGCACTGGCCATTGGCGTGTGCGATCAGTTGAACATGCTGCAATACTCGACCTACGCGGTGATCTCACCGGAAGGTTGCGCTTCGATTCTGTGGAAAACCGCTGAAAAAGCGCCGGACGCTGCTGAAGCGATGGGTATCACCGCTGATCGCCTCAAGGGCCTGGGCATTGTCGACAAAGTGATCGCCGAGCCATTGGGCGGCGCTCATCGTGATCCGACTGCTGCTGCCGCGACTATTCGTGCCGAGCTGGGTTCGCAACTGGCGATGCTCAAGAAGCTGGATAACGAAGCGCTGTTGGCCCGTCGTTATGAGCGTCTGATGAGCTACGGTCTCTGATCAACTACTGATCTGGCAGACATTGCTGTACTGATGTGGGAGCGGGCTTACTCGCGAAAGCGGTGAATCAGTCAATATATCCGGTGACTGACACCACGCTTTCGCGAGTAAGCCCGCTCCCACATTTGCTTTGTGTATGCTGGGCTATCGTGTTCCAAGTATGCGGCGACAATGTGTGATGAAACGGACGCTGACCGCCAAACTGCTGCAAGCCCTGGTTCCCTGGCAAAATGCCCCGGCCTGGCATATCGCTTTCTCTGGCGGCCTTGATTCCACCGTCCTGCTCCATCTCCTGGCCGCCCTGCCAGAAACCGAAACACTCCCACCCCTCAACGCAATCCATGTCCACCATGGCCTGCAAACCGCCGCCGACGCCTGGCCAAACCATTGCCAGTCGATATGCGACAGCGTGGGCATCCCCCTGCGCGTCATGCGCGTGCAGGTACAACCCGGCGCCAGCCTTGAGCGGGCCGCCCGTGACGCGCGTTACCAGGCGTTTACCGAAGTCATCGGAGCAGGGGAGGTGCTGCTGACAGGCCAGCATCGCGATGATCAGGCCGAAACCCTGTTATTCCGCCTGTTGCGCGGCGCAGGCGCGCGCGGGCTGTCGGCAATGCCTGCACAGCGCCCGTTGGCGGCTGGTTATCTGGTTCGGCCTTTATTGGATGTAGCAAGGGGTGAGTTGGAGGCCTACGCCCACGAGCATCAACTCAAATGGGTCGAAGACCCGTCCAACGCCGACCCGCGGTTCTCACGCAATTATCTGCGCCATCACGTGTTCCCGGCGCTCACGAAGCGCTGGCCTCAAGCTGTCATCAGCCTTGCCCGCACTGCCGAGCACCTAGGTGAAGCCCAGGGCCTGCTCGATGAATTGGCGCAAATGGACCTGCAAGCCGCCGACCAGCCTGCACCTTTTCCCTGGTTGCACCTGCCATCTTTGGCACTTGCGCCGCTGCGCGAACTTTCCGACGCCCGCCAGCGTAACGCCCTGCGCCATTGGCTGGCCCCACTGACCCGTCTACCCGACAGCGACCACTGGGCCAGTTGGCATTCCCTGCGTGATGCCAAGGGCGACGCACAGCCTCTATGGCGCCTGGCCGACGGCGAACTGCACCGTAGCGGCGAACGCCTATGGTGGCTGCCCTCCACATGGTCGGAGTTTTCCGACGCATCGCTGCGCTGGCCCGATCCGCGAAATCCACTAGAGTTACCCGGCAATGGCCGGCTGAAACTCACCGGCAAGGCGCCTGAAGGCCCGCTGGAGGTTCGCTACCGTCATGGCGGCGAAATCATCGACGTGCCACGTCGCGGGCGGCGTGACTTGAAGCGCCTGCTTAATGAAAGTGGGCTTCCGAGCTTCGTCCGTGGCAGATTGCCGCTGCTGTATCAGGGGGAGCAATTGCTCGGGGTGCCTAACCTGGCGGGATTGTGGAACACAGGGGCGGGCGACTGGCAATTACATTGGATGCCACAGACCTGCGATCAAGGTTTGAGCTGATAGCGCCTTTCCGGTAGACTACGCTCCCTTCTTGATACAACTTCTGTGGATTCGCCTGAATCGCAGCAGTTGCCGATTACCAAGCAGTCTTTGCTGGGCGATTCCAAAAAATGTGTAGCGATCAACGTACTGGTGTTTCATTGCCGGTCTGTCATCACGCGGCGGTTTTTTTTGAAAGGTGCACTGTGATTAATGCAGGTGATCGGGGGCTTCGGCCTCTCTTCGCTCTCCCCGGCGGTTCGGACCGCTTTAACGCAGACTTCTAGGGTTTTTCATGACGCGCTACATATTCGTCACGGGCGGTGTTGTTTCTTCATTGGGGAAAGGCATTGCCTCCGCTTCATTGGCGGCCATCCTGGAGGCGCGGGGACTTAAGGTCACCATGCTCAAGCTGGACCCGTACATCAACGTCGACCCGGGCACCATGAGCCCGTTCCAGCACGGTGAAGTGTTCGTCACTCACGACGGCGCCGAGACCGACCTGGACCTGGGCCACTACGAGCGGTTCATCCGCACGACCATGACCCAGAACAACAACTTCACCACCGGCCGTGTCTACGAGCACGTGCTGCGCAAGGAACGCCGTGGTGACTACCTGGGTGCAACCATCCAGGTGATCCCGCACATCACCGATGAAATCAAGCGCCGCATCATCAAGGGTGCAGGCGATGCCGACGTGGCGATGGTCGAGATTGGTGGCACCGTCGGTGACATCGAGTCCCAACCGTTCCTCGAAGCCATCCGCCAGCTGCGTTTCGAAGTCGGCGCCAAGCGCGCGATGCTGATGCACCTGACCCTGGTGCCGTACATCGCCACCGCCGGCGAAACCAAAACCAAGCCTACCCAGCACTCGGTAAAGGAACTGCGTTCCATCGGCCTGCAGCCGGATGTGCTGGTGTGCCGCTCCGATCACCCGATCGACATTTCCTCGCGTCGCAAGATCGCGCAATTCACCAACGTTGAAGAACGTGCGGTGATCGCGCTGGAAGACGCCGACACCATCTACAAGATCCCGGGCATCCTGCACTCGCAAGGCCTGGACGATTTTGTGGTCGAGCGTTTCGGCCTGCAATGCAACAGCGCGGACCTGTCCGAGTGGGAAGCTGTGGTCGACGCCAAGCTCAACCCTGAGCACGAAGTCACCATCGCCATGGTCGGCAAGTATATGGAGCTGCTGGACGCGTACAAGTCGCTGATCGAAGCGATGAGTCACGCCGGCATCAGCAACCGTACCAAGGTCAACCTGCGCTACATTGATTCCGAAGACATCGAGAACCAGGGCACTGCGCTGCTCGAAGGTGTCGATGCGATCCTCGTACCGGGCGGTTTCGGCCTGCGCGGCGTGGAAGGCAAGATCACTGCCGTGCAATACGCTCGTGAGAACAAGGTGCCTTACCTGGGTATCTGCCTGGGCATGCAAGTGGCCGTTATCGAGTTCGCCCGTAACGTGTTGGGCTGGAAAGACGCCAACTCCACCGAGTTCGACAGCAAGAGCGGTCACCCGGTCGTGGGCCTGATCACCGAGTGGGAAGATGCCACTGGTGCCGTCGAGACCCGTACCGAAGCCTCCGACCTTGGTGGCACCATGCGCCTTGGCGCGCAGGACTGCCTGCTGGAGCCGGGTTCGCTGGTTCACGATTGCTACGGCAAGGATGTGATCGTCGAGCGTCACCGTCACCGCTACGAAGTGAACAACAACCTGCTGCCACAAATCAAAGAGGCCGGCCTGAAAATCTCCGGTCGCTCCGGTGATGGCGCGCTGGTTGAAGTGGTCGAGGCACCGGATCATCCATGGTTCGTGGCGTGCCAGTTCCACCCGGAGTTCACCTCGACGCCGCGCGACGGTCACCCGTTGTTCAGTGGTTTCGTTAAAGCAGCACTGACGCAACATCAGAAAAAGGCGTAACCCTGATGGCCCAGAAGATCATTCGCGTAGGCGACATCGAGATTGCCAACGACAAGCCCATGGTGCTGTTTGGCGGCATGAACGTGCTGGAAAGCCGCGACATGGCGATGCAGGTCTGTGAAGAGTACGTGAAGGTGACCCAAAAAATGGGTATCCCTTACGTGTTCAAAGCCAGCTTCGACAAGGCCAACCGTTCGTCCGTGACCTCCTATCGCGGCCCGGGCCTTGAAGAAGGCATGCGGATCTTCCAGGACATCAAGCAAGCCTTCGGTGTACCGATCATCACTGACGTCCACGAGCCTGAACAGGCTGCCGTGGTCGCTGAGGTGTGCGACATCATCCAGTTGCCGGCCTTCCTGTCGCGCCAGACCGACTTGGTTGTCGCGATGGCCAAGACCGGTGCTGTGATCAATATCAAGAAAGCCCAGTTCCTCGCGCCCCAGGAAATGAAGCACATCCTGAGCAAGTGCGTTGAAGCGGGTAACGACCAGTTGATCCTCTGCGAGCGCGGTTCGAGCTTCGGCTACAACAACCTCGTGGTCGACATGCTCGGTTTCGGCATCATGAAACAGTTCGAATACCCGGTGTTCTTCGACGTGACCCACGCGCTGCAAATGCCCGGTGGTCGCGCTGATTCTGCGGGCGGGCGGCGTGCCCAGGTGCTGGACCTGGCCAAGGCTGGCATCAGCCAGTCTTTGGCGGGCCTGTTCCTCGAAGCCCACCCGGACCCGGACAACGCCAAATGCGACGGTCCGTGCGCCCTGCGCCTGGACAAACTGGAGCCATTCCTGGCCCAGCTCAAGCAGTTGGACGAACTGGTCAAGAGTTTTCCGACGGTAGAGACCGCGTAAGCGCCATTTCTCCGGTAGACTTTCCCACGCTTTACGCTCAGGCCTACGGGCCTGAGCCATGTCGCCTGCAAGCCTGCCCCGTTGTTCCACCCTTGCGGTCGGTCAAAAGATTTCCTTCAGCTGCGTCGTTTTCGTCAACTTTGGAGTGTTTACAACAATGGCAAAAATCGTCGACATCAAAGGTCGTGAAGTTCTCGACTCCCGTGGCAACCCCACCGTCGAAGCAGACGTGCTTCTCGATAACGGCATCATCGGCAGCGCCTGCGCGCCGTCCGGTGCTTCCACCGGTTCGCGCGAAGCGCTGGAACTGCGTGATGGCGACAAGAGCCGTTACCTGGGCAAGGGTGTACTCAAGGCTGTAGCCAACATCAACGGCCCGATCCGAGACCTGTTACTGGGCAAAGACCCGCTGGACCAGAAAGCCCTGGACCACGCGATGATCAAGCTCGACGGCACCGAAAACAAAGGCAGCCTGGGCGCCAACGCCATCCTCGCCGTGTCCCTGGCTGCTGCCAAGGCTGCTGCCCAGGACCAGGACCTGCCGCTGTACGCACACATTGCCAACCTGAACGGCACCCCCGGTGTTTACTCGATGCCGGTACCGATGATGAACATCATCAACGGTGGTGAGCACGCCGATAACAACGTCGACATTCAGGAATTCATGGTGCAGCCGGTCGGCGCCAAGACCTTCTCCGAAGGCCTGCGCATGGGCACCGAGATTTTCCATCACCTCAAAGCTGTGCTGAAGGCCCGTGGCCTGAGCACTGCCGTGGGTGACGAAGGTGGTTTTGCACCGAACCTGGCGTCCAACGAAGATGCACTCAAAGTGATCTCCGAAGCGGTAGCCAACGCTGGCTACAAGCTGGGCACCGACGTGACCCTGGCGCTGGATTGCGCGGCCAGTGAGTTCTACGAGGACGGTAAATACAACCTGTCCGGCGAAGGCCAGGTGTTCAACTCCGAAGGTTTTGCTGACTACCTCAAAGGCTTGACCGAGCGTTACCCGATCATCTCGATCGAAGACGGGCTGGACGAGTCCGACTGGGATGGCTGGAAAATCCTCACCGACAAGATCGGCGAGAAAACCCAGCTGGTGGGCGACGACCTGTTCGTCACCAACACCAAGATCCTGAAAGAGGGCATCGATAAAAAGATCGCCAACTCGATCCTGATCAAGTTCAACCAGATCGGCACCCTGACCGAAACCCTGGAAGCCATCCAGATGGCCAAGGCAGCGGGCTACACTGCCGTGATCTCGCACCGCTCCGGCGAAACCGAAGATTCGACCATTGCCGACCTGGCCGTGGGCACCTCGGCGGGCCAGATCAAGACCGGTTCTCTGTGCCGTTCCGACCGCGTTTCCAAGTACAACCAATTGCTGCGTATCGAAGAGCAACTGGCCGGCAAAGCCAAGTACAACGGTCGCGGCGAGTTTCGCGGCTGATCGCTCTTGAGGGTAAGACATGGTAAAAAGCTGACGGATTGCGTCGGAAAACTCACGACAGTGTGGGTTTCGACGCTAATCTGATGGCTATCAAGCACAAGCCTGGTTTTTCCAGGCTTCGTGCTATCAGTTACTTTAAAAGTTTTGCATGGCTGTCTTTTTTCACTGGATACCCGGATTTCGATGCGCAGTCCCAATTGGTTGTTTCTCGTCTTGCTCTTGTTGCTGGCTGGCCTGCAGTACCGCCTATGGGTCGGTAATGGCAGCTTTGCGCAGGTAAAAGACCTGGCCGAGCAAATCGCTGCACAACGCGCCGAAAACGAAGTCCTGCTGGAGCGCAACCGGGTACTTTATGCGGAAGTGCTTGAGCTGAAAAAGGGTACCGAGACCGTTGAAGAGCGGGCTCGTCATGAGTTGGGCATGGTCAAGGAGGGCGAAACCCTCTACCAGTTGGCCCAATGACCAACAGCTTGCCGGCCTTCTGGGCCGTGATTCCTGCCGCGGGCATCGGTGCCCGCATGGCCGCGGACCGTCCCAAGCAGTACCTGCAACTGGGCGGACGCACCATTCTCGAACACAGCCTTGGCTGTTTTCTCGACCATCCTTCGCTCAAGGGGCTGATGGTCAGTCTTGCTGTTGATGATCCGTATTGGCCTACCCTGGCGTGTGCCATGGACCCGCGCATTCACCGTGCGGACGGCGATTTTGAGCGTTCCGGTTCGGTGCTCAACGCGCTGTTGCAGCTGAACGCTTTGGGGGCCAGTGATGATGATTGGGTGCTGGTGCACGATGCGGCGCGGCCGAACCTGAGTCGCGATGACCTCGACAAACTGCTGACTGAACTGGCGGACGACCCGGTGGGCGGTCTGCTGGCCGTGCCGGCACGTGACACCCTCAAGCGAGTCGATAAGCATGGGCGTGTCGTCGAAACCGTCGACCGTAGCCTGATCTGGCAAGCCTACACGCCGCAGATGTTCCGTCTGGGTCCGCTGCATCGTGCTTTGGCTGACAGCCTGGTGGCGGACGCCGTCATCACCGATGAAGCCTCTGCCATGGAATGGTCCGGCCAGGCGCCGCGGCTGATCGAAGGGCGGTCGGACAATATCAAGGTGACGCGGCCGGAAGATCTGGAGTGGCTCAGGTTGCGGTGGGCTAATCGCCGGTAGTCAGTTGCACCGAGTCGACCCCTTCGCGAGCAAGCCCACATTTGCCGCGTTCCAACAGGATAAACGCGGTCAAATGTAGGCGCTGGCTTGCCTGCGAAGAGGACGGCACAAACAGCCAATAATTACTGGCTGTACTCCGGCCTCTCAGCCAGCCCCTCCTTCAAGTAATCCACCAACTTCCTGACCTTCGGCGACAAATGCCGCTGCTGCGGATACAGCGCCCACACCGCTGTATTCGGCGGCTGATGCGCCTCCAGCAGCGACACCAGCGCGCCACTGTGCAAGTGCTCCAGTGCGTAATAATCCGGCAACTGGCACAACCCGACGCCCTGTAACGCCGCATCCAATACCGCTTGCCCACTGTTGCAGCGCCAGTTTCCCTGCACCCGCTGGGAAAATTCGCGCCCGTCCTGGGCCAGTTGCCAGATATCCGAGCTACCAATCAAGCAGTTATGCCGACTCAATTCCGACAAGCTATGTGGCCGACCGTACCGCGCCAGGTAGGACGGCGACGCGCACAGGTACATGCGCCTCGGTGCCAGCCTGCTGGCGACCATGCGCGAATCCTGCAAACGGCCCAGGCGAATCGCCAGATCCAGGCCCTCGTGCACTAGGTCTAGTTGACGGTTGCTCAGCTCGATATCCACGCGCAACTGCGGGTAGAGGCCCATGAACCGCGTTACCAACGGCACGATAAAACGCTCGCCGTAGGCCACGGCGCAGGTCATGCGCAACATGCCTTTGGGTTCGCTGGTGAGGTCACCCACCGCACGCAAGGCTTCTTCGCGCCCGTCCTGCAAACGTTGGCAATGTTGCAGAAAGGTCTGGCCGGCTTCCGTCAAGGTGACCTTGCGCGTGCTGCGATACAGCAACCGCGTTTGCAGGCGTTCTTCCAGGCGCGCCACCTGCCGGCTGATATGCGACGAAGAGACGCCCAGGCGTTCCGCTGCCGCAGTGAATTGGCTGCATTCGGCCACTGCGACAAATTCATCGATGCCTTCCCAGCGGTTTTCAAGCACGGTGATTATCCCTGTACAGCAATAAAGTTTTGCTTTCGCTTGGATTATTAATCAGCTAGCCATGTTTTACACTCACCGTCTCAGTATTCAACTCCATGGAGAAACCCGGATGATCAAGTCCCGCGCCGCCGTAGCCTTCGAAGCCAAGAAGCCCCTTGAGATTGTTGAAGTGGATGTCGCCATGCCCAAGGCTGGCGAGGTGCTGTTGCGCGTGGTCGCGTCCGGTGTATGCCATACCGACGCCTACACCCTGTCGGGCGCCGACCCCGAAGGTATCTTCCCGTCGATCCTCGGCCATGAAGGTGGTGCAGTGGTTGAAGCGATCGGCGAAGGCGTGACCTCCGTAGCCGTCGGCGATCACGTGATCCCGCTGTACACCCCGGAATGCGGTCAGTGCAAATTCTGCCTGTCGGGCAAGACCAATCTTTGCCAGGCCATTCGCTCCACTCAGGGCAAAGGCTTGATGCCGGATGGCACCACGCGGTTTTCCTACAAGGGTCAGCCGATTTTCCACTACATGGGCACCTCGACTTTTTCCGAGTACACCGTGTTGCCGGAAATTTCCGTGGCCAAGATTCCTAAAGAAGCGCCACTGGAAAAGGTCTGCCTGTTGGGTTGCGGCGTCACCACCGGCATCGGCGCGGTGATCAACACCGCCAAGGTCAAGCCGGGCGACACCGTGGCCATCTTTGGTCTCGGCGGTATCGGCCTGTCCGCCGTCATCGGCGCAGTCAAGGCCAAGGCTGGCCGCATCATCGCCATTGACATCAACCCGGCCAAGTTTGAGATCGCCAAACAGTTGGGTGCGACCGACTGCATCAACCCGAAAGACTACGATCGCCCGATCCAGGACGTGATTGTCGACCTGACCGATGGCGGCGTGGACTTCTCCTTTGAATGCATCGGCAACGTTCAACTGATGCGCGCTGCCCTCGAGTGCTGCCACAAAGGTTGGGGTGAGTCGGTGATCATCGGCGTGGCCGGTGCCGGTCAGGAAATCGCCACGCGTCCCTTCCAGCTGGTGACCGGTCGCGTCTGGCGCGGTTCGGCCTTCGGTGGCGTGCGCGGTCGTACTGAGCTGCCAAGCTACGTGGAAATGGCCCAGACCGGCGAGATCCCGCTGGACACCTTCATCACCCATACCATGGGCCTGGAAGACATCAACAAAGCGTTTGACCTGATGCATGAAGGCAAGAGCATTCGTACCGTCATTCATTTTTGAAGCAGCGGCAAGCGACAAGCCATACGCTGCAAGTGAGCGCGCCTTACTTGCAGCCTGGAGCTTGTAGCTTCTAGCTGGGAGCATTCCCATGACCTTGGAAAATATTTCCTGCCAAAAGAGTTTTGGTGGCTGGCATAAACGCTACAAACACAGCTCCCTCGTGCTCGGCTGCGACATGACCTTCGCCGTCTACCTGCCGCCGCAAGCGGAGCAGGGCGGTAAGTTGCCGGTGCTGTACTGGCTGTCCGGTCTCACCTGCACCGATGAGAACTTCATGCAGAAGGCCGGCGCGCAGCGCATGGCCGCCGAGCTGGGGTTGATCATCGTGGCGCCGGACACCAGCCCTCGTGGGCCGGGTGTTCCGGGTGATCCCGATAACGCCTGGGATTTTGGCCTTGGCGCCGGCTTCTATCTGAATGCCACGCAGGAGCCCTGGGCCAAGCACTATCGGATGCATGACTACGTTGTGAAGGAATTGCCTGCGTTGGTTGAAGCGCATTTCCCGGCGTCAGATAAACGTGGCATCAGCGGTCACTCCATGGGTGGCCACGGTGCACTGGTGTGTGCGTTGCGCAATCCCGGGCGTTACCTGTCGGTGTCGGCGTTTTCGCCGATCAGCAATCCGATGGACTGCCCATGGGGCCAGAAGGCCTTTTCCCGCTACCTGGGCGAAGAGCGTTCGAAATGGCGCGAGTGGGATACCTGCGTGCTGATCAGCGAAGCCGCGGAAAAGCTGCCACTGCTGGTGGACCAAGGTGATCGCGACGATTTCCTTGCCGTGCAACTCAAGCCTGAAGCCCTGCAGCAAGCGGCCAAGGCAGCCAACCATCCGTTGGAACTGCGGCTGCAACCTGGCTACGACCACAGTTACTTCTTTATCGCCAGCTTCATCGAAGACCATTTGCGACACCATGGTCGTGCTTTGCTCGGTTAATGTGAGGCAAAAGTAGGTAGAATCACGCCCTGAATTAAATCGGGGCGTTTTTATATGCGTATTGGCCACGGCTACGATGTGCACCGTTTCGCTGAAGGCGATTTCATCACCCTGGGCGGCGTGCGCATTGCGCACCACCATGGGTTGCTGGCTCATTCCGATGGCGACGTTGTGTTGCATGCCTTGAGCGATGCCTTGCTCGGCGCGGCGGCGTTGGGCGATATCGGCAAGCACTTTCCGGACACCGACCCGACCTTCAAGGGCGCGGACAGCCGTGTATTGCTGCGCCATGTGGTTGGCCTGATCCATGCCAAAGGCTGGAAGGTCGGCAACGTCGACAACACCATCGTGGCCCAGGCGCCAAAAATGGCGCCCCATATTGAATCGATGCGCGCACTGATTGCCGCAGACCTGCACATTGAATTGGATCAAGTGAACGTGAAAGCTACCACCACCGAAAAGCTCGGGTTCACCGGTCGTGAAGAGGGCATCGCCGTGCACTCCGTTGCCTTGTTGCTGCGCGCATGAATGATCTGCAATTGCTGGGCCCACGGGCCTATGGCGAAGCCTTGGGCAGCGCGGTCCTGAAGGCGACCGCTGAAGACTTCCAGGTTGATGAGGTGCTGGATATCCCGCTGACCGGCGAGGGTGAGCACCTGTGGTTGTGGGTTGAGAAGCGTGGCCTCAATACAGAAGAAGCCGCGCGGCGTATCGCCAAGGCGGCCGGCGTGCCGTTGCGCACTGTCAGCTATGCCGGGCTCAAGGATCGCCAGGCGTTGACCCGCCAATGGTTCAGCGTGCAGTTGCCAGGCAAAGCCGATCCGGACATGAGCGCTGCGGAAAACGAAAGCCTCAAGGTTCTCAAGACCGCCCGACATAAACGCAAATTGCAGCGCGGCGCACATTCGGCCAATGGTTTCACCTTGCGCCTGACCCAGCTGGCCGGTGATACCGCCGCCCTCGACGCGCGTTTGCAAGTGATTGCACAGCAGGGCATCCCCAACTATTTCGGCGCCCAGCGTTTTGGTCACAATGGTGGCAACGTGGTTGACGCCCGCGAGTGGGCCGCACGCAAGGCTTTGCCGGAACAGCGCAACGTGCGTTCACGGCTGCTGTCGACGGCGCGCAGCTACCTGTTCAATAAGGTGCTGGCGGCGCGCGTGGCCGACGGTTCCTGGCAGCGCGCGCAGGTCGGCGACCTGTTGGCGTTTACTGACAGCCGCAGCTTTTTCCCGGCGGGGGAGGCGGAATGCAGCGACCCGCGCCTGGCCATTCTGGACCTGCACCCGACCGGGCCGCAGTGGGGGGAAGGTGACTCACCCGCCAGTGGCGCAACCTTCGAGCTGGAACAGGCGGTCGCCGCCGGTGAAGCCGACCTGCGCGATTGGCTGGTGAATGCCGGCATGAGCCAGGAACGTCGCATTCTGCGACTGCCCATTGGCGGTTTGACGTGGCATTATCCCTCGCTGGACATTCTGCAATTGGAATTCGTCCTGCCGGCCGGATGTTTCGCCACTGTCTTGGTGCGCGAGCTTGTTGATCTGGTGCCGGTGGGGCAGACGGACAACCCATGCGTATTCTGATATCAAACGATGACGGTGCCACCGCACCCGGTCTTGCCGCGCTCTATGCTGCGCTGGAAGATTATGCCGAGTGCGTGGTGGTTGCCCCCGACCAGGACAAGAGCGGCGCCAGCAGTTCGTTGACGCTCGACCGTCCGCTGCACCCGCAGGTCCTGGCCAATGGCTTTATCAGCGTGAACGGCACGCCTACCGACTGCGTCCACCTGGCGATCAACAGCCTGTTGGATCCGCAGCCGGACCTGGTGGTGTCGGGCATCAATCTTGGTGCGAACCTGGGGGATGACGTGCTGTATTCCGGTACCGTGGCGGCAGCCCTTGAAGGGCGTTTCCTGGGCCAAACCGCGTTCGCCTTTTCGTTTGCCTCGCGCCAATTGGATAACCTGCCGACCGCGGCCTATTTCGCGCGCAAGCTGGTAGAGGCTCATGGCTCCCTGGACTTGCCGCCGCGCACGGTGCTCAACGTCAATATTCCCAACTTGCCCCTTGATCATATTCGCGGCATCCAGCTCACGCGCCTGGGCCATCGCGCCCGCGCGGCGGCGCCGTTGAAGGTAATTGATCCGCGCGGCAAGGAAGGCTATTGGATCGCTGCAGCGGGTGACGCCGAAGATGGCGGTCCGGGCACGGACTTTCATGCGGTGATGCAAGGTTATGTATCGATTACCCCATTGCAATTTGATCGCACCTTCAGTGATGCCTTCAGTGGTCTCGATGGCTGGCTGGAGGGGCTGCGCTGATGGGCCGTGAACAAGACGACTTGCTGCGCCGGGGCATCGGGATGACTTCCCAGCGTACCCGCGAACGCCTGATACAGCGCCTGTACGAAGAGGGCTTGTCCAACGCCCAGGTGCTGGAAGTGATCCGGCGCACGCCTCGCCATCTGTTTGTCGATGAAGCCCTGGCCCACCGTGCCTATGAAGACACGGCGCTGCCCATCGGCCATAACCAGACCATTTCCCAGCCTTACATGGTGGCGCGCATGAGCGAGCTGCTGCTGGCCGCGGGTCCGTTGGACAAGGTGCTGGAAATCGGTACGGGCTCCGGCTACCAGACCGCCGTGCTGGCGCAGTTGGTGGAGCGGGTGTTCTCGGTGGAGCGCATCAAGGTGCTGCAAGACCGCGCCAAGGAGCGCCTGGTGGAGTTGAACCTGCGCAACGTGGTGTTTCGCTGGGGCGATGGCTGGGAAGGTTGGCCGGCGCTGGCACCGTACAACGGCATCATTGTTACTGCCGTGGCCACCGATGTTCCGCAAGCGCTGCTCGATCAACTCGCCCCCGGTGGGCGCCTGGTGATTCCGGTCGGCTCCGGTGAAGTGCAACAATTGATGCTCATTATCCGTGAGGACGAAGGCTTTTCACGGCATGTACTGGGCGCTGTTCGTTTTGTACCGCTGCTCAATGGCCCGCTGGCCTGATCAATTTTTTCCGGCGGTGAATTCTGCTGGCGGGGATGTGTCTTACGGCGGGGTCTATTGAATCAACATCACTGGCGCGACGATTCAACACGCTGGACGATTCGTTTCAGACGTGTGCCGGTAAAACTCCAATGCCCAGTTATACTTGCGTCATATTTCAAGCCTGATACAGGCGTTCATGTTCAGCCAGCACAAAGGGAGCGGCGGGTGAGTCTCACAGGTCTTGCGCAGCGTATGAGTAAAACAAGCTTTCATCGACTGGTGCTTGGCCTCGTCTTCAGTTCTGTGTTGGTAGGGTGCTCCAGCTCGCCAAGCGGCGGCGCGCGGGTGGTTGATCGTAATAATGCGGCACCGCAAAGGCCGACGGTAACCACCGGGCAATATGTGGTGCGAAAGGGCGATACGATGTTTTCGATCGCCTTCCGTTATGGCTGGGACTACAAGGCCCTCGCAGCGCGTAACAATATTCCTGTGCCTTACACGATACATCCGGGTCAGACGATTCGCTTCGACGGTCGCACGGGTTCAACGCCTACGGCAGTCGTGACAAAGAGTGGTTCTTCGCCGTCGTCCTCAAGCAAAACTACCGTCTTCACCCGGCCTGCCGGTACTGCGGCGCCTGCCTCTGCGAACAAGCCGGCACCCGCGCCGTTGCCACCTGCTGGGCCTTCGCCGACCGGTTGGGGATGGCCTTCAAACGGCGTGTTGATTGGAAAATTCTCTTCAAACGGTAGTTTGAATAAAGGCATTGATATCGCCGGAGATTTGGGACAGCCTGTTTTAGCTGCGTCTGATGGGACGGTTGTGTACGCCGGGAGTGGTTTACGGGGCTACGGCGAGCTGATCATCATCAAGCACAGCGATACCTACGTCAGTGCTTACGGTCATAACCGTAGGCTGTTGGTTCGGGAGGGGCAGCAGGTCAAAGTCGGACAGACAATTGCCGAAATGGGGTCAACTGGTACGGACCGGGTGAAACTGCACTTTGAGATTCGCCGACAAGGGAAGCCTGTAGATCCGCTGCAATTCTTACCCCGTCGTTGATATGTTGCACAGCCTGTTCCCTCACGTAGAAGGAACAGGCTCCAGCGTTGCCAAGGATAAAGGCGCCGCTTGAGCTTGAGGTCGAACTCACCAAAGGACTATAACAATGGCTCTCAGTAAAGAAGCGCCGGAGTTTGACATCGACGATGAGGTCCTCCTTATGGAGACCGGCATTGCTACGGAATCGATGTCGAATGAGGGACCTGCTGTACCTTCAGTTCGCACCAAATCCAAGAACGCCACCGCGTTAAAGCAACACAAATACATTGACTACACGCGGGCGCTCGATGCGACCCAGTTGTATCTCAATGAAATCGGCTTTTCCCCTCTGCTTACCCCCGAAGAAGAAGTCCATTTTGCGCGCTTGTCGCAAAAGGGCGATCCGGCCGGGCGCAAGCGCATGATTGAAAGCAACCTGCGCCTGGTGGTGAAAATCGCCCGACGCTATGTCAATCGTGGGCTTTCCTTGCTGGACTTGATCGAGGAGGGCAACCTTGGCTTGATCCGGGCGGTAGAGAAGTTCGACCCTGAGCGGGGCTTCCGCTTTTCGACCTATGCGACCTGGTGGATTCGTCAGACCATCGAACGGGCGATCATGAATCAGACTCGCACGATCCGGTTGCCGATCCATGTGGTCAAGGAGCTCAACGTCTACCTGCGGGCAGCGCGTGAGCTTACCCAAAAACTCGATCATGAACCTTCGCCTGAAGAAATCGCCAACCTGCTGGAGAAACCGGTAGGGGAGGTCAAGCGCATGCTTGGTCTTAACGAGCGCGTGTCTTCGGTCGACGTCTCGTTGGGTCCGGATTCGGATAAAACCCTGCTGGACACCCTGACGGATGATCGCCCTACGGATCCTTGTGAGCTGTTGCAGGACGATGATCTTTCCCAGAGCATTGACCAGTGGCTGTCTGAGCTCACGGACAAGCAGCGTGAAGTGGTGATTCGCCGCTTCGGCCTGCGTGGCCATGAGAGCAGCACCCTGGAAGACGTAGGTCTGGAGATCGGTCTGACCCGTGAGCGGGTGCGGCAGATCCAGGTGGAAGGGCTCAAGCGCTTGCGCGAGATCCTGGAGAAGAATGGCTTGTCGAGTGAGTCGTTGTTCCAGTAACGACGCCTAAGGCCGCTATTAAAGCGCCCGGTGCATGAGAGTGCGCCGGGCGTTTTGCTTTCTGCTGCCGTAGCACAGTCATGCTGCATGAAATCCCAGGCATAAAAAAACCCCGCTTTTAAGGGCGGGGTCTTTTCGACTAAGTCAGTACAAGTTAGATAACTTGAACTTCTTCAGCTTGCATGCCTTTCTGACCGCGGGTAGCGATGAAAGAAACCTGTTGGCCTTCTTTCAGGCTTTTGAAGCCGTCGGATTGGATAGCTTTGAAGTGAACGAACAGGTCGTCACCGGATTGTGGAGTGATGAAGCCGAAGCCTTTTTCATCGTTGAACCACTTAACGGTACCAGTTTGGCGATTAGACATGGTGTAACTCCTTGAACAAAGTTAACTGCGACTCAGGAAAAGCCCTGGCCGAGACTGAGTGCAAAGAGCAGGAAAAATTCTTGGAGATGGTTGGATCGAAATTCAACATATCGTGTAGAGATTCTCAGTGACACAAGCAACACAGTGACGTCACCTTAACTGTTTTTCTCGGACGTGCCAATGATATTTCCGAAGGTTTCTCTATTTTCGTGACTGGGGGTGGTATTTCTATTCCCCTCCCACCGCTATAGGGGGCCCGGCTCCGTTGGCTAAGACGTGTAAGCAACCGGCGTTTTTTTAAGAAAAGTCCCGTGGCCTTTGAACCCCAACGCCGGCCCCGGTAAGATGCCGAACAGATTTTTCACCTCGCTATTCAGGACACCGCCATGAGCATCAAATCGGATAAGTGGATTCGCCGCATGGCGCAAGAGCACGGCATGATCGAACCGTTCGTCGAGCGGCAGATCCGCGGCCAAGGCGATGCCCCGGTGATTTCCTACGGCGTTTCCAGCTATGGATACGACGTGCGCTGTGCCGATGAATTCAAGGTGTTCACCAACATCAACTCGGCCATCGTCGATCCAAAGAACTTCGACGAAAAGAGCTTCGTCGACGTCAAGAGCGACGTGTGCATCATCCCTCCGAACTCCTTCGCCCTGGCGCGCACCGTGGAGTTCTTCCGTATCCCCCGCGACGTGCTGACCATCTGCCTGGGTAAAAGTACCTACGCGCGCTGCGGCATTATCGTCAACGTGACTCCGCTTGAGCCTGAGTGGGAAGGCCACGTCACCCTGGAATTCTCCAACACCACGACGCTACCGGCGAAAATCTACGCCAACGAAGGCGTGGCGCAGATGCTGTTCCTGCAGTCTGACGAGGCCTGTGAAGTGTCCTATAAAGACCGCGCGGGCAAGTATCAGGGCCAGCGCGGCGTCACTCTCCCACGCGCTTGATAGAAAGGTCTTACGCGTAAAGGGAATTAGTCTGAAGAAAGTGACTCTATCTAGGTGTACTGCCTCGGCGCGTGTAAAACGCGTCGAGCCACGCTTGAGGAGTACTTTATGAAGATCGACCCGCGAATCAGCGCAGAAATTGCCCGGCTTGAACCCAACCAGATTGGCGTTCTGGCCTGGTCCCTGATGGCCGACCCTGCGTATGCGGGTGGTATTCCCGGCCAGCCAGACCCGGATTCCCCGCAGCCCATTGAAGAACCGGGCTCGCCCACTGTTCCAGATGAGCCGCCTCCCGCGCCTGTAGCCTGACACCTCGTCAGCCAATCAATGCACTGGCCAAACTTGATGGTCGCCGATGACAAATATTCGGCGGTCATTGGCGTGTTCCACGGCAAAGCCACCGGTAAACGCGCCAAACGCCGGCAGCAAGCTGACCTGCGTCCCGATCTGAAAGCACGGTAGGCGCAAACTTTGCCGTCCCTTGCCGCGCAAGCGATACACAGGATGCACGTGCCCTGCCAATACATGGTGGGTCGCATGGGCTTCCGGTTCGTGTTGCAGTGCAAACGGGGCCATCAGCAGCGGCTGCGCAACAACCTCGATCCTCAGATCCGCAGGCGGGTCACCCGCACGTTTATCATGATTGCCTCGAATCAAGGTCATAGGCAGGTCAGGATGGCGTGCTCGCCAGGTTCTCAGTGCGCTCAGCGTGCCGCTGGCATGGGAGCCTGGACCGTGTAGGAAATCACCTAGAAAGATCATCTGTGCACACGGTAGCGTCGATAGCAGCCGGTCCAGTCGTTGCAAATTCTCGGTCGTGGTTCCCTGCGGCACCGGTTGCCCCAGGCTTCGATACGCCGACGCCTTGCCGAAATGCGCATCTGCAATCAACAGGCACTGACGCGCAGGCCAATAGACGGCCTTGTCTGCCAGCAACCACAACGCTTCTCCCTCTAGCATTACCGAACAAACCATCAGCGCTTCCCGTTATCCGCGACTTTTTCCAGGTCCTTGACCATCCGCGCAATGCGCTCAGAGAGTTTTTCCGAACTCATGCTTTCGCGCATCCGCTCAACCAACAGGGGAAAGGCCAGCGGCGTAGGCCGTTCGATCTCATGCAGGTCCAGTTTCAGCGCCGACAGATGACGTAATGTCTCTTCCAGCCGGCGAATATCCAACTCATCACGCAGGACTTCTTCCCCCGCCTGGGCCAGCAGCAGGTTCTGCGGGTCATATTGCTTGAACACCTCAAAGAACAACCCGCTGGACGCCTGCACCTGTCGGGTACTTTTCGGCGCGCCAGGGTAACCGGCGAACACCAGCCCGGCGATCCGTGCGATTTCACGGAAACGGCGCAGGGCCAGCTCCCCGGCATTCAGGCTGGCCACCACATCATCCAGCAGGTTTTCAGAACTCAGCAGCGCGTCGTTCAACAGCGCCGGCCAATCCAATTGCGTGGCACTCAACAACTCCAGCCCGTAATCATTCACCGCAATGGAGAAGGTGACCGGCTGCCCTCGGCTGACCCGCCACGCCAACACACTCGCCAGCCCCAGGTGCACCTGGCGTCCGGCGAAGGGGTAGAGGAACAGGTGCCATCCCTCCCTCGATTTCAGGGCTTCAGCCAGCAAATGCGCGCGCGTCGGCAAGCCGGACCAGCGCAATTGTGTTTGCAAGAGGGTTTGCACCGCCTGCATCTCCGGCCCTTCGAAGTGTCCCTGGGCCGCTTCATCCAAGCGCACGACGACGGCCTGGGCCAGCTCATTGGAAAGCGGCATGCGCCCACCATTCCAGCGCGGCACAGCGGCTTTTTTCGCGGTGCTGCGGCGTACATAGGCGGTCATGTTTTCGACCCGCACCAGCTCCAGCAAGCGCCCGGCGAACAGGAAGCCATCTCCCGGCTTGAGCCGCGCAATAAAACCTTCCTCGACGCTGCCGAGGTTTTTGCCGCCGCCGCCCTTGCTCCAGAACTTCAACTGGATGCTCGCGTCACTGACGATGGTGCCGATGCTCATGCGATGCCGACGTGCCAGCCTTGCGTCCGGGACGCGCCAGATGCCGTGCTCGTCCGGCTCGACGCGACGGTAATCCGGATAAGCCGTCAACGAAAGGCCACCATGGCGCACAAATCCCAGCGCCCAGGCCCAGTCTTCATCCGTCAGATCGCGATAAGCCCAGGCGCCGCGTACCTCGGCCAGCAGCGCTTGCGGTGTAAAGCCACCGCCCAATGCCATGCTGACAAGATGCTGGACGAGTACATCCAACGATTTGTGCGGCGACTCGCGCGCTTCAATGCGCCGCTGCGCAATCGCATCCTGCGCTGCTGCGGCCTCCACTAACTCCAGGCTGTGGGTCGGCACCAATGTCACCCGCGAGGGCCGCCCCGGCGCGTGTCCCGAGCGACCCGCGCGTTGCATCAGGCGGGCCACGCCTTTGGCCGAGCCGATCTGCAGTACGCGCTCCACCGGCAGGAAGTCCACCCCCAGGTCCAGGCTTGACGTACACACCACCGCCTTGAGCTGGCCGTCTTTCAACGCCCGCTCCACCCAGTCACGGGTCTCTCGCGACAGCGAACCATGGTGCAGGGCAATCACTCCGGCCCAATCGGGACGGGCATCAAGCAATGCCTGGTACCAGATTTCCGATTGCGCTCGCGTGTTGGTAAAGACCAGGCAACTGCTGCTGCTTTCCACCTCGGCCACCACTTGGGGCAGCATCTTCAAGCCGATATGCCCGGCCCAGGGAAAACGTTCTGTAACGGGTGGCAATAACGTGTCGATGATCAACTGCTTGGTCGTTAGCCCCTGCACATTGATCCCGTCACCCTGTGGGACCAGTACTTCCAATGCGTGAGACTGATTACCCAAAGTTGCCGAAATACCCCACACCATCAACTCTGGATGCCAGCGCCGCAAGCGTGCCAGCGCCAGTTGCAGTTGCACGCCGCGTTTATTACCGATCAGTTCGTGCCACTCATCCACGACCACCATGCGCAGGTTTCCCAGGCTGGCTTCGCTATCGGCGCGGGCGAGCATTAACGTCAGGCTTTCCGGAGTGGTGACCAGTGCGGTGGGCTGGCGGCGGGTCTGCCGTGCGCGTTCGCTGCTGCTGGTATCGCCGGTGCGCAGGCCGACACGCCAGGGAATCTGTAACGCCTCGAGCGGCGCTTCAAGGGCGCGGGCGGTGTCGGCGGCCAACGCACGCATGGGCGTGATCCACAGCACCGTCAGCGGTTCAACCGGCGGTTTGCGTTTACCGGTTGCCGCTGGGCGCGTGATGGCGAAGCGGTTGAGCGCGGCAAACCACAGTGCATAGGTTTTACCGGCGCCGGTGCTGGCGTGCAGCAAACCCGATCGGCCTTCCTTGACCGCCGCCCAGACTTCTTTTTGAAAGGCGAACGGCTTCCAGCCTTTGGCGGTGAACCATTGCCGGGCGAAGTCGAGAGGTTTTGCCATGCGGGCGCTGACGCTCTGAAGGGCTTATTGCACAGACCCTGAACGCCTGCCAAAGGTTTAACCGGGTGCAGCACGACAGTAATGCAATTGGTAGGTATTGGCCTGGGCCACTGCGTTGCAGGTCAAGGTTGGCGGCAGCGGTTGCTGGTTGTTTTTGCGTCGGACTAGGTAAAAGTCTTTCGACAGCGGCAGTTGTTGTGGGCTTTTGGTGTGCCGTGCCCAGCCGCTGCTATAGAACTCGGCCGAATAGGAGCGTGAGCCCAGGTAGATCAAGTCGCCGGGCGCAGCGGCTTGTTGCGCTTTCCAAAGCGCAACCATGTTTTTCTGGTTTTGTGGGCGGTCGGCAACCTCGCCGCTGATGATCAAGATGTAGCCCAGTAGTGGCAAGGCCGACGCCATGGCTGCGATGACGGTACCGCGTATTTTGCGGCACAGCACCTCAGCCAGTAATAACGCCCAGGCTGGCAGCGCGGGCAGTACGTAGGTCCAGAGAATGTTGGTGGACATGGTAAAGAACAAGGGCGCTGAAACAGCCCACCCCAGTACAAAGATCAAGTACTCCCGCTGACCTTCAAATTGCCCGCGCAGCTTGACCAGCATCGGTAAACACAGCGCCCAGGGCAAAAGCCCGCCCAGCAGGTGCCCCCAAATCATCGCCAAGGGTTGCGCATGCGCGCTGCCGTATAGATCGCCTTGCCATTTGCTGATGACGTAGCGACTGAAATGTTCGCCGACGATGAAGTACTCCAGAAAACCCGGGGTTTTCAGTTCGGCCAGCCAATACCAGGGCATGGCCACGACGAGCATCAGTGCCAACCCCGGCAACCATGGCAGCCCCAGCAATCGCCGCCAATGGCCGGTAAGCGCCAGCCAGATTGACGCGGGCATCGCCAGCAACACAAGCGCCAGCGGGCCTTTTGCGAGCAGGCCCAGGCCAAGCCCGAGAAATCCCGCCATGGCCCACCTGCGGTCACCGTGCATCAAACCGCGCCACACGCCCAAGTGGGCGAGCAAAAGGGCGAACGCCAATGCGCCGTCGGTCAACACGGCACCGCTGGAAAGGAACCCGAGTGTGCAAGTCGAGTAGATAATCGCTGCCGTCAGGCCGACTCGCAGGCTGCGCTCGCGGCAGGCGAAGTGCACGATCAGCGCGCAGCTGGCGACATGCAGCAGCCAGGTTGAAAAACGGCTGGAGAACTCGTTGATGCCGAACACTTTCATGCTCAGGGCCTGTAGCCAGAATGACAAAGGCGGCTTGCCCCAGAACGGCACACCGTGATCGAACATCGGCGTGATCCAGTCATTGGAAACGAGCATTTTTCGGGCAATTTCGGCATAGCGGGCCTCCGAGGTATCCATGATTGGATAGAGCCCGAGTGTGACCAGGCGCGCCAGCAGCACCGCGAACAGGATGCCCCAGAGCAAACGCACGGACGCGGAATGATTCATGCCGTCAGCCTTTATGAAGGGATTCAAGATTGATCGCGCTTATGCAGGGAGTTGGGCCTGGGGCTCGCCACCGTCAGCACCCGACCGACATACTCGCCGACCACGGCGGTTCCCAGGCACAACAACAGAATCGATTGCACCAGCAGATGCGCATGGGTCAGTTCACCGAATGTCGCGGTGACTGCAACCCACAGTGAGCCAACCAGAAAACTCATGGCACTCAAGTAGCTGTACAGGCGCAGCGGGCGAGTAGAGAAAGCAAGAATCGAGTCCGCACACAGGTCCAGCAATGACAATGGCGTCCACTTGGTTGTGCCCGCTTGGCGTGGCTTGCGGTCGTAGTTCACTTCGGTACTTGGATAGCCGAGCCAACTGACCAGTAGTTTCAATACGCCGGCGTTGTCGTCCATGGCGCGAATGGCCGCGAGTGCGTTGGGCCCTATCAGTCTGAAATCACTGACTTGCTGGGGGACTTCGAAATTGTCGATCAGTTGGTCCAGCGTGGCGTAATAGAGCCTTGCGGCCGTGCGTTTTATCCAGGAATCGCAGTGCCGCGAACGGCGCTGCATGTTCACGACCTCATAGCCCTTGTGCCATTCCTGCACCATGAGCGGGATCAACTCCGGTGGGTCTTGCAGGTCGCAGTCCATGATGATTACTGCGCCGCCGTCTATGTCGTTGATGCCTGCGCGCATGGCCGCTTCTTTGCCGAAGTTGCGACTCAAGTGCAGACACCTGACACGCGGGTCCTGAGAAAATTGATCGATCATAGCCGCTGTCTGGTCTTGACTGCCGTCATTGATGTAGAACACTTCAGTGCGGATTTTTACGCGGTCAATGATGGCCATCAGGCGCGAATGGAATTGCATTATTACGCACTGCTCGTTAAAGCAAGGCACCAGTATTGTAAGTTTCGTGGCAGGCAAGGACTCACTGAAGAGGTTCGCGTTTGCTGTCATGTTTGAATACCCAGAGGTAATTAATCGTAAAACCTTGAAGGGTCACGGCTACCATTGTCATGAGCTGTGAAAGTTGTGCAGGTACGCCCCAGTGGATCAGTAGCGTGACAATAAGCGTGCTAGATAAAACCTGACTGGCGGTCGTTATGAAAAATCGCCCTCTATTGCAGTCTCGCTGTGCAAATACCCAATGCCTGGACAGGCAATAGGCGACCAGCGCCCCCGCAACGGCTGCAAAAAAAACGGATGGTGTTGGGCCGTAGTAAGGCAGCACGCAGACGAACACTACGAAATGCACCAGTGTCGCGAAGAAGCCTGCGCCCAGATAACGGATGAACAATCGAAGTATTTTTTGCATGACAAGAATGTATAAGATGAAGTGTGAATCAAATGTAACGTCGCGAAACGATATTTGTTGTCGGGTTTTATTTGTTTGCTGAAGGGATGTTCTTAGTTGCTTGTAAGAATTTGGAGTTTGTCCTGATGGAAATATTACTAGTTGAAGATGATCATGCGTTGGCGGGCTCGTTAGGGGATTATCTCGGTGAATTTGGTTTCGATGTAGATTTCGCTCGCGATGGGCGAAGTTGTCTGGAGCGTGTCCAGCACCATGAATACGACCTCATCGTCATGGATGTGGCAATGCCTCGCATGAGTGGTTTTGACACCTGTCGCCAGTTGCGATGCGAGCAGAACCACACGCCCGTTATATTCCTGACGGCACGCGACGCACTGCCCGATAAACAAGAGGGTTACGACGCAGGCGGCGACGATTACCTGGTCAAACCCTTTGAGCCTCAAGAGTTGCTATGGCGTATCCGCGCGCTGATCCGCCGGGGCTCCCCGCGCCAGCCACGCGGTGTCAAACAACTGGGCGACCTGGTGATTGATCCGGTCTCGCAGGCGTTGCGTCACAACGGCGTCATGACGGTGTTGCCCGCCCTCCAATTCACCTTGCTGAACCTGCTTGCCGATGGGGCACCGGAGCCCGTCAGCCGGCGCAAACTGGAGGCCGCGTTGTGGCCAGAGGGTGATCCGCCAGACAGTGATGCACTGCGCACGTATATCTACCGGCTGCGCCAAGCCCTGGGCAAGCCATACGGTAACGAACTGATACGCACGGTTCACGGTAAGGGCTATCGTCTTGCGATTCCTTACTGATTCCTTTTTTGCGCGAATCCTCTCTGCACTGCTGCCGTTCATGGCAACCATCACGTTGTTCTACAGCGTGCTGATCTGGGCCACTGTCAACGTGACAGAGGACAACATCATTGCCAGCTATTTGAAGCTTGAGGCACAGGCGTTCACGGAACGGCATAGCCTGCAGGGGGCAGCGACAGCGATGCCCAACAGCATTTACCTGCAAGGCTACTGGTCAGGGGACGCTGAAGTTCCGGCCGTCATGCGCCAATTGCCAGCCGGTCACCATGAACTGGAGGGAGAGGATGACCATGTGTTCGTAAGTGTTGTACCGGGTGCGTCACAGTGGCTGATACTGGTGCTGAACGAGTCTGAACTCAGCCAGACCGAAGGCTACGGCGCTCGGATTTTCGGGCTGTTGTGCGCGGTGGCCGGATTGATCCTGATCCTGGGTACGATCCTGGCCATCGCGATTGCCCGTGCCATTGCCCAACCCGTCAGCCAATTGGTGGAGGACGTGGCCTCTGAACCGCGTGGGCCGTGCAGATTCAGCGGGTTCGAGCGCCAGGATGAAATCGGCACGTTGAGCCGTACGCTGTCGGCTCTGGTGACCCAGCAAAATGCCGCGCTGCTGCGCGAGCAGGCCTTTACCCGGCACGTGAGCCACGAGCTACGCACCCCCTTGGGTATCTTGAACAACAGCCTGGCGATCCTGCGTTTGCCCGGCTGCAACGCCGAAAAATCCGCACGCAGCCTGCTACGCATGGAAGGCGCGTTGTCCGGAATGAAAATGACCATTGAGCTGTTTTTGTCCCTGGCCCGTGAACCGCGTCAATTACCCCATGCGGCGATTGACCTGTGCGCCGTTGTCGCCGAGCAGATCGAAAAATACCAGCTGCTTTACCCTCTCGCGGCTGATGCGCGGGTGCTGACTGGAGCATCAACGATCTGCGTGCAGACCAATGAGGCGATAGCCCGCAGTGTGGTGCAGAACCTGCTGGGCAACGCTGTTCAGCATGGCGCCGGCAAAGTCCGGGTTGTCCTCACTGAGCAGCAACTGGTGATCATCAATAACCGTGTGGAACAGCGCGTGTCGCCGGGGTTCGGCTTTGGCCTGGAAATCGTCTCGCGTGCCTGCACGCAGGCAGGCTGGCGCTTTGAAACCCGACGCACACGCCATACGTTTCATGCGCGTATCTGCTTCACTTGAGATTGCCACTTAGAAACTGCTGCAAGCGCTCACTCTTGGGATTGCCCAACACATCCTCAGGCGCACCTTGCTCTTCCACCAGGCCCTTGTGCAGGAACAGCACCTGGCTCGACACCTTGCGTGCAAAGCTCATCTCGTGGGTCACCATGATCATGGTGCGGCCTTCCTCGGCCAGGCCCTGGATCACCTTGAGCACTTCGCCCACCAGTTCCGGATCGAGGGCCGAGGTGGGCTCGTCGAACAGCATCACCTCGGGTTCCATGGCCAATGCGCGGGCGATGGCGACCCGTTGCTGCTGGCCGCCGGACAGGAACGCCGGGTATTGATCGGCCACACGCGCCGGCAACCCTACCTTGTCGAGGTAGCGACGGGCGCGGTCTTCGGCGTCTTTCTTGCTGCAACCCAGCACCCGGCGCGGGGCCATGGTGATGTTTTCCAGCACGCTCATGTGGCTCCACAGGTTGAAGTGCTGGAACACCATCGCCAGGCGCGTGCGCAGGCGCTGCAGTTCGGCGTCGTCGGCCACGCGCATGCCGTGGCGATCGCTGACCATGCGAATCGACTGGCCGTCCAGGGTCATGGCGCCGTCGTTGGGGGTTTCCAGGAAGTTGATGCAGCGCAAAAAGGTGCTCTTGCCCGAGCCGCTGGCGCCGATCAGGCTGATCACGTCACCGGTGTTGGCCTTGAGCGAAACACCTTTGAGCACCTGATTGTCGCCATAGCTTTTATGCAGGCCTTCAACGGTCAATTTGTACATGGGGCGTGCATCCTCAAGGCGAAAGTAGATAGCCGCTGCGGTAGGCCTCGGTGCCTGCGACATGGCCGATGACCATCCCGGCAGTGGCCATGCGGCGTAGCGAACGGGCGTAAAGCAGGCCGGCCTTCTGGCAGTGCACCGGCGTTACGCGGTCGGAAATGGGGTCGATGATTTCGGCGATCAGTTGCCCGGCTTCCAGGTATTCACCGGGCAGGGCGCTGAACACCAGCAGGCCACCCACTGGCGTCGCCACCGGTTCAACGCCGGCCAGCGGTGTGGCCGGGTAGGGCAGGTCGGGCAGCGGTGCCGCATCACCGGTAATGGCGCCGAAGTGAATCAGGTAGTCGATGATTGCCTGGCAGTCGAGGCTGGCCAGGCCGTGGTTGACGTCGCCTTGCCCGCGCAGTTCGACGGTCACCGAAAAACTGCCCATGGGGATCGGGAAGCGCTCGCCGAAGCGTTGCTGCAATTGCCACCAGACCAAGGTGAAACACTCATCGAAGGATTGCCCACCGGAGTCGGTCGCGAGCAAATTGGCCTCCGAACCGATATACCGCGCCAGCGGTTCCACCTTCGGCCAGGCCTCGGGCGTGGTGTACACGTGCGCCACGGCTTCGAAATCGCAATGCAGGTCCAGCACTATGTCGGCGTCACAGGCCAGGCGTTGCAGCACCAGGCGCTGGGATTGCAACTGGGTGTCGGCATTTTGCGCGGCGAGGGCGGTGGACAGCGCGGCGCGGATCAGTTCGACGTTGTGCCGAGGATCATCCCCGAGCACATCTTCGACCTGGTTGCCGACGGCTTCACTGAGGTCGACAAACAGGCGATTGAAGTTCTGCCCGCTCTCCAGCTCATAGCGACCCAGCGGGATATCCATCAACACCTGTTCCAGGCCAACCGGGTTGGCGATGGGCACCAGCACGATCTCGCTGCGCAGGCGACCGGCCGCGGCCAGCTTCGCCAATTGCACTTTGAGGTGCCAGGCCACCAGCATGCCCGGCAGCTCATCGGCGTGCAGCGACGACTGGATGTAAATCTTGCCCTCGGCCTGCTCCGGGCCGAAGTGAAAACTGTGAACCTGCCGCGCCGTACCTGGCACTGGCGCGATCAGTTCATGAACCTGGTGACGCATACACACTCCTTAATGGCTCGGCCCGAGAAACGCCAGCCAGCGGCGCTCCGCCAGACGAAACAGACCGACCAGCGCGAAGGTCACGGTCAGGTAGATCAGCGCAGCGATACCGAATGATTGAAAGGTCATGAAGGTGGCCGAGTTGGCGTCCCGCGCCACTTTGAGGATGTCTGGAATCGTCGCGGTGAAGGCCACCGTGGTCGAGTGCAGCATCAGGATCACTTCATTACTGTAGTAAGGCAGCGAGCGACGCAGCGCGGACGGCATGATCACGTAGGCGTACAGCTTCCAGCCGCTCAAGCCATAGGCCTTGGCCGCTTCGACTTCGCCATGGGCCATGCTGCGGATCGCCCCGGCGAAAATCTCCGTGGTGTAGGCGCAGGTGTTGAGGGCGAAGGCCAGGATGGTGCAGTTCATCGCATCGCGAAAGAACGCGTCCAGCAGCGGTTGCTCGCGCACGGCGGCGATGCTGTAGATGCCGGTGTAGCAGATCAGCAACTGGATATAGAGCGGCGTGCCCCGGAACAGGTAGGTGTAGAACTGCACTGGCCAACGCACGGCACGATTGCGCGAGACACGCGCAATGGACAGCGGAATCGACACCAGAAAGCCGATGACCAGCGCGGCGCTGAGCAGCCACATCGTCATGGCCAGACCGGTGATGTGCTGGCCGTCGCTATAAAGGAAGGGGCGCCAGTATTCCTGCAAGAGTTCGATCATCGCACTGCCTCCCGGGCGCCTGCGGAGTAGCGCCGTTCAAGGCGACGCAAGACGAAGTTGGACGCGCTGGTGATCATCAGGTAGATCAACGCGGCGAGCACCAGGAAGTAGAACAACTGATAGGTGCTCTTGCCCGCGTCTTGGGCAGCCTTGACCAAGTCGGCCAGGCCGATGATCGACACCAGCGCCGTGGCCTTGAGCATCACCATCCAGTTGTTGCCGATACCCGGCAGGGCAAAGCGCATCATCTGCGGGAAGGTCACGTAGCGAAACCGTTGCCCGCGCTTGAGGCCGTAGGCCGTGGCGGCTTCCAGTTGGCCACGGGGCACGGCGAGGATCGCGCCGCGAAAGGTTTCGGTGAAATAAGCACCGTAGATAAAGCCCAGGGTGATCACCCCGGCGCTGAATGGGTCGATCTCGATGTATTCCCATTCCATGAAGTCAGTGAAGCCGGTGAGCCAGGTTTGCAGGCTGTAAAAAACCAGCAGCATCAGGACCAAGTCGGGTACGCCGCGAATCAGCGTGGTGTAGAGCCGGGCGGGGATGCGCAAAAAGGGCAGGCTGGACAATTTGGCGCTGGCACCGAGCAAGCCGAGCACGATGCTGACGGCCAGGGACAGCACCGACAACTTGATCGTCATCCACGTGCCTTGCAGCAACAGCGGGCCGAAACCCTTCAAGCTGAGCGCGCTCAGCCCGAGGGTTTGCAACAGTTCTTCGAACATAAATCAGGACCTATGGCGATAAAAAAGCGCCCTTCCAGGGAAGGGCGCTCCAGGCATTATTTGCCGCTGTACAGGTTCAGATCGCCAAAGTGTTTCTTCTGGATGGTGGCGTAGGTGCCATCATCGTGTAACGCTTTGATACCTTTATCCAAAAGCGCCTTCAATTCAGTGTTACCTTTTTTGATACCGATGGCGGTTTTCGACGGCAGCAGTGGGTCGTCAATGGCGGCGCTGACTTCGTAGCCTGCACCGGCTGGCGACTTCAAAAAGCCCAGTTCGGCTTGCAGCATGTCCTGCACGGAAGCGTCGAGACGGCCGGAGGTCAGGTCGGCATACACTTGGTCCTGGTTGGCGTAGGCCTTGGTGGTCACACCGGCTTTATCCAATACAGCCTTGGCGTAGGCTTCCTGGATGGTGCCTTGCTCGTAGCCCACGGATTTACCCTTGAGGGACTCGGGCGTCGAGAAGCCAGCCCCCTTCTTGAACACCAGCGAGGTTGGGCCGGAGAACAGCTCGTTAGAGAAGTCGATGGCCTTTTCACGCACCGGGGTCACGGTCATGGACGAAATCACGCCGTCGAATTTTTTCGCTTTCAGGCCTGGAATCATGCCGTCGAAATCACTTTCGACCCACTTGCACTTCACTTTCAGCTCGGCGCAGATCGCATTGCCCAGATCGATATCGAAGCCGACCAGGCTGCCGTCGGCGGCCTTGGATTCAAACGGTGCGTAGGACGGATCGACACCAAAACGCAGTTCCTTGTATTCCTTGGCCAGCGCGGTACCGGCGGCCATGCACAGAGCCAGTGCAGAAAGGGTCAGCAATGCTTTTTTCATTATGTAATCCCTGGAAACCAAGATAAGCGCTTGTGGCGCGTTTAGGACTGTTACTGAACGGTGTCAGACGGATCACTGGTAGCAATTTCTGCACCATAGTTCCGAATGAGCGTTTTAAAAGGTGGGATGAGGGAAGTTAGAGTGTAGGAGATGCCCGGAAATGGGCATGGAAAATCTGACGCCCCAATTTGAGCCATGTGCAGGTCAAAAAGTGGGAGCGGGCTTGCTCGCTCCCACAGGGGGTATGTGTCAGACCAATAACTCTTGCAGTGAGGCCAAACTATCGGCTTCTTCCACCGCCTTATCCTGCCGCCACCGCAACATGCGCGGAAACCTCACCGCAATCCCGCTTTTATGCCGCCTGGAAAGGGCGATCCCCTCAAACCCCAGCTCAAACACCATGCTCGGCGTGACGCTGCTGACCGGCCCGAACTTCTCCACCGTGGTCTTGCGCACGATCGCGTCGACCTTGCGCATTTCCTCATCGGTCAACCCTGAATACGCCTTGGCAAACGGCACCAGCGTGCGTTCGGTACCGGGCGGACCGTCCCACACCGCAAAGGTGTAGTCGCTATACAAGCTGGCGCGTCGACCATGACCGCGCTGGGCATAGATCAACACCGCATCGATGCTGAACGGGTCCACCTTCCACTTCCACCATAGACCCATATCCTTGGTACGGCCCACGCCGTAGAGACCTTTGCGGTCCTTGAGCATCATGCCTTCCACCCCGAGGCTGCGAGAGGCTTCGCGTTGTTCGGCGAGGTCCTGCCAACTGCTCCCCGTCAGCAAGGGTGATGCCTGCAACAAGGATTGGTTGCACTGGGCAATCACCTGCTCAAGTTGCGCGCGGCGCTCAGCCTGAGTGTGGTTGCGCCAGTCGTCACCCTGATGTTCCAGCAGGTCGTAGGCCAGGACTGCGACCGGGGCGTCCTTCAGTACTTTTTTGCTCAGGGTCTTGCGGCCGATCCGCTGTTGCAGCAAGGCGAAGGGTTGCACCGCGTCTTTCCATACCACGATTTCGCCGTCGATTACGGTGCCATCGGGCAAGCCACTGACCAGGCTGTGAAGTTCAGGGAAACGCTCGGTGACCAGTTCTTCGCCCCGGGACCAGATCCACAGGCGGCCCTCACGTTTCACCAGTTGCGCACGAATACCATCCCACTTCCATTCCACCTGCCAGTCGGCGGGCGAGCCTAGCAGGGTGTCGAACTGCTCCACCGGTTGCGCCAAACCGTGGGCGAGGAAAAACGGATAGGGCTGCCCACCCCTTTGTGCATGTTCGTCGGACGATTCGGCGGCGATCAGCTTGAGGTAGCCCTCAGGCGTAGGACGGTTGGACAAGTCCGTGTAGCCCACCAGCCGCTGCGCCACGCGCTTGCTGTCGAGGTCGGCCATGGCAGCGAGGGCTCGCGTGACCAGCAACTTGGACACGCCCACGCGAAAACTGCCGGTGATCAACTTGATGCATACCATCAGGCTGGGCTGATCCAGTTGCGCCCATAACGCCGGTAGGCGCTCAGCCAATTCCAACGGAGGCAAGCCACGCAGGGGCAGGAGTTTTTCTTCCAGCCACACGGCAAGGCCGTCTTCTGAGGTGTAGGTGGATTCCGGTAACAGCAGGGAAATCGTCTCCGCCAAGTCACCCACCGACTGGTAGCTTTCTTCGAACAGCCAAGGTTCTATGCCCGACGCTTCGGTGGCCATGTCCCGCAGTAGGCGCGTGGGGACCAACTGGCGAGGGCGACCCCCGGACAGAAAGTACACCGCCCAGGCGGCATCGGCCGGTGGCGCTTGCAGAAAGTAGGCTTGCAGTGCAGCAAGCTTGGCGTTGCTGGAGGTGGTGGCGTCGAGGTTGGCGTACAGCTCGGCGAAGGCCTTCATGCGCTGGCCTCCTCTTCGTCATCGCCGTATTCAGTGGTGAAGCCTTGGGCATCCAGACCTTTTTCCCGCAGATGGCGCACCAATACACCGACAGAGCCGTGGGTGACCATCACCCGTTCGGCGCCGGTTTGCTCGATGGCCCACAACAAACCGGGCCAGTCGGCGTGGTCTGACAGCACAAAACCTCGATCCACCCCCCGCCGCCGACGGGTACCGCGCAGGCGCATCCAGCCGCTGGCGAAGGCATCGCTATAGTCGCCAAAGCGCTTTATCCAACTGCTGCCGCCGGCGGAGGGGGGGGCGATGATCAAGGCCTGGCGCAACAACGGGTCGGTCTTTTTGAAGTCACCGGCATACAGGGTTTCGGGGATGTAGATCCCGGCCTCGCGGTACACCCGGTTCAGCGGTTCGACTGCGCCATGGCTGAGGATCGGGCCGATGCTGGCGTCGATCCCATGCAGGATTCGCTGGGCTTTGCCAAAGGAATAACAGAACAACACGCTGGCCTTGCCGGCTGCGATGTTCGCCTTCCACCAATCGTTGATCCCGGCAAAAATCTGCGCCTGGGGTTGCCAGCGGTAGATCGGCAGGCCGAAGGTGGATTCGGTGATGAAGGTATGGCAACGCACCGGTTCGAAGGGGGTGCAGGTGCCGTCGGGCTCGACTTTGTAATCGCCGGATGCGACCCAGACTTCGCCTTGATATTCCAGGCGCACTTGGGCCGATCCCAATACATGCCCGGCCGGGTGGAAGCTCAGGGTGACGCCGTGATGGACCAGTTGTTCGCCGTAGGCCAGGGTTTGCAGGTTGATGTCCTGCCCCAGCCGCGAGCGCAGGATGCCTTCGCCGGGAGCCGCCGCCAGGTAGTGCTGGTTGCCGGTGCGGGCATGGTCGCCGTGGGCGTGGGTGATGACCGAACGTTCCACCGGGCGCCAGGGGTCGATGTAGAAATCTCCGGCGGGGCAATAAAGGCCTTCGGGGCGGGCGATGACGAGGTCCATGGAATGACCGGGGAAGTGGGCTTGTTACTTATGAGGCGGGGCTGAACGCAGAAGTTCGATCGGAATGTATACAGAACAAATGTGGGCGCAGGCAAGCCAGCGCCCACATTCTTGTCCGGTTTCTTCAGTAAGGCCCCGGGTTATTTACCCGGCGTCAGGGTCAACCTTGTTTTCCCATACACCTTCTCAAAGTTCTGCGGCTGCATCGGGAAACTCAGGTATTGCGCCTTGAGCGACGGGTCGATGCCATTGGCATAGTTCGGGCTGGCCGGGTTGCCGGACTGGCCGATGCCCCCCTGGCCCATCATTGGTTCCACCTGGCCGAAATCGACAATCATGCGCAGCGCCGGCACTTGGGTGGTGGTGAAATCCTGGCCCCAGTTGTACGGTGCCGGGTTCAAGGTGTTGTGGTCGCCGCCGGACGCCAGTGGGCCACGAATCACCTGGCCATTGGTGTTTTTCCAGGTAGTCGTGTGCAGCTTGCCCCACTGCCAGGCCTTGTGATCGGTACCCAGTTGGCTGTCACCGGCGCTGATCGCCGCGGCCAGGCTGCGGGCGAGGACCAAAGGTTTGTCTTCTTTCTGCGGGGTGCGCACGTCGTCCCAGAATGGGCTGTCTTCGCGGCCCAGCAAGTGATCGGCCTGGGCGGCGTAGGACAGGCTGGCATTGCTGACGAAAGCCTTCCAGCTGGTGCTGTTTTCCGGGCCGAGTTCGTCGAGGAAGATCTGACGGGTGCTTTCTTGCAGGAACAGTTCGTAGATCGCGGCGTCGGCGGACGTTGCCACCAGTCGACCATCGAAGGCCATCAAGCGATTCAGTGCTTCCCGCGCCTTGACCTGCTCAGCCGCCGGCAACGCATCGATCGCCTGTTTCAGTGGCTGGGCCATGCCTGGGGCCTGGAACATGGTCTTTAGCTTGGCAGCAAACGTGGTGGTCTGGTCGTATTGCATGGCGATCATGCTGCGGCTGTCATGCTTGCCGGCATTGGCCAACTGCGCCAGGCGCTCGCTACGTTCCGGGGCGTCCCAGGAATTGGACAACTGCATGCCATAGCCGCGTGGCGCGGTGCGCTGGTTGGCAGTGCCGACCCAGCCTTGGGCCGGGTCCTGGTCATAGGGGTGCAACATCGCGTCGGCGTAACCGTCCCAGTCGAAACGCGTGTCCCAGCCCGGCGACGGCAGCAAACCTTCGCCTTCGCGACGGTTGGGGAAGCGGCCGGTGACTTGCCAGCCAATATTGCTGGCGTCGGCGAAGACCATGTTCAGCGCAATGGCGCGAATCTCGCGGGTTGCGTCCGAGGCCTTGGCGGCGTTTTGCGCGCGCGACAGGTCGAAGAACGCATCCAGGCTCTTGTCGTCCTTGAAGTCGGCGGTGTGCAGGGCCAGGCCCAGGCCGGTGGTCAGCGCCTGGCTGCTGTTGAGCAGGGCACCGTGGCGGGTTTCGTACACCACTTCACGAATCGAGCGCTGGCCTTTCACGAAAAAGGTTTCGTTACGCACACCTGCCGGTAGCCATTTCCCGTTGTTCTCGTAGTACAACGCGTTGCCCTGGCGTTTGACCTTTTCCAGGAACAGGTCCTGAGTGTCGCCCTTTACCGTGCTCATGCTCCACGCGACCTTGCCGTTGAAGCCGGACAGCAGCGTCGGCAAGCCGGCAATCGAGGCGCCCACGGCCTGGTATTTAGGTGCACGGATCTGCACGTAGCTCCATGGCGACGGGGCTTGCGGCTGGGCGGCGAGGTCGTTGGCCAACAGGCTTCTGCCGCTGCGGCTGCGTTGCGGACCGATTGCCCAGTTGCTCGAGGTGGTGACCGCCAGTGAGTTGAGGCGACTCAGTTGCTGGCTGACCGCGTCCAGCCCGGCCAGGCCGGTGATCTGGCCCAGGCTCACACCCTTGAGTTTCTCGGCTTCGGCCAGCGGGACCGCTTCATCCGGCGCGCTTGGGGTCAGCCAGGCGAGTTTGTCGACGCCGACTTTCTGCGCCAGCACCAGGGATGAAATTTCTTCCTGCAGGTTGGCCGACTCGCTGAAATTCAGCAGGCAGAACAGCAGCGCCGAATCTTCCGGCTTCCAGTATTCCGGCTTGTAGCCAGTCTGGGCCAGGTCTGGCGGTAGCTTGTCGCGGTAGCGGAACAGGTAGGCGTTGACGCCACGGGCATACACTTCAAAGAAGCGTTTGAGGCGCGGCGACGAAGCGTTATACAGCTCGCCGGCACTTTTTTTCAGGTTGACCGCACGCATGAAACGGTCGACGTCCAGCACTTCAGCACCCGCCATTTCCGCCAAGCGACCCTGGGCCAGCAGGCGCAGGGTGACCATCTGGGTGATGCGATCGCTGGCGTGCACGTAACCGAGGCTGAACAGCGCGTCATGGAAGGTATTGCTTTCGATCAGCGGCATGCCCTGGGCATTGCGACGCACGGAAACGTTTTGAGCCAGGCCTTTGATCGGCAGCACACCGGCGACCGGCGGCAGGGTGTCCTGGGTGTTCTGGAGCTGGCAACCGGCCAAGCTTAACGCACTGGCCACTGCCGCGGCAACGCCGAACCGGGGAAGAAAATGTGAGAGGGCTGGCGAGGCCATGGCAAAGCTCCTGCGGGGGGTAGCGTCAGTAAAGGCGCTACGTTAGTGAGCGCGGCTAAACGACGCAAGCGGGAGTTTGGGGAAAGCGTGAGATCTTGAGTCTTGCGCAGACCAATGTGAGGGCTGCGGTGTGACGATTCGACTTGGTCGCGAAGGCGGTCGGTCAGTCACACACGTACCGACTGATACACCGCTTTCGCGAGCAACCCCACACATTTTGATTGAGTGCGACTTAAGATCAGGATTTGGGCGGGTTGATCTTCTGCACCAGTTCATAGTTCATAGGCGCGGACCGTCGCCGGCCGTTCCTTGATGCGGTTGAACCAGCGCTCCAGGTGTGGGAAATCTTCCAGCCGCTGGCTCTGCCACTTGTGGGAAACAATCCACGGGTAGATCGCCATATCCGCGATGCTGTAGGCCTCGCCTGCCACGCACGGCCGATCCGCCAAGCGCCGGTCCAGCACGCCGTAAAGCCGGGCGGTCTCATCTATATAACGCTTGATTGCGTAGGGAATCTTCTCCGGCGCGAACTGGCTGAAGTGATGATTCTGACCGGCCATTGGCCCCAATCCGCCCATTTGCCAGAACAGCCATTGCAAGGCTTCCTGACGACCGCGCAGGTCTTTTGGAATGAACTGGCCAGTTTTTTCCGCGAGGTACAGCAGGATTGCACCGGATTCAAACAGCGAAATCGGCGCGCCGCCGTCGGCAGGGTTCTGATCGACGATCGCCGGAATGCGGTTGTTGGGGGCTATCTTCAGGAAGTCAGGCTTGAACTGTTCGCCCTGGCCGATATTGATCGGGTGCACCTCGTAGGGGAGACCGGCTTCTTCCAAGAACAGCGATATTTTGTGACCGTTGGGGGTGGTCCAGTAATACAGGTCGATCATGAAGCTCTCCTAAAAGGGGAATGCTTGAGCGGATGCCTGTAGGTATAGGTGATGTTCAGTGCGCAAAAATTCAATGAAACATTTGCGCATAATCTTAGAAGCAATTTATACGGCCCCATCCACCAACCCAATGTGGGAGCGAGCAAATCGAATCGTCGCACCGCCGCTCCCACATTTGGATCTTCAGCGTGGCTTACGCCCCGTGGCACTTCTTGAATTTCTTCTCGCTGCCGCACGGGCAAGGGTCATTGCGACCCACGTCCTTCAACGCATTGCGCACAGGCTCCTGGTGAGCGTGGCCGCAGTTCGGGCCGTGGACATGGCCGTGGTCGTGATCATGGTGATCGTGATCATGGTTGCAGTCAGGACCATGGACATGGGGTTGCTGAGTCATTGATGTCGCTCCGGAATAAAATCGCCGGGGATTATCTCGCCATTGTGGTTCACCTGCACGTCATAACCGATGAATAATCCGGTTTTCAACTCACCTTCCAGGCGATACGGCACAGGCTTGTTGGGGTTTTTCAGCATCTGCACCACATCACGGATCTGCGGCCAGAGGTTGGTGCGTACCGACACCCGGAAAAACTTATGACTGCGCGGCGGTACGGTTAGCCACTCGTCGGACTCGCCCTCGGTCAACACGAAGTCGCCCAGGCTGACCTTGTAGATCAGGCCGCGCACGGTCAGGTCGGCGTCGTCACGGTTGTCCACGCGAAAGAACAGCTTGAACTTCTGCTCCAGCAGCTTGGCGCGCACCACTTCGACTTTCACCAGGGACACGTGCGGCGGCGGTGAGTCGTCTTCGAACCACGACGCGCAGCCGCTCAAACCAAGGGTTAACGCCAGCATCAAGCTGTACATCCGGAGCATGGCGTGAGTCCTGTGGTGGCTAGAGATAGCTGGAACAACACTTCTTGAATTTCTGCCCACTGCCGCACAGGCACGGATCGTTGCGTCCGGCCTTCACTTGCACTGTCGGGTCGATGAAGTACCAGCGCCCGTCATTCTGTACGAAAGAGGACTGCTCGCGGTGGCTATGTTCGCCGGTGCTGTCATGCCAGCGTGCGGTGAAGGTCACAAAGGCGTGTTCCGGCTGGCCGCCAAACACCTCGCAGCTTTCCACTTCAAGGCCGAGCCAGGTGCTCTGCGCGCTCCAGGCGCCGATGGCATTGCGGTCCAGGTCCGGCTGTTGGGCGGGCAGGGTGGTGGCGACCAGATAGTCCACCAGGCCCAGCACGTAGGCGCTGTAGCGCGAGCGCATCAGCGCGCTGGCGCAAGGTGCCGGGTGCCCGGCGTGATAATGGCCGCAGCAGGCATCCAGCAGGTTGCCACTGCCGCAGGGGCAAATGGGTGTGCTCATCGGGTTACCACCAGTACTTTCCGAAGTTTTCCGGGTTGGCCCAAAAGCGGGCGTTGAGCCAGTCCGGTACTTGTTTATAGTCAAGCAGATCATAAGTAAACAGCGTCAGAACCTGCTCATCACGCTGGAAACGCTCACCAGCCTGCAAGGCCAGGGAGAAGAAGTCGGTGTCTTTCCAGTCACAGGCGCCCAGGTCCACCAGTACCGCGATGCGGCTGGCATTGAGGTTGCGGATGCCGCCCAGCAGCGTCAGGCCTTGTGGTTTTGACAGGTGCTCCAGGCAGTCCACCACCAGCGCCAGGTCAAACCGCTGTGCGGCAAGCTCCGCCGGCAAGGCTCCCGGTGCCGCGATAGACACCTGGGTATCCGGGTGCGCCTTTTTAAAAGCCTCCAGCGCCGGGAACTGGCTGGCGCCCAACAGCAACAGGCGTTTTGGCGGGTGCAGATCAAGCAAGGCGGCCAAGGCTTGCTGGGGTGTACGAGCAGAAATACCAGCGGTCATCAGAGATCCTCACATCAGGACCGTAGAGACTAGCGCGGCTGAGCGTGCGGGCCTAGAGCGGGCGGCAGCGAAAAGTCCGACAGTAGCAACGAACCTCAATGAATACAGGGGGACGGCGCAGTGGCGAAGATGAAAAGAGCCGTCTTTACTCCACCCATCGGCCCCCGCCGATCCCCTCAGGAGAAATCAGATGAGCATCATGCGGACAGCTCTACCCTTGGTTCTGCTAACCGGAGTATTGACAGGTTGCGCAGGTTTGCAAAAAACCGACTGGCCCACCTGTGCCGCCGTTGGCGGTGTGACCGGCGCGGCGATCGGTGCCACTGAAAGCTCGGCCTATGCAGGCTATGGTGCGCTGCTGATCGGTGGCATGGCCGGCGCCTATTGCTGGGTGCACGGCGATGGCGACGAAGACGGCGACGGCGTGCCAGACAGCCGCGACAAGTGCCCGGGCACGCCAAAAGGCGTGCAGGTAAATGCCGATGGGTGCCCGCCTGCGCCGCCAGCGGCCGTGGTTGAGGAGGTCGTGGTGGTCAAGGAAGAAACCATCGTGATTCGCGATGTGCACTTTGAATTCGACTCGGCCAGGCTGACTGCGGCGGATAAAACCGAGCTCGACATCATCGCCACCCGCCTGAAACAGGAAGCCCCAAGCGCTCAACTGCGTGTCACCGGCCATACCGACAGCGTGGGCAAAGACGCCTACAACCAACGGCTCTCGGATAAGCGCGCGCATTCGGTGACGGATTACCTGGTCGGCTCGGGTGTGCCACGCAGCGCTTTTGTGGCGGTGACGGGTGCGGGTGAGAGCCAGCCTGTGGCTGACAATAAAACCGCTGAAGGCCGTGCCTTGAACCGCCGTACGGAAATCCAGATCAACCGCTGACGGCCCTTGCCCCTGTGGGTTCCACAGGGGCATTGCTGGCAACTTTCGCTGAAGTCTCCCCTTTGTTAACTTTTTTGATCCTTCACTGGCAAAACGCCGGTAGAAGTCGTTAATGTGCGTCGAAAGAATAAGTTGAAATAGCTTTTGTAATAATTCCGGGGAGCTTCATATGCGTAAGGTTTTACTGTTGGCCGTGTTGGTCAGCCCCGTTGCCCTGGCGCAAAGCGTCAGTGTTGAAACCAACTCGTTGATGCGCCTGCCCAGCAGCACCAGCGTGTTGCAACTGGAGCGCCTGGACGTGGCGGACTACGGCACCTTGCTGGTGCCTTCCACCATCAGCCAAGTCACGGTGGATGAGTTGCACCTGGGGCGTGACGCTCGTATCGCCATCGTGCCCGGCGGCACTGCGCTGCAATTGCAGGTGCGCCATGCGCAGTTGGATCACGGCAGCCAGATCACTTCGCGCGGTGCTCCCGGTACCCATGAAAAGCCTGCCAAGGCTGGGCGTGATTTGATCTTGCGCATCAATTCGCTGAACGCTGAAGAGCTCTCGGTGGACGCCCGTGGCGGCGCCGGTGCCCAGGGTTATGCCGGGCTGGATGGTGCCAATGGTGAAGACCCAGGTTGCACCTGGGGTTCGGCGGGCCGGGGTTTCAATGGTGATAACGGCGGGGATGGCCTTCCGGGAGCGGCGGGTGCACAGGTGCGGGTCGAATTGCCGCAGAGTTTTCCGACTGAGCAGATAAAGGTCTGGGTCGACGGTGGCGCCGGTGGTTTAGCGGGCACGGCGGGTAAACCCGGCAAAGGCGGGCAATCCAAAGGCTGTGTGGTGTACCGCGCTGATGGCGGCGAGAAGGGCCGCCCAGGGTTGGAAGGGCAGCCTGGGCCGACGGGGCCTGCGGGTACTGTGACCATTCAGCGGCTGTGAGTCGTTGGGGCTGACGTCTTCGCGGGCTTGCCCGCGAAGAAGCCCTAAAGCACACTATTAGAACATCGGCCGAGCCGAAGCGATCGCCACCACCACCAACCCCACAATCAAGTTAATCCCCACCAACCTGCGAATCTGACCCAGTACCGCCGCACCCGCCGGCCAATCCTCAGCCGCCACTGCCGTGCGCAATTCCGGGAGTTTCAACGCCTGGATACGGATAAACAGCGCCGTCATCACCAGATACAACCCCATCATCACCTGCACATAGCGAGGTGCCGTCTCAAACCCGCTGAAGCGCAGGTGCAACAGGCCAATTCCGCTGATCGGCAAAATCGCCACCGCGACCCACACCCAAACGAAAAAACGTTGAAATACATTTGCCCACAGCTTAAGCCGGGCAGGGCCTTCAAGCGCCGCCACAGCGGCGGGGCGCAGGATCATCCAGGCGAAAAACATGCCGCCGACCCAGATCAGGGCAGCCAGTACATGCAGGGTATAAACGAGGCTAAACACAGTCATTGAGGTACTCCGTTCTGCGCAGGATTAATTAGCGGGGTATGATAGCGGCCGATCCGAACCACTGAAAATTTATCCAGCGTTTTTTGCGCCCGACTATCCATGATCAGCACTGAACTCAAAACTACGATCCAGGGCGCCTACACGCGTTTTCTCGAAGCCAAGCGCTTGAAACCGCGCTACGGCCAACGCCTGATGATCGCCGAAGTGGCCAAGGTCCTCGGGGATATCGACACCGACGACGAAGGCCGGCGCAGTGGCGACCCGGCGATCGTGGCCGTTGAGGCCGGCACCGGTACCGGCAAGACCGTGGCCTACAGCCTGGCTGCGATTCCTACCGCCAAGGCTGCCGGCAAACGCTTAGTGATTGCCACCGCGACCGTCGCCCTGCAAGAGCAGATCGTCTACAAAGACCTGCCTGACCTGATGCGCAACAGCGGCCTGAACTTCACCTTCGCCCTGGCCAAGGGCCGTGGCCGCTACATGTGCCTGTCCAAGCTCGACGTGCTGTTGCAGGAAGGCCACGCGCAAACCGCCACGGCGTCGCTGTTTGAAGAAGAAGGCTTCAAGATCGAAGTGGATGAAGTCAGCCAGAAGCTGTTCACCAGCATGATCGAGAAGCTGGCCGGTAATAAATGGGACGGCGACCGCGACAGCTGGCCCACCGCGCTGGAAGACGCCGACTGGGCGCGCCTGACCACCGACCACAGCCAGTGCACCAACCGCCATTGCCCCAACTTCGGCCAGTGCGCTTTCTACAAAGCGCGCGAAGGCATGGGCAAGGTCGATGTCATCGTCACTAACCACGACATGGTCCTGGCCGACCTGGCCCTGGGCGGTGGCGCCGTGCTGCCTGACCCGCGCGACACCCTCTATGTGTTCGACGAAGGTCATCACCTGCCCGACAAGGCCATCGGCCACTTCGCCCACTATACGCGGCTGCGCTCAACCGCCGACTGGCTTGAAACCACTGCGAAGAACCTCACCAAGTTGCTGGCCCAGCACCCGCTGCCCGGCGACCTGGGCAAGCTGATCGAACAAGTGCCGGAGCTGGCGAGGGAGATCAAGACCCAACAGCAATTCATGTTCAGCGCCTGCGAACAGGTGGCTGACTTCAAGCCCGGTGAAGACGTCGAGGGCCGTGAGCGACCCCGTCATCGTTTCGTCGGTGGGTTGATCCCCGAACACATGCGTGAAATGGGCATCGAGTTAAAGAAGGGCTTCTCGCGCCTGACCGACCTGTTCACCCGCCTTACTGACCTGCTCAAGGAAGGCATGGACGGCGAGGTCAACATTGGCATCGCCAGCAACCAGGCCGAAGAATGGTACCCGCTGTTCGGCAGTCTGCTTTCCCGTTCCCAAGGCAACTGGGAGTTGTGGACCGCCTTTACCGTCGAAGACCCGGAAGACAACCCGCCCATGGCCCGCTGGCTGACCCTGTCCGAAAGCGGGGCACTGTTTGATATCGAGGTCAACGCCAGCCCGATCCTGGCGGCCGAAATGCTGCGGCGCAACCTCTGGAACGTGGCCTACGGCTGCCTGGTGACCTCGGCCACGCTGACCGCACTGGGTACTTTTGATCGCTTCCGCATGCGTGCCGGCCTGCCAAAAAAAGCGGTTACGGCGGTAGTGCCAAGCCCGTTCCATCACGCCGACGCGGGTGTGTTGCGGGTGCCGGACCTCAAGGCCGACCCGCGGGATGCCCCCGCCCACACGGCCGCGATCATCCGCGACCTGCCGGAGCTGGTAGAAGGCTCGCGGGGCACCCTGGTGCTGTTCTCGTCGCGCAAGCAGATGCAGGACGTTTTCGACGGCCTCGACCGTGACTGGCGCAAGCAAGTGTTTATCCAGGGCAACCTGTCCAAGCAGGAAACCCTGAACAAGCACAAGGCGCGGGTCGACGGTGGAGACTCCAGCGTGCTGTTCGGCCTGGCGAGTTTCGCCGAGGGTGTGGACTTGCCCGGTGCCTACTGCGAACACGTGGTGATCGCCAAGATCCCGTTCTCGGTGCCGGATGATCCGGTCGAGGCGGCGCTGGCCGAATGGATCGAAGCACGGGGTGGCAATCCGTTCATGGAAATCTCGGTGCCGGATGCTTCCTTGAAGCTGGTCCAGGCCTGCGGTCGCTTGCTGCGTACCGAAGAAGACCGGGGCACCATCACCTTGCTCGACCGCCGTTTGGTCACCCAACGCTATGGCAAGGCTATCCTTAATGCCTTGCCGCCGTTCAGGCGCGAAATTTCTTGAGCCACCGTGGGCGGATTCGCCCACTTCGTGGTCTATCTCAATTATGTCATCAGGCCATTCACCAGCCGCCTGGGAGAACCTTGCTCGTATGATTCGCACGCTGCCCGCTCTTTTTGCCCTGCTGTTTACAGCGCCCTTGATGGCTGCGCCTGTGGGGCAACAAACGCTGTTCAATTTCGTCCGGCCTGCCGATGTGGTCAAGGTGGCGACCCAGGACGCCAGCCTGCCGCAATACAACGCCGAACAGACCGCCGAAGGCGAAGTGCTGCGTCGCATCACCTTCAACCCGGCGGCCGAACCGAGCCTGGTGCTCAGCCCGCAAAGCGGCGCCTGGGACTGGTCGCAATCGAGCGCTATGAGCTTGCGTATCCAGAGTGCGATGGACTGGGCGTTGACCCTCTATGTCAAGGTGCAGAGCAGCGATGGCCGCACCCTGGTCAGTCGCATTGACTTGCCAGCCGGTCCGGCCCAGACCTTGCTGATCCCGCTGCAAGCCAATTCGCCGTTGAGCCAGGGCATGAAGGCTGGCCCGCCGATGCCGATCACGGTGGACGGCCGGCGCGTATTGCTGGCCGGCAGCGTGGGTGAAATTGACCGCAGCCAGGTGGTTTCGGTGACCTTGTCAATGCTCAAGCCTAACGCCGCCCAGAGCATCTTGCTGGAGCGCTTTGGCGTGCAGGACAGCGAGCCGGTGTTGAAGGCGGCCTACAGCGAGTTGGTGGATGCCTATGGTCAATCCGCCCGGGCGCGCTGGCCGGAAAAAGTCAGCGGCGACGGGCAACTCAAAGCCGCCGCGGCCAAGGAGCAACAGCAACTTCAGGGCTGGCTGGCCACGCGGGATAAGTCCGCCCTGGACCAGTACGGCGGCTGGAACAAAGGCCCGGCGTTCGACGCCAGTGGGTTTTTCCGCACCGAAAAACGCGACGGCCGCTGGTACCTGGTGACGCCGGAGGGGCATCCGTTCTACTCCTTGGGCGTCAATACTGTGGCCCCGGACAACAGCCAGACTTATGTGGCCGGCCGTGAATGGATGTTCGCGGCGCTGCCTAAAGGTGGCGAACCCTTCGACAAGTACTACGGCAGCGGCGACAACCGTACCGGTAACGGTGCAGGCGAAGGGCGTAGCTTTGGTGCCGGTCGTTGGTATGACTTTTACGGCGCCAACTTGCAACGCACGTATGGCGGTGACGGTTTCGACCAAAAACGCTGGGTCACCCATGCCCTCGACCGCCTGCAAGCCTGGGGTTTCAACACCGTAGGCAACTGGAGCGACGAGGATTTGACCACTGCCAATCGTGTGCCCTACACCTTGCCGCTGTCGATCGTCGGTGACTACGCCAGCATCAGCACCGGCACCGACTGGTGGGGTGGCATGCCCGACCCGTTCGACCCGCGTTTCGCCATGGCCACCGAACGCGCCGTGGCTATCGCCGCCCGCGATCACCGTAACGACCCGTGGTTGGTCGGTTTTTTTGCCGACAACGAGCTGGCCTGGGCCGGTCCCAGCGATGATGCTAAATCCCGCTACGCCTTGGCCTACGGCACCTTGCGCATGACCACCGACGTACCGGCCAAGCGCGCCTTCCTCAAACAACTGCGTGACAAATACCGTAACGAAGGAGGCCTGTCGAAAGCCTGGGGCATCGAGTTGAAGGGCTGGGAATTGATGGAAGACCCGGGCTTCGAACCGCCGATTCCCAACCCTGAGCACCCGGAAATCGAAGCTGACTTCCAATACTTCCAGAAGACGTTTGCGGATGCCTACTTCAAGACCATCTCCGACTCGCTGAAATGGCACGCCCCCAACCAACTGCTGTTGGGTGGCCGTTATGCGGTCAGCACGCCGGAAGCCGTGGCCTCCTGCGCGCAGTATTGCGATGTGCTGAGCTTCAACATGTACACGCTTAAGCCACAGGACGGCTATGACTTTGCCGCGTTGCGTGCGCTGGACAAGCCGGTGCTGATCACCGAATTCAACTTTGGCTCGGCCGATCGTGGGCCGTTCTGGGGCGGCGTGACGCAGTTGGCCAAGGAAGAAGACCGTGGCACGGCTTACGGCAACTTCTTGAAGCAGGCCATGGCCGAGCCGTCGATTGTCGGCGTGCATTGGTTCCAGTACCTGGACCAGCCGGTGACCGGTCGATTGCTCGACGGTGAAAATGGCCACTTTGGCCTGGTGGGCATCACCGACGTACCGTTCCAGGGTTTTGTTGAAAGCGTGCGCAAAAGTAACCTGGCGGCGGTCGATCAACTCGGCAAAGAGGCAGAAAAGGCCAAGGCGGCCGGTGCCGTGCGCGAAAGCGAAGGGGGCAGGGCCGGGCACGGAGGCAAAGGCCCGGTGCAGGGCGCCGGGAATGCCGGTGGGCACTCCGGAAATGGTCATTGATTGAGTGCTGACGGGTTCACAAAACCCACAAGGGCTGGAACAATGTCGGCCACTTTTTGCTGTGTTGTCCGAGGGTGTTCAGGTGCAGATCCAGGGTCATTACGAACTCCAGTTCGAAGCGGTACGTGAAGCCTTTGTCGCGTTGTTCGATGACCCGCAAGAGCGCGGGGCCGGGCTCTGCATCCAGATCGGCGGTGAAACCGTCGTCGACCTGTGGGCCGGTACCGCCGACAAGGACGGTAGCGAGGCCTGGCACAGCGATACGATCGTCAACTTGTTTTCCTGCACCAAGACCTTTACCGCCGTTACGGCCCTGCAACTGGTGGCCGAAGGCAAATTGCAACTGGATGCACCGGTCGCCAACTACTGGCCGGAATTTGCGGCGTCAGGCAAAGAAGCCATCACCCTGCGCCAGTTGCTCTGCCACCAGGCCGGGTTGCCGGCGATCCGCCAGATGCTGCCTACTGAAGCCCTGTACGATTGGCAACTGATGGTTGACACACTGGCGGCCGAAGCACCCTGGTGGACGCCGGGCCAAGGCCATGGGTACGAGGCGATCACCTACGGCTGGTTGGTGGGTGAATTGCTGCGTCGCGCTGATGGGCGCGGGCCGGGAGAGTCCATCGTGGCGCGGGTTGCACGGCCATTGGGGCTGGACTTTCATGTGGGCTTGGCCGATGAAGAGTTTTATCGCGTCGCACATATAGCGCGCAGCAAAGGCAATAGGGGCGATGAGGCCGCACAACGTTTACTGCAAGTAATGATGCGTGAACCTGAGGCCATGACTACACGTGCTTTTGCCAATCCTCCGTCTATTCTGACCAGCACTAATAAACCTGAATGGCGGCGTATGCAGCAGCCAGCGGCAAATGGTCACGGTAATGCACGTAGCCTGGCGGGTTTTTATAGTGGATTGTTGGACGGTAGTTTGCTGGAGGCCGACATGCTTGAACAATTGACCCGTGAACACAGTATCGGGCCGGATAAAACATTATTGACACAAACCCGTTTTGGCCTGGGCTGCATGTTGGACCAACCGCAGTTGCCCAACGCCACCTTCGGCCTTGGCCCGCGTGCTTTCGGGCATCCCGGTGCGGGTGGCTCGGTCGGGTTTGCCGATCCCGAGCATGATGTAGCGTTTGGTTTCGTGACTAATACATTGGGGCCTTATGTACTAATGGACCCGCGGGCACAGAAGTTGGTCGGAATATTGGCCGGTTGTCTGTAAACCCCTTGCTGTTTCACGTTTTTTTGTTACAAAGGCAACTATAAGAAGACGCTGAACGAAATGATGTAACTTTAATGTTCTGTAAGCGTCTGTTTAACGGGTCACCCAGACCCCCGTTTCTTTTCTCATTTTGTGGATATCTCATGTTATCGAACAAGTCCTTGGCACTGGCGCTGTGCCTCACTATTACTGGCTGCGCACAAACTCCACAAAATGATGCCGAGGGCGGGCATTGGTGGTCATTTGGATCTGATAAGGCCGCTACCAAGGACGCAGTGACCCAAACCGACGCCAAGCCGGATGCCAAGCCCGCTGCGGGCGCCAAGCCTGCAGCACCGGTAGCGGCCGCTGCTGCTGCGCAAGCCCCAGCGCCAACTGCAAAGGCTGACACCGGCTCCAGCTGGTGGCCGTTCTCGTTCAAAAGCGCCGACGAAAAGGCTGCCGATGCCAAGGCTGACCTGAAAGCCGACCTCAAGGCCGCGGAGCCAGCACCTGCCGCCGCCCCAGTCGTCGCCAAGACCGACACCAAATGGTGGTGGCCTTTCGAAAGCAAACCTAAGCCATTGGCCAAGGTCGACGTGACCAACGTACCAATGCCCGACCCGAAAATCACTCAGGCCTGGCTGGACGACTATGAGCCACGCCTGCGCGCCGCCATCAAGGACAGCAACCTGCAACTGGAGCGTCGTGACAATGTGCTGGTGGTGATTGCACCGGTAGACGGCTCCTACAACCCGAAACGCCCAGCGATGCTGCTGCCCGTCACCCTCGGCCCGTTCACTCGCGTTGCCAAGGCCGTTGAAGCCGATCCAAAGACCGCCGTACTGGTATTGGGCCACGTCGATGCCACCGGCACCGCCCCGGCCAGCCAGGTGCTGACCAAGGAACGTGCACAATCCATCGCCTCTATCTTCAGCCTCAGCGGCCTCAAGCAAGACCGCCTGATGCTGCGCGGCATGGGCGACATGATGCCACGTGCCGCCAACGACAGCACTCAGGGTCGCGCACTGAACCGTCGTATGGAAATCATGTTTACCCAGCGCACCACCATGCTGGCTTTGCTGAGCAAGTATCAGTCGGGCAAGACTCCACCGGTGGCTGAAATGGTTGCAGTACACAACGTTCCAGCCCCGGCCCCGGCTGCCAAAGCTCCGGCCAAGAAGGCTACAGCCGCCAAGAAAGCCGCTGCCAAGAAAGCCGCTGCCAAGCCAGCCGCTAAAAAAGCACCGGCTAAGCCTGCTGCCAAAAAGCCTGCTCCAGCCAAAGCCAAGGCCGCTGCACCGGCAAACGACCAGGCGAAAAACTGATCTGTTGAACCAGAAGGATAAAGCCGCATGACCCAGGCACTGGCCGATATGCGCCGTGACTACACACGGGATGGTTTGAGCGAGGCCCAGGCCCCGAGCGAGCCGTTTGCGTTGTTCCACGAGTGGTTTGCTGACGCGGTGACAACCGAGCAGCCCCCGGTGGAAGCCAATGCCATGACCTTGGCCACGGTCGACCAGGACGGTCGCCCGCACTGCCGCATCCTGTTGCTCAAGGGCCTGGATGCGCAGGGCTTTACCTTCTTCACCAATTATCAGAGTGCCAAGGGCGAACAGCTCGCGGCTCGGCCGTTTGCGGCCATGACCTTTTTCTGGCCGACCCTCGAACGCCAAGTGCGCATCGAGGGTCGGGTGGTCAAGGTCACGCCTGAGGAGTCGGACGCTTATTACCAGGTCCGCCCGCTGGGCAGCCGCCTGGGGGCGTGGGCGTCCCCGCAGAGCCAGGTCATCCGTGACCGCGAAGAACTGCAGGACCTGCTCAAGGCCACCGAACAACGCTTCAGCGATTCCCAACCCGATTGCCCCGAGCACTGGGGTGGCTATCGTTTGCTGCCGGAGCGCATCGAGTTCTGGCAAGGTCGCGCCAGCCGCTTGCATGACCGCTTGAACTATCGCTTGCAAGGGGCCGACTGGACCCGCGAACGCCTGGCGCCCTGAGCCGCACCTTTCGTCACCTCACCTGAATGTTGCCGATCACTCCGAAGTCTCTATCGCAGAGGCTTCGGGCGTGTGCTGCTGCGCGGCTTTTTTCAACCAGTTCGGCAAATCGGACGTAAGCGATCCACCAAGCACACCTACAATCAGGTACGGTTTCCGTTTACCGTGGCATTTCCGGTGAGCAGTTCCACGGTAACAACGCTTCGTAGTCTTCTGCCGTGGATGCATGCGGCAACCGCTC